>JBIOTX010000361.1:0-6906 GCA_044866315.1 Thermoanaerobaculia bacterium | reverse complement strand
CCCCCCCACCGCACTCCTAAAAGCGGACAGATGTCCGGTGGTCGTGGTTAGGGGGTTGCCGCGTGCAGCCCCTCCGGGTCCGTCTGCTCCGGCAGCGGGGCGCCGGCGAAGTGGCAGGCGGCGAAGTGTCCCGGCTTGTGCTCGACGAGCGGGGGGACCTCGGTCTTGCAGACCGGGAACTGGGCGATCGGGCAGCGGGTGTGGAAGACGCAGCCGCTCGGGGGGTTGAGGGGCGTGGGGATGTCGCCCTTGAGCAGGATGCGCGTCTTCTTGACCGTGGGGTTGGGCAGCGGCACGGCCGAGAGCAGCGCTCTGGTGTAGGGGTGCAGCGGGTCCTCGTAGAGCGCGCCGCGGTCGGAGAGCTCCATGATCTTGCCGAGGTACATGACCGCGACGCGGGTGGAGATGTGCTCGACCACGGAGAGGTCGTGGGCGATGAAGAGGTAGGTCAGGCCCAGCTCTTCCTGGAGGTCCTGGAGCAGGTTGACGACCTGCGCCTGTACGGAGACGTCGAGGGCGGAGACGGGCTCGTCGAGGACGAGGAACTTCGGATTCGTGGCCAGGGCGCGGGCCACGCCGATGCGCTGGCGCTGGCCGCCGGAGAACTCGTGCGGGTAGCGCTTGCGGTAGTCGGGGCTGAGTCCGACCTTGAGCAGGAGCTCGGCCACGCGGTCGTTGCGCGCCGCGCCGCTCATGTCGCCATGGATCACCAGCGGCTCGGCGACGATCGTGCCGACGGTCATGCGCGGGTTGAGCGAGGCGTACGGATCCTGAAAGACGATCTGCATGTGCCGGCGCATGCGGCGCATGTCGCCGGAGTCGAGATCGAGGACGTTCGTGCCCTGGAACTCGACCGTCCCGCTGGTCGGCTCGATGAGGCGGAGGATGCAGCGACCGATCGTGGTCTTTCCCGAGCCGGACTCGCCCACGAGCCCCAGCGTCTCCCCTTTCGCGACGCCGAAGCTGACGCCGTCCACCGCCTTGACGTTCGCCACGACTCGCGCCAGGACGCCCCGCTTGACCGGAAAGTACTTGCGCAGGTCCTTGACGACGAGCAGCGGCTCCCCTGCCCCCATCGGGATCTCGGGGATCTCCTGGGGCGCCGACTGCTCGCCGCGATCGTGCGGCTCTTTGGCCACGATCTGGCGCTGGCGGTCGGTCTGATCGGCGGGCGTCTGCAGTCCGCCGGTGATCGCGGGCGCAACCTTGTCGTCGCCGGGGATGAACGGCTTGTCAGGCATGGGGCCCCCGCCCGGATGAAGGCAAAAGGCAGAAGGCAGAAGGCAGAGGGCAGAACCCCGCAGAACGTAGACGTCCTCGATTTCTGCCTTTTGCCTTCTGCCTTCTGCCTTCTGCCCTCATCGTCATAGCCTCTCCGGATCCGCCTCATCCCCATGCAGATAGCACCGCGCCGACTGCCCCGGCCCCACCGGCATGAGCGCCGGCTCCTTCCCGAGGCAGATGTCCATCACGTCCGGACATCGCGGGTTGAACTTGCAGCCCGGCGGGAGGTTGCTGATCGGCGGGACCATGCCCGCGATGGTGGACAGGCGCTTCGGCGCGGCGACGTCCGTGGCCACGCTGGGCAGCGACTTGAGGAGGCCGCGCGTGTACGGGTGCGCGGGATTGGCGAACAGCGCGTGCACCGGCGCCTCCTCCACCACCCGCCCTGTGTACATGACGATCACGCGCTCGCAGAACTCGGCGACGACGCCGAGGTCGTGGGTGATCAGGAGAATGGCCAGGCCGAGGCGCTTCTGCAGGGAGGCCAGGAGCTCCATGATCTGGGCCTGGATGGTCACGTCGAGCGCGGTCGTCGGCTCGTCGGCGATCAGCAGCTCCGGGTCGCAGGAGAGGGCGATGGCGATCATCACGCGCTGGCGCATGCCGCCGGAGAGCTGGTGCGGATAGTCGTCGAGGCGCTTGTGCGGGTCGGGGATCGACACCAGCTCGAGCATCTCCCCGGCCTGCTTCCAGGCCTGCTTCTTCGACACCTTGCGATGGATGCGGATCGCCTCGGCCACCTGAGCGCCGATCTTGAAGACCGGGTTGAGCGACGTCATCGGCTCCTGGAAGACCATGGCGATGTCGTTGCCGCGGACGTTGCGCATCTCCCTCTCCGAGAGCGCGGCCAGGTCGCGGCCCTTGAAGCGGATCTCGCCCGCGGTGATCTTCCCCGGCGAGGCCACGAGACGCATGATCGACATCGCCGTCACGCTCTTGCCGCACCCCGACTCCCCCACCAGGGCCACGGCCTCGCCGCGGCGGACGTTGAAGGAGACGTTGTCGACCGCGTGCACCACGCCGTCCTCCGAGGAGAACGAGGTCCGGAGGTTCTTCACCTCGAGCAGCGCCTCGGCCGGGTTGACGTCGACGTCCGCGACGCGCGCTCCGGGCATCCCGACGGGCTGCGAGGTGGTCGGAGGTACTTCGGTCACGGCTGGGGGATGGTAGCAAGAACGGTGACAGAGCTACTTCACAAACCGCCTCAGCGTGGCCTTCACCTCGGGCACGCCAAGAATAAAGCCCGCCACAAAGTACACGACCCCGAACACGCCACTGATGGCGATGGCCTCGCTGATGTGCCGGAGCGGCAGCCGCGGGGCGAGGTCGCGCATCACGAACAAATCGACCGCGAGCGCAGCGGCGCCCGCCCAGAGGGCGGCGGTCCAGAGCCGGGCGAAGAAGGCGAGTTTCGACTCGCCGGGACCGATGCGCTTGGCGATGCCGTGGCGCAGGAGCGCGTACTCGATCCAGGCGGCGATGCCGGTGCCCGCGGTGATGCCGACGACGCCCAGGGCGTCGCCGGGGTACGGCATGCGCAGCGCGTCGAGGATGCGCGCGAGGACGGGCCGCAGCGGAAAGGCCAGGAGCGCGCCGAGGGTGGCGCCGGCGATCACGCGGGCGATGGCGAAGCGGAACGGCGTCTTGGTGTCGTGCAGGGCGTAGTAGGCCGAGGAGTAGAGGCGGGCCTGCGTGGCCACGAGCAGGCCGATGGTCGAGCCGATGAGGATGTACCAGACGATGAGCGTGGTGTGGGCCCGGAACTCGCCGCGCTGGTAGAGCGCGGCCACGAGCACGCGGCCGATGAGGACGAAGGCGACGATGGTGGGCACGACGAAGAAGGCGATCTGGCGCACGCCGCGGTCGAGGCGGCGGCGCAGCGCGGTGCGGATTTCCTCGTCCGAGCCGGTCTCGCTGGCCATCTGCGGCAGCTCGGCCGCGGCCACGGACATGCCGAAGATGGAGATCGGGGCCATGTAGATGGTCTGCGCGTAGACGAGGTTGGCGATGGCGCCGGGACCGAGGAACGACGCCAGCAGGGTGTCGACGTAGCCGCTGATCTGCACCACGCCGCGGCCGCCGACGACCGGCAGGATGTTCCGGAAGACGGTATTCACCGGCTCGAGGTGGCGGTCGAGGCCGAACGAGAGATTGCGGGCGTGGCGCATCAGCCAGGGGATCTGGATGGCGAACTGCAGCGCGCAGCCGATGAACGTTCCCCACGCCAGAGCGACTGCGAGACCCTCGTTGCGCAGGCGCGTGCCGAAGATCACCAGGGTGGCGATCATGGCCACGTTCCAGAGCACCGGCGCGACGTAGGAGATGAAGAACACCCGGTGCGCGTTCAGGATCCCCAGGGCCCAGGCGAAGAGCACGAGCAGGCCGACGCCGGGAAAGATGATCCGGGTGAGCTTCGTGGCCAGGGCCATGGTCGGCGCGTCGAGGCCGGCCGCGGTGATGTTGAGGATGAGCGGCGTGGCCAGCACGCCGATGAGCACGATCACGCTGACGCCGAGCGCGAGGAACGAGGCGAAGACGCCGGCGACGCGGCCGGCGAGCTTCTCGTCGCCCTTCGCGATGAGGCGCGCGTAGACCGGGATGAACGCCGCCGAGAGCACGCCCTCGCCGAGGAGGTTCTGCAGGAAGTTCGGGACCTTGAGGGCGACGTTGAAGGCGTCAGCCGCGCGCGAGGCGCCGAGGTAGTGGGCGAAGACGCTCGTGCGGACGAGACCGGCGATCCGGCTGAGCAGAATGCCGGCCGCCACCAGCGCGGCGTAGCCGCCGAAGCGGCGGGGGGCGGAATTCGCTTCGGACACCGCGCGATAAGATACCTTGCCTTCTTCAATGGATGTCATTCGTCCCATTCGAATTGCAGGCGCGGGACCAAGTGGTCTGGCCGCCGCGATCGCCCTGGCCCGGGCCGGCCGCGTAGCCGTGGTCCACGAGGCCAAGCGCGACGTCGGCATGCGCTTCATCGGCGACCTGCAGATCATCGAGGGGTCGTCCGAGCGCGAGCCCGTGCCCGCGTTCCTGGAGCGCATCGGCGTGGAGCGGAACTTCTACTTCCGCCCGGCGACGTACGCCACGTTCTACGACGCCAGCGACGTCCGGCGCACCATCCGCAGCGGCGAGCCGTACGGCTACTTCATCCGCCGCGGCGTCGAGGAAGGCACGCTCGACCGCGGTCTCCTCGCCCAGGCCCGCGCCCTCGGCGTGAACGTGATCTTCAACAGCCGCCTCGCCCCCGAGGAGGCGGACATCGTCGCCACCGGCCCGGCCTCGCCGGACGGCCTGGCCCGGGAGATGACCTGGAAGACCGCCGAGGACGAGCGCATCGACGTCTTCTTCAACCACCATCTCTCCCCCGGCGGCTACTCGTACCTCTTCATCCTCGACGGCATCGCCACCTTCGGCTGCGCGATCGTCGCCGACTTCAAGAAGATCGACGAGTACTTCGAGCACTCCCTCGCCGCCGCGCAGCGCCTGCATGGCTTCACCATTCCCGCGGAGACGCGCACCGGCTACTCGTACATGAACTTCCATCTCAAGCGGCAGGCCACGAAAGGCGGCGCGCGTTACGTCGGCGAGGCCGGCGGCTTTCAGGACTACCTCTTCGGCCTGGGGATCCGCTACGCGCTCACCAGCGGCTGGCTGGCCGCGCGGAGCATCCTCGAGGGCCGCGACTTCGATGAGCTCTGGACGGGCGAGCTCGGGCCGAAGCAGGAGACCAGTCTGGTCAACCGCTTCCTCTACGAGGCCGGCGGCAACACGGGCCTGGCGGTCTTCGTGCGCCAGGCGGCGAAGGCCAAGGACTTCCGCAGCTATCTCTCCGGATGGCACGCGCCGCGCTGGTGGAAGTCGCTCCTCTCGCCGGTCGTGCGGCGCGTGTGGAAGCATCGCGGACGTTGCCAGCACAAGCCCGCCGAGCACTGGTGCCGCTCGCGCGACACGGAGATGAAGGTGCCGCCGCTGGGTCCCGTGGTATGAACATCGATCGCGCCTACGACTACTGCCGCGCGATCACGCACAAGC
This sequence comes from Thermoanaerobaculia bacterium, assembly GCA_044866315.1. GTDB lineage: Bacteria > Acidobacteriota > Thermoanaerobaculia > Gp7-AA8 > Gp7-AA8 > QHVT01. Next base: position 1,590 of record JBIOTX010000361.1, on the reverse strand, counting down.
ACGGGGCGAACTTCTCCGTCGGATTCCGCTTCCTGCCGAAGCCGAAGCGGCGCGCGGTGCACGCGGCGTACGCGTACTGCCGCGTGGCCGACGATATCGCCGACGAGCCGGGCGAGAACGTCCTCGGGCGCATCGATCTCTGGCAGCGCGAGCTCGAGGCCTGCTACGCCGGCCGTCCCACCCACCCCATCACCATCGCCCTCGCCGACGCGCTGGGGCGCTTCGCCATCCCCAAGAGCGCGTTCGTGGCCCTGCTCGACGGCTGCCGGCAGGACACGGTCAAGACCCGCTACGCGACGTTCGAGGAGCTGCTGCAGTACTGCGACCTCGTGGCCTCCTCGATCTCCGACATCTCCCTGTCGATCTTCGGCTACCGCACCGACGCCGCGCTGGGCTACGGCCGGAATCTCTCCACCGCGCTGCAGCTCACCAACGTCACCCGCGACATCGGCGACGACCTCGGGCGGGACCGGATCTACCTGCCGGAAGAGGAGCTGCAGCGGTTCGGAGTCAGCGAGCGCGAGCTCTTCGAGCGGGTCGAAAACGACCGGGTCCGGGCCCTGATCGAGTTCCAGATCGCCCGCGCCGAGGGGTACTTCCGGGAGGCCGAGCCCCTCCTCGGCGAGCTGTCCTTCGACGCCCGCTTCCCCACCCTGCTCATGGGCGGGGTCTACGCCACCGTCCTGGCCAAACTGCGCAAAGACCCGCTCGTGGCCGTCCGCAAACGCCTCTCCCTCTCGCCGCTCCAGAAGGTCCTGGTGGTGGGCACCCGGATGCTCCGCCCGCATTTCGTCTGAAACTCACAGATAATTTCATTCGTCTGATGTCCTGGATGAGGTTCATCCTCCGGATCGCCGTCTGTCTGCTCCTCGGCCTGCCTCTCGGCGCGCAGGAGACTTCCACCGTGATCGTTCCCGTGGTCGGGAGCGTCCTGGGGACCTCGGCCACGCAATGGAAGACCGACGTGGTGATCGTCAACGACGTGGGTGCGCCGGTGGACGTGGCCCTGGAGCTGACCGCCGCGCCGGGCGCGCCGGCCATCCTGCTGACCCTCGAGCCGGGGCAGGTGCAGCGCTTCAGCGACGTCGTCGGCGAGGCTTTCGGCCTCCCCGAGGCGCTCTCGCCGCTGCGCGTGATCACCGGCGCGCGGAGGCCGGTGACGGTGCGGGCCATGGTCTACGCCGTCCGCGGGACGGAGATCTCCAAGCCGCAGCCGATCGCGACGTACATCGGGCAGCTCTACTACCCCCTGCGCGCGCTCGACGGCCTGGTCTTCAGCGACTCTTTCCGCACGAACATCGGCCTGGTCAACTACGGCGACGCCGATGCCGACTTCCTCCTCGCCCTCCAGCGCGTGCCCGGCCGCAACGTCGCCGTCTCCCACGTGCGCGTCCGCGCCGGCGCGCTGTCGCACGTCTCGGTGCAGTCGATCTTCCCGCTCATCACCAAAGGCGCCGGCTTCTCCGTGGTGGTGGAGACCAACGCGCCGGAGACGTACGTGTACGCCTCGGTGATCGACAACGAGACCAACGAGGGCCGCTTCGTCCAGCCGCGCATCGGGACGAGGTAGTGGGGGGGGGGGGGGGGGGG
>JBIOTX010000360.1:0-10346 GCA_044866315.1 Thermoanaerobaculia bacterium | reverse complement strand
CCCCCCCCCCCCCCCCCCCCCCCCCCCCCCCCCCCCCCCCCCCCCCCCCCCACGACCGAGCTCGACCATCATCTCGTACGGCATGGCCGCGCCCGAGGCGAGGGCGATGCGCAGGCGCTCGTCGCCGAGGGCGCGGCGGAGGCGCTCGTCCTTCTCGCGCTCGAAGTCCTCGCGCCGGCCCGGCCGCGCGCCGAGCTGCAGCCAGGCGTTGGACGCGGCGGCGAGGAGGCGCGTGCCGGTCTCGGCGTCGCCGGTGTCGAGGAGGACCAGGCCGATGCCTTCGACGACCTGGGTGAGGCCCCAGCGGTCGTCGGTCTCGGAGTGGACGTCGAGCGCGCGGCGGAAGCAGCGCATGGCCTCGTCGAGCTTGCGCTCGTGCAGGGCGAGGTAGCCGAGGGCGGTGAGGGGGTGTCCGATGGCGTTGCGGTTGGCGATCTCCTCGCCGATGGCGTGAGCCTCCTCGAGCTCCGCGCGCGCGGCGGCCCGGTCGCCGCGGAGCTGCGCGGCCAGGCCGGACCAGTAAAGAATCAGCGCAAGGGCGACGTCGCGGCCGTTGCGGCGCGCCGTCGTCTTGGCTTCCTCCAGCATCCGCCGTGCACCTTCCGCGTCGTCGGCGTCGAAGGCCAGGGCGACGCCGAGGAGCATCTGCGCGACGGCCAGGGGGCGGAGGTCGGAGCCCTCGCGCAGCGTGGCCAGGGCGTCGTCGATCATCGGCCGGAGGGCGCGCCAGTCGGCCTGCCACACTGCGGCGTCGCCGGCGGCGACGGCGGCGCGGGCGCGGATCATCGGATCGACGCCCGCCGCGCGGGAGAGCGCGGCGGTGATGCGCCGGCGGGCCTCGTGGAAGTGGCCGCGGGCGAACCAGTACCAATGGATGGCGTAGACCAGCCGCAGGGCGATCTCGGCGCCCGCGGGATCCTTCTCCGCCCAATCGAACACGGCGCGGACGTTGTCGAACTCGCGGTCGACGCGGCGCATGGTGGCCGCGTCGCTGCCGCCGGCGAAGATCCGCGGTTCGGCACGCTCCATCTCCTCGAGGAAGAACCGGGCGTGGCGCTCGCGGAGCCGCTCGCGCTCTCCCGACTCATCGAGCTTCTCGGCCGCGAACTGGCGGACGGTGTCGAGGAGGCGATAGCCGTCCCGCTCGACCAGCACGAGCGACTTCTCCACCAGCGCGGAGAGCAGCTCCAGCACGTCGCCGCACACGGCTTCCGCCGCAGCCAGCGAGAACGTTCCGGCGAAGACGGCCAGACGGCGGAAGAGCACCTGCTCGTCCTCGTCCAGGAGGCGATAGCTCCAGTCGATGGTCTCGCGCAGGGTGCGATGCCGCGGAACGGTGCGCGAGCCGGAGGAGAGGACGCTGAACGCATCCGCCAGGCGCTCGGCGATCTGCTCGGGCGGCAGCACGCGCACGCGCGCCGCGGCCAGCTCGATGGCCAGCGGGATGCCGTCGAGGCGGCGGCAGATGCTGGCGATGGCCTTCTCGTTGTCGGCCGTCTTCTCGAACGCCGGCGCCACCGCCCGGGCCCGCTCGACGAAGAGCTGCACCGCGTCTTCCTCGGAGAGCGGCGGCACGAGCCAGGTCTGCTCGCCGGCGATGCCGAGGGGCTCGCGGGAGGTAGCCAGGATGGTCGTGGCCGGACACCCCCGCAGGATGGCCTCAGCCACGGCCGCGCATTCGTCGATGAGGTGCTCGCAGTTGTCGATCACGAACAAGAGGGCGTCGTCGCGGATCGTGTCGACGATGAACTGAATCGTATCCTGCACCGGAAGCTCCCGGCTGCCCATGGCCGAGAGGATCTGCTGCGGTACCAGCTCGGGGTCGCTGATCGGGGCCAGGTCGACCCAGTAGACCTCCTCGAACCGGTCCCCCGCCCGCCGCCCCAGCTCCAGGGCGATGCGCGTCTTCCCGCCCCCGCCCGGCCCGGTGATGGTCAGAAGGCGCGCCGCGGCGAGCAGCCGCTGGGTCTCGTCCAGCTCCCGCGCGCGGCCGAGGAGGGGGGTGAGGGGCAGGGGGAGCATGGGGAGGCGAATGATAGCGAAGCGAGGGAGTGGCCGGAGAGATGGAAAACAGCGGCAATGGGTATGATCCGCGCGAGGAGGTAGCGCGACGGCTCGATGGCTGCCGGCGGGGAGAAGTTCACTCGCATGTGTTTCGGATCGAAGACGACGGAGGTCTCGGCAACGCGTGTCTGCTCGAGCTTCCCGATGGCCGGGTCGGCGTCGTCGACTGGGGAACGCAGCATCCCGAGTCGCTCCGCCATGCGCTCGAGATCATCTGCGACGCGCGGGTTGCATTTGTCGCGGCGACGCATGCCCACGCGGACCATACGCTCGGAATTGCGCTGCTGCTCGAAGAGGTGGTGAGGCGCGGGATGCGCGTCGAACGATTCGCCTATCCGGCCTCGACGCTCAACAAGAAACAAGCCTGGCTCACCCGTGCCCGGCAGAAGGCGAAGGACCTCGGCATCCCGACCTCCGCCGTCACCGTCGACGACTTCCAAGGCTCACGCGGCTATCCCGATCCGCCGTGCCTCGCCTGGGGAGCCGGCTGGGACGTGCGCGTCCTCAGCCCGGCGGCGACGATGGTGGCAGGCGAGGAGCTCGGGGCGCTGCGGCGAGAGCAAGTCGCAGGTAATGTCACGAGCATGGTCATTCTGTTCCGCTTCGACGATCGCGGGCCCATGGGGCGCGTCCTATTGACCGGTGACGCGACCAAGGCGACGCTCGATTTTGCCGCTACGACGGCAGCGCGTTTTCCGGAGCTGTCGCTGCGGAACGAGTGCCTCGTCGTCCCCCATCACGGCGCGCGCGGCGGCGTTCCGCCGTGGTTGTTCGATCTCAGCGAAGGCGCATCGTCATCTCGGGAAAGACCAGCGGACTGCATCACCCGTCCCGCGATACGCTGATGGCCGCACGCTCGCGATGTGCCACTTCCGGCGGCGACATCTTCTGCACCTCTTACGCACTGGCATGCCGCGAGGAGTTTGCCGCGGCGGCCGTGCTCCTCGGCGCGCAGCATCTAGTCCAGCCTGGACGTTGTTTCGGCGACCTCGCCATCACCGTGCCGCGGACGGGCAAAGCGCAATTCGCCGGATCCAGCGATCGCGGCGACGACCGCAGGCGCTTCGGTTTCTGTCGCGCTATACCCCGACCGTAGCCGGCGACGGCAGCGGCGTCTCGGCCTCGGCGAGACGCCGCTCCAGATCCTGATCGACGACGTCGATGTCCACCGCCGGAAAGGCCACCAAGCTGCGGGTGTCGGCCGACCAGTTCATTTCGTAGAGTATGAAACGGCCGCCCTCGTCGACGATGCCCGTCGCGCGCAGCAGCGCCGCCGACAGCTCACGGAGCTCTTCGCGATCTCCCGTCTCCAGCACCACCAGCGCCTGATCGCCTTCGGTCCGTACGAGCGTACCGGGAATGCGCCGGACTTCGCGCAGATGCTGATCGACCTTCCGGTTCACATCGCTCATCTCTTCCGCCACGGAGCGGAACTCGGCATTGTTCGCCGTCAGGCCGGTGAGCGTTTCCACCGCGAGCGCGACTTCGTATCCCGTAACCCGTGCTGCCGCCCGGAGCACCTGTGCCGCGAGGTGCATGGCTCTCGCGAATCGATCAGAGTGCAACAGACGATCGAGGCCGGCGTCGTTGTAGACCCGCGCAAGGAGACGCGCGCGATCGCGACCCCAGCGGGTGCCGGTGAGAAGACAGGCGAGGAACGGGAACGGCTCCAGGTTCGTGGTGCCGTGCCGGCCGAACGAATGAAACGACGCCGTATCGGGCGTATCGAACTCCTTGCGAAGCTCCTGACGAAGCTTCTGGACGGCATGCTTCGAGCCTCCGCCCTCGATGAGAAGCGGGTCGAGTGCGGTGGCGGGGAGAAGCGGTAGTTCGATGCTGTGCATCCTCAGGGTCTCCAATGGTCGAGCGGCACTCTACAAGCATTCTCCATTCAGCGCAATTTCCACATGGAGAATTGTATAGCAGGAAGAGGGCCAGACGCTCGTAGCGCTCGTTCCGGCAACTGATTGATTTACAAACGTTTATTGTTTCTGCCGGGTCTGTTGCCCGATAATGACTCCGTGCACGTCCTTTTCCAGGAGCGCCAATCGTTCCGCCAAGCCTGGCTTTGGCTGATTCTCGCCCTCACCGCGCTGCCGGTGATCGTGCTGATCGCCGCGGCCGGGGACTGGATCGCCATGACGATCGCCGTCGTCCTGGAGATTGCCTTCCTGGGCGCGTTCTGGCTCGCCCACCTCGACGTCGCCGTCACTGACAGCGACCTCGTGTTTCGCTTCGTGCCATTCCACCGGAAACCGCGGCGGATCGCGGGCAGCGAGATCGCGGAGGCTGCGAAGCGAGTCTACGATCCGTTGACCGAATACGGCGGCTGGGGCATTCGATGGTCGGGAAACGGTTGGGCGTACAACGTTTCCGGGGACGAGGGAGTGCAGCTCGTGCTCCGGAGTGGGAAGCGAATTCTGATCGGATCGCAGCGCAGCGCGGAGCTGGAAGCGGCGATCAGGCAGGTATCGGGTAAGGATTCGGGAGTCTCTGTCACTCCCTAGGGTGAATGGTGGAAGAGGGAAGCTTCACGGCGGCGGCGGACTCCTACCTGCGCGACTGCTTCCGAAACCGGAGGCCGCCGCACGTGAGCGAGCTGGCGAAGAAGATCGGTCTGTCGCTCTCGCAGTTCAGCTATGCCTTCGTGGCCCGGCACGGCGAGCGCCCCGGCGCGTACATCAAGCGCGCGCAGGTGCGGCGGGCCAAGTTCCTGCTGCGGACGACATCCCTGCCGACGACGCAGGTCGGCTACCGGGCCGGCTACGGCACGCGCATGAGCTTCTTCCGCGGCTTCAAGCGCGCCACGGGCATGACCCCGACGGAATACCGGGAGTCGCTGGCGCGCGGGCGCAAGGGGAAGGAGGCGGCGGTCGGCGGGGAGGACGCCGGCGAGTGATTACTCGCCGAGCAGCACGTCCGACGGCGGGCGCTCCTTCTGCAGCTTCGCGGCGACGGCTTCCGCCCTGCGCATCACCCGCAGCACGTTGAGGCCCGCGAGCTTCTTCAGCTGCTCGTCGGTGTGGCCGCGGCGGAACAGCTCCGCGAAGAGCTTCGGGTAGTCGGCCACGCTCTGCAGGTCCGCGGGGGTGATGGTGATGCCGTCCATGTCGCCGCCGATGCCGACGTGGTCCTCGCCGGCGACTTTCATCACGTGCTCGATGTGGTCGGCGATGTCGCTGATGGTCGCCCGCGGGCGCGGGTTCTGCGCGTCCCAGGCGGCGAGCTCCTCCTTCACCTTCGCCGGCTGGCCTTGATACAGCTCCTTGAACCGGGCCTCGGCCGCGTCCTGCTCCGCACCGTGCCGGCGCACCTTCTCGGAGACGAACGACGGCACGAACGTGACCATGACCACGCCGCCGTTGTCCTTCAGCCGGGCCAGCACGTCGTCCGGCACGTTGCGGGGGTGGTCGGTGAGGGCGCGGGCGGAGGAGTGGGAGAAGATGACCGGCGCGGCGGTGGTGTCGAGCGCGTCGTGCATGGTCTTCGGCGCGACGTGGGAGAGATCGACGAGCATGCCGAGGCGATTCATCTCCGCGACGACGCTCTTGCCGAAGGCCGTGAGGCCGTTGTGCTTCGGGTTGTCCGTCGCGGAGTCGGCCCAGTCGTTGTTGAGGGAGTGGGTGAGGGTCATGCAGCGCGCGCCGGCGGCGTAGAACTGGCGGAGCGCGGCCAGGGAGTTGTTGATCGAGTGTCCGCCCTCCATGCCGATGAGCGAGGCGATCTTGCCCTTCTTGTGGATGCGCACGATGTCATCGGCGGTGAGGGCGAGCTCGAAGACGTCCGGGTACGCGGCATCGATGCGATGCACGACGTCGATCTGCTCCATCGTCGCCTGCAGGGCGTCGGCGCCTTTGAGCGTGGCGGGGACGTAGACGGACCAGAACTGCGCGCCTAAGGCCCCTCGGCGGAGGCGGGGGATATCGGTGTGGAGCGGCTTCTCCAGTTTGGACTGGTCCTGGCGGATGTCGATCTGGGCGAGATGGTTCTTCACCCGCTCCCGGTACTCCCAGGCCAGGTCGTTGTGGCCGTCGATGAGCGGGACCTCCCGGAGGATGCGCAGGGCGCGCTCCTCCTGGGCCCCAAGTGCCGTGGTGAGAAGGAGAAAGGCGAGGGCGAGCTTCACGCGCATGGCGTGCGATGATACGCGCCGCTCATGCTGGCTTTCCAACCCGATGAGTCGCATCCGATGGTGGACGCGCTGCTGCGCCCGCGCCTGCCGCGCTGGCGGGAGCTGAACCGGGCCATCGATGAGCGCGACGACATGCTCGATTTTGCCCTCAAGCTGCACGACTACGACCGCGACGCCGCGCTGGCGAACTACTTCCAGAACGGCCTCGAGCAGTTCCAGCTCGTGCGACACATTTCGCAGTGGAGGGACACGCCGCCGCGGCGGATGCTCGACTTCGCCAGCGGCTACGGGCGATTGACGCGCTTCCTCGTCCACGAGCGCTTCGCCGACGTCACCGTCTCGGACATCCTCGCGGGGGGGATGGAGTTCCAGGCCGCGCAGTTCGGGGTGAAGACCATCCTCTCGGCGACGAATCCGGACGACCTCTCCGTGCCGGACAAGTACGACGTGATCTTCGTGGCCTCGCTGTTCACGCACCTGCCGCCGGCGACGTTCACGCCCTGGCTGCGCAAGCTCGCCGGGCTGCTCGAGTCGGAGGGGCTGCTCCTCTTCAGCGTGCACGACGAGTCGATCGCGCCGGAGAAGGCCAGGGTGCAGGGCGAGGGCATCAGCTTCGAGACCCACAGCGAGTCGCGCGTGCTGGACACGAGCGAGTACGGGTCGACGTGGGTCACTGAAGAGTACGTGCGCGAGCAGGTCGCGGGGATCGATCCGCAGTTTGCCTGCGTGCGCATGCACCGTGCGCTCAGCGACTGGCAGGACGTGTACGTGATCTCGCCCTCGCCGATCGCCGACCCGCGTCCGCGCCGCGCGCCGAAGGGCTTCATCGAGAGCGTGACCGTCGACGCGGAGGGGATCCGCTTCGCCGGCTGGGCGACCGCGGTCGACGAGGCTCCCGACCGGGTCGAGATCCGCATTGACGATGAGGTTGTGGCCGCAACGCGCGAGTTCCATCGCCGCGAGGACGTCGGACGCTCCTTCCGCACCGACGCCGCGGCGGAGTCGGGATGGGACGCGCTCGTGCCGCACGCCGCCGTGCGCTCGTTCCGCTATCAGGTGGCGACAGTCTCCGTCTTCACCCGCGCCAACGTCGAGCGCATCCTCTTCCTCGGCACGATCGACGCCGCGGCCGGCTTCGTAGCCAAGGAACGGGCCCGCGCCCGCGACAACCAGATCGTGGAGCGGAACGCGGAGATCGCCGCACTGCGCGAAGAGAACGCCGTACTGGCCCATGCGCGGACGACGCTGGAGCAGCAGATCGCGGCCATGCGCCGGAGCCGCTTCTGGCGCGCCCGCGAACAGTGGTTCCGCGTCAAGCGCGCGGTCGGGCTGACGGACGAGGCCTGATGTCGCGCCGCTGGCCAGTCTTCGTCCTGGTCGCGCTGCCGCTCGTCTTCACCGCGCCGGCGGTCTTTACCGGCCGGGTCTACGCGCCGCTCGACCTGCTCTACGCCACCGAGCCGTTCGCGTCCTACGCGAAGGTGCCGCTGCACAACTCCGTGCTCACCGACGTCTCGCACCAGATCGTGCCCTGGAACGTGGCCGTGCGCCACGCCGTCCGCGGCGGCGACTGGCCGCTCTGGAACCCGCTGATGCTCTCCGGCGACGTCCTCGCCGCCGCCGCGCAGCCCGCGCCGTACTACCCGGTGAACGTCCTCTCCTGGCTGCTCCCGCTGCCGTACGCGCTGACGTTCATCGCCGTGGCGAACTTCTTCGTCGCCGGTCTCGGCGCGTACCTCTTCTTCCGCCGCCTTGGCCTCAGCGAATTCGCCTCCGTCTTCGGTGCCGCGGCCTGGATGTACGCCACGCCCGTCGTCTTCTACGTGCAATGGCCCCTCGGCGCCTCGATCGCGCTCCTGCCGCTGGTGCTGTACGGCGTGGAGTTTGTGCTCACGGATCCGCGGCGCGGCGCGGTCGCGCTGACCATCGCCCTCACCCTGCTGATCGTCGCCGGGCACCCGGAGAGCGTGGTGCACATCGTGTTCGCGGGCGTGGTCTACGCGCTCGTGCGCATGCCGAAGCCGCCGCTGCGCGTCCTCGGTGCCGCCGTCCTCGCCGGCGCGATCGCTCTCGGCCTGACCGCGGTCTTTCTCCTTCCCATCCAGGATGCGCTGCCCCAGACCGTGCAGTACGAGATTCGCCGGGCGGTGATGAAGACCATGGACCGCTCGCTGCCGCTCGCCGAGGCGGGGGCGATGGCGGTGCGCAGCTTCGTGCCCTTCGTCTACGGCCGGCTGGTGCACGACGTCGCCGACGACAAGTCGCACCACTACTGGCTCGCCGAGAACGGCTACGCGGGATCGGTCGTGCTGGCGCTGGCGCTGTTCGGCCTCTGGCGCTCCCGGCACCGCGCGCGCTGGCTCTTCCTCGGCATGGCCGTCTTCGGCCTCCTCGCCGGCTCGTCCGCGCCGGGGATCGCCGACCTCCTCGCGCACCTGCCGCTCTTCGACATCGCTCTCAATGAGCGCCTGATCGTGCTCTGCGCCTTCGGGGTGGTCGCTCTCGCTGCGCTTGGTGTAGACGCGCTGGGGGAGCGGGGGCTGGGCGCCGTGTCCATTGCACTGCTGATCGTGCTCGGCGTTGCCGTGGCGCTCCTGTGGCCGTCGATGCGCGCGGGGAATCTGTCGCCTGCGCTCCTGGCGACGAACACTGCGTTCCTGCTCGTTCCGCTCGCGCTGCTCCCCTTCCTGCGGACGAGACCCGCGCTGATCGTTGCGCTCCTCCTCGCCCAGCGCTACCTCGAGATGGGCGACTTCTGGCCCTCCGTCGACGCGAAGCTGGCCACGCCCAACCTCGCCCTCATCAACCAGCTCCCGCGCGATGGCGAACCCTATCGCGTCGTCGGCCTCGGCCAGGTCCTGCTCCCGAACTCCAGCGCCTACTTCGGCCTCGAGGACGTGCGCGGCTATCAGGCCATGAACCTGAAGGTCTTCCATGACACGTACAAGCTCTGGTGCGACGCCCCGCCCGTCGGCGCGAATCTGGTCCATGACCTGAGCCGGCCGTTCCTGTCGATGATGAACGTCCGCTACGCCTTCACCGTGCGCGACGCGCCGCTTCCGCTCGGCTGGCGTCGGATCGGCGCGGAGGGCGGCTACGCCATCGCCGAGAACACGCGCGTGCTCCCGCGCGCGTTCATCCCGCGGACCGTCCACTGCGGCTTCCACGACGTCGAGGCCTTGGCCGGCGCGCGCGACTTCGCCGAGGAGTCGTGGCTGCGGGGCGACTGCGAGACGACGAGCGTGGCCAATCCGCGCGGCACCGTGCGTACCACCCGCCGCGGCGCCGAGCATCTCGTCCTCGACGTGAACGCCGCCGGTCCCGCGTGGGTCATCGTCAGCGAGAGCGCCTGGCGCGGCTGGAAGGCCTTCGACGCGGAAGGCAACGCCATTCCGCTCCGCCGCGCCAACCACGCCTTCCTGGCCTTCCGCGCCACGTCCGGCCGGTACGAGCTGGTCTACCGCCCGCGCGCGTTCGTCCTCGGCGCGGCCCTCAGCGGTCTGACCCTTTTCGCGCTCATCCTCATTAGAATTGTGCGATGGCGCGCTACATCACGGCCTCGCTCCTGATCCTCTCCCTCGCCTGTGCCTCCCAGCCGGCCTCCCCCGGCCGCCCGGAGCTGCTCATCCGCCAGCAGAACGAGCTCTTCTTCGGCTCCGGCACCCAGGCCCCGATCTCGATCACCATTCAGCTGCGGAACACGGCCCAGGAGCCCATCACCATCCGCCGCATCCGCATCGAGCCCGGCGTGATGAGCCAGTACACCGTCCGCCCCTACGAGCAGCTGTTCAACCATGCCCTTCCCGCCGGCGACACGCGCAGCGTGGACATGGTGCTCATGGCGTACACGAACACCCCGCGTCTGCGACAGCTCGAGCCGCTGTCGCTGCGCGCGCGCGTGGACTATGAGTACCAGGGGAAGACGTATCGGGAGATTTGGGTGAATGCGGTGGCGGGGAGGTAAGGGGAAAGATGAAGGCGGAAGGCGGAAGGCAGAAGGCGCACGGAACGGGAATGAAGAATTTCGAATGAAGGCCCCACCGGCGGCTGACGACCACCGTTGACCAAACGGGGGTTGTGAGGGCGGGTCAGCCTGCGCTATCTCTGGCGTTGCTTGAAGACGCGTAGAGATCGCTGCTTCTGTGGAGGT
>JBIOTX010000359.1:0-3510 GCA_044866315.1 Thermoanaerobaculia bacterium | reverse complement strand
CCTTCGTCTCCGGCCCGCCGCCGACCATGTCCAGGTGCACCGCGGCCTTGATCCGCTGGGCGATCTCCGGCCGCCCGTTCAGGAGGGCCAGCGTGCCCTCGATCTCCGGCGGCCAGACGAAGCGGATGGTGCGCCGCGGCGGGGGGAGCTGCTTCTCGCGGATCAGCTTCGAGAGCGTGCGCGCGGCCTCCAGGATCGTCGCGCAGCCGCTGGCGTTGTCGTTCGCCCCCGGCCGCGGATGATCGAGATGACAGCTGAACACGATCTCCTCGGCTGCCCTGTCGCTGCCCGGAATCGTGGCCATGGCCAGGTCGTACGCGCCCGGCTCCTGCCCCGCGCGGACGACTGCATGCAGCCGGATGCTCTCGCCGCGCCCGAGCCGCTGCTGCAGCGAGCGCGCGGTCTTGAGCGAGACCATGAAGCCGAACGTCCGCTCATTGGCCGGCGCGAAGGTCGCGAGATGCCCCCAGCGGATCAGCGTCTCGTCCTCGCCCCACCAGGCCGTGCGCTGGTTCTGGGCGTAGCTGACGATCCCCACCGCGCCGAGCTTGCCGACGGCGAGCGGCGCCACCGCCTCCGGCTGCGCGGAGACCAGGACGATCTTTCCCTTCACGTCCTTGCCCGCGTAGTGCGACTCCGCCGTGCCCGCCCCCACGTCGATCAGCTCCGCGGTCACGTCCGCGCTCACCGAGTCCTGCGCGAGCGTGATCGGCGCGGCGTCCCAGCTGGCCAGGCGCACTACGCGCGCGCCGCTCCCGTCGAGCTCCCACAGCTCCGCGAATTCCGCGTTCCACGGCGGCCGCGAGCGCTGCGTGCCGTAGAAGATCTTCCCGTCCGCCGGCAGCGACTCGACGTGCGCATCGGCGAATCCGTAGCGCTTCAGGTCCGCCACGATCTGGTCCGCCGCGGCGCGATAGCCGCGCGAGCCGCGCATGCGGTGATGGCGCGACAGACCTTCGACCGTGCGCTTCGCCGTCTCGCCGGAGACTTCCGTCGCCAGCGCGGCGATCTCCTTGTCGGTGAGGAAGGGCAGCGTTTGCGCGGACGCGCTCGTGGCCAGGAGCAGGACCAGCGCCAGTCGCCGCATCACGTGCGATACAGCGCCGCGCCCCAGTGCAGCCCGGAGCCGAGGGCGGTGAAGCAGATCAGCATGCCGGGCTTGATCCGGCCGTCCTGCACGCACTCGTGATAGAGGATCGGCAGGGTGCCCGCGGTGGTGTTGCCGTAACGCTCGATGTTCTGCGGCACCTTCTCCGGCGGAAGGCCGAGCTGCTTGGCCACGCCTTCGATGATGCGCAGGTTGGCCTGGTGGACGAGCAAGAGGTCGATGTCCTCGACCTTCACCCCCGCCGCCTCGCACACCGCCCGCACCGCCTCGGGCATCCGCAGCACGCCCTGCTTGAAGACCTCGCGCCCTTCCATGTCCGGGATCAGGTCGCCCGACTCCACCTGCTCCGGCGTGACCCACGGCCGCCGCCGCGAGCCGCCGCGCATGTACAGCGCGTCGATGTTCGAGCCGTTCGTGAAGAGACGCGCGGCAAGGTAGCCGCGACCGCTCTCGCCGTCCGCCTCGATCACCATCGCCCCCGCGCCGTCGCCGAAGAGCACCGTGCGGTCGCGGTACTTGTTGTTGAACTCCCGTTCCTCCGCCGTGGCCTCCCGGTCCTCGGCGCCGATGGTGATGTTCCATCCGCGCTTCCAGGGCATGAGCGGCGTGTGCACATCCGCGCCGACCAGGAGCAGGCGCCGGTACTTGCCGCTGCGGATCAGCGTGTCCGCGAGATCGAGGCCGTAGAGAAAGCCCGAGCACTGCTGGCGGATGTCGTAGGTCGGGATCTCCCCGAAGCCCATCGCCGCCTGCAGGATCGGGCCGTTGCCGGGGAAGTAAAAGTCCGGGGTCATGGTGGCGAAGATGATGGCCTCGATGTCCGCCGGGGTCTTCCCCGCCGCCTCCAGCGCGTTCTGCGCCGCCATCATCCCCAGCTCGGCCGAGCCTTGGCCGTCGTCGGCGTAGCGGCGCTCGCTGATGCCGCTGCGCGTGCGGATCCACTCGTCGCTCGTGTCCATGATCCGCGCGAGGGCGTCGTTTTTGACGATGTTGCTGGGAATGCCGATGCCGCTACCTTGAATGATCGCCCGCATGGGTGGTGGCGGGATCATGCATCGTGGCTTGCCGTAAGCGCAAGGAGATCCTCGGCGGTGAAGGCGTACTTGCGGCCGCAGAACTGGCAGACCACTTCCGTCCCGCCCTCCTCCATCATCTCGAAGAGCTCTTCCTTGCCCAGGAGGGCCAGCGGCGCGAGAGCGCGCTCGCGGCTGCAGGAGCAGGAGTAGCTGACCGGCACCTCGTAGCCGACGTCGATCTGCTTGTAGTCGATGCCCTGGAGCACGGTCGCGACGACGTCTTCGATCGGCATCTTCTCGACCAGCGTCGACAGCGGCGGCGCCTCCCGGATCAGCCGCTCGACCCTGGCGATGGCCTCTTCCGTGGCGTGGGGGAAGGCCTGGATCACGATGCCGCCCGCGGCGGCGACGCCGTCGCGGCGGTTGAGCACGCCGAGGAGCACCGCCGAGGCGATCTGCTCCGAGCGCATCAGGTAGCGGGTGAGGTCGGTGGCGATGCCGGTCCCGGCCAGGAGGATCTGCGAGGTGTACGGCTTGCCGGCCGGGGGCGTGCCGCGCACGACCGTGAGCATGCCGTTGCCGATGGCCCGCTCCACGTCCAGGAGCGGATCCTCGGGGACCGGATTGGCCACGTAGCCGCGCACCGCCCCGCCGATGGTGGCGTCGGCGATGACCGTGCCCAGGGGGCCGTTCCCCTCGAAGCGGAGGGTGACGTACTGGTTGCGCACGTCCTTGTCGAGGAGGCGCGCCAGGAGGAGCGAGCCGGTCATGGCCCGCCCGAGGGCGTCGGCCGCGACCGGGGCCAGGTCGAGGATCTCCCTGGCGGTCTCGACCGCGATGGTCGTCTGCGCCGCGATGACCCGGAAGTCGCCGGTACCGGCCATCCCCTGAATGATGCGGTCCTGAAGCTCCATGGGAGCGTGCAAACCGCAGGGTCCGCGAATTGCTTCCGGGAAGGTGTTTCGGAGGTGCGCGATGAAGACGTTCGGAGTGATCCTGGCGGCCTTGCTCCTCGCGGCGGGCTGTGAGGTGAACGAAAAGACCGGCGAGGTGAAGCCGACCGCGGAGACTCAGACCGCGACGGCCGAGGCGAAGCAGGAGACGAAGGAAGCCGCCCAGAAAGTGAAGGAGGGCGCGCAGGAGCTCGGTCAGGAGATCAAGAAAGGGGCCGAGCAGGTCCGCGAGTCCGACGCCGGCCAGCGCGTCGCCGAGGGCGCCCGCGAGGCGGGCCAGGGCATCAAGCAGGGCGCCGGTGAGGCCGCCGAGGCCGCGGGCGAGACCCTTGCGCGCGAAGGCCGGGAGGCCCAGGCCGAGGCGAAGAAGACCAAGCAGAATCCGCCGGCGACGAAAACGACGACTTAGCGAAACGTGGGGGGGGGGGGGGGG
>JBIOTX010000358.1:0-63954 GCA_044866315.1 Thermoanaerobaculia bacterium | reverse complement strand
CCCCCCCCCCTCGGCGGGCTAAAGCCCACCGCTCCACGTTTCGGTCACGGATACTGCGGCGCGTATCCCTGCATGCTCACCCAGCCGCTGTCCGTGTTCACCCACACCGTCCGCAGGACGGGCGGGTAGTCGGAGGTGAGGCCGAAGAAGTAGCTGCTCTCACCGCCGCCGGGATAGCTGCCGGCGTAGACCGGGTTGCTGAGGTTGAAGTAGGTGAAGCCGCCGGACACGAACGAGCTCGTGACCGCCTTCGATCCGAGCCCGCCGCTGGTGACGTTGTAGACGTGGTCCGTGGCGGCCGCGTCGAAGTTGTAGTCGAACTGCAGCACCGGACCCCACTGGTAGATGGCGAGCTTGTTCGCGTAGGGGACATACGTGAGGCCGGCGACCTGGGTCATGATGATGCGGTACTCGTAGACGTATTTGCCCGCGGCAGTCGAGCCGGGCTGGCCCTGGAAGATGCGCGACTGCAGGCGGCCGTTGCCGCTGCCGCCGCTCACCGGAAAGTCGGCCACGTAATCGACCACGCCGACGCTGCAGGTCGTGCTGAAGACGCAGTTCACCGTCCAGGACGTGTTGACGACGTTGTACGCGAACGCCGGGGCGGCCAGGGCGAGGGTGAGAACCGAGAACAGAGCGATACGGAGAGAGACCCGAGGGGACATTCTTTCTTTTCCTTTCCTGTCGATTTCTGACGACAGGAAGGTAGTGAGCCTCGGGCTGAAAACGTTTCACGGCCCCGCGAGAATGGCCTTCGCCGCCGTCCGCGCGCTGGCGAGGGCGGCATCGGAGAGAATGCCCTCCTCCCCCACCCAGTCCCCGGCGATGTAGAGGCCGCGCACGGGCGTGACCGCGGCCGGGCGGTGCATCGAGGGCGTGACCAGCACGTTCGCCACGGTCATGGCCGGGAGGAAGCGCCGGTGCACGAGGACCTCGCGCCAGCCGGGCTGCATGCGGTCGAGGAGCTCCTCGAGCTGGCGCTCGTCGTCGCTGGCGACCGTCGCGCGGCGGCGCTCGTCCTCCACGTCCACCTCCACCCCGCGCTGCTCCTTGCGGTACTTGATGGTGTGAATGAGCGCGCCGCCCTTCGGCGTGAGCTGGGCGTAGGCGGAGTGGACGGAGAAGTAGACCGGCTGATCGATGCCGAGGGCGAAGAGGTTCTTCGGCTTCGGCAGCGAGCGCAGGGCCACGTCGAGACAGGCCGCGGTGACGGGGCGTCCCTGCGTCCACTGCGCGGTGAGCTCGGCGTTGTCGATGAGCTCCGCGGCGGTGTCGGGATCGACGGCGAGAATCACCGTGTCCGCGGGGATGCGCGCGCCGTGCACGGGGTCGGGCTTGAGCTCGGGCAGCGCGAGGGCCTGCGTGTCCATGCGGTCGGCGTCGAATTCGAGGCCGCCCAGCTCGATCGCGCGCACGGCGCCGTCCTCGTGATGCACACCGACGATGCGCGAGCTGGTGACGAAGTTCACGCCGACCGAGACCGCGGCGCTGTGCAGCGCGTCGATCAGCTTCTGCCACCCTTCGTCGATGTAGACCGCGCCGCGCAGGGCGAGCCTGAGCTGCCCCACCGCAACCGCCGCGCTCTGCGTGTCGGCGTGATCGGCGTAGCTGCCGAGGCGCATGATCGCCTCGACCACCTGCCGCAGGCGATCGTTGGACACGTTCTTGTCGAGCCACTGCCGCGCGGACAGGTGCTCGATGCTCTTCAGATCGAGGCGGCGGATGCGCAGGAGGAAAGCGATCAGCTCGAGCTTCGCCCCGGGCGAGAGCAGTCCGGTGATCAGGCCGGAGAGGAACGTCGCCGGCATGCGGTACTCCTCGCCGCCGAGGAGCGCGACGCCTTTGCCCTTGGCCAAGCCGCCGCGCGTGGGGATGCCGAGCTCGCGATAGACGCGCATGGCCGGGCCGGTGCGATAGAGCGCGTGCGCGCCGACGTTGAAGCGGTAGCCGTGGCGGAGGGTGGTCACGGCGCGTCCGCCGAGGTAGCGGCGTTTTTCGAAGACCGTGACCGTGCGGCCGCCGCGCGCGAGGTAGATGGAGGCGGCCAGACCGGCGATGCCGCCGCCGACGATGACGACGTTCTTACTCACCCGGCGGCGAATCCTACAGCATCGCAGGCGGAAGCTGTGGCAGAATCCGCCTGGGTGAACCGGGTCCTGGGTGTAACGATATTCGCAATCGCCGCAGCGGTTTCGGCGAGCGCGGCGACGCCTGCCGATTTTTATCTGACCATGCTGCGGCGCGGCGTGGCGGCGTTCGACGGCGGCCGCTACGAGGAAGCCACGCGTCCGCTGCGCATCGCCGCGTTCGGCGCCGTCGACTCCATCGAGCACTACCAGACCGCCCAGATCTACCTGGCCCTGGCCTTCGACCGTCTCCAGAACGAGGCCGGCGCGCGCGAGGCGGCGTCGCGCGTCGTCGTGGCCCAGAAGGTCGAGCCGAAGTACAAGGCCCTCCCTGTGCCTGCCGGGGTACGTTCAGCCTTCGACGCGTTGGCGTCGCGGCTACTCACGGCGGCGGAGGTGGGATCGCTCAGCCGCTCCGCGCCGCCGCCGACGACCAGTCCGCCTCCGGCGTCCCAGCCGAAGCCTTCCGCGCCCGCCCCCGCGACCGAGAAGCAGCCCCCACCGCAGGCTCCGACCCCAAAAACGACCCCCCCGGCAACGAAGACGGCAACGGCTCCGCCCCCGAAGGCCACCGCGCCGCCGGCGAAGGCCGCGCCTGCTCCGAAAGTCGACGTTTCCGCGCGTCTGGCCGCCGCCGACCGTGCCCTGGCCGCGGCCCAGCTCGCCGAGGCCCGGCGGATCTACCACGAGCTCCTGCTGACGGGCACGCTCCAGCACGCCCACGCCCTCCGCGCCGCCGAGGGCCTCTACCGGGCCCGGGACTTCGCCGGCGCCCTCCGGGCCTTCGCCGCCGTCGGCCAGCTCCGCGCCGGCGAGGAGCCGTACAACTACTACATCGCCGTGGCCCGCTACGAGACCCGCGACTACAGCGGCGCCAAGCGGGCCCTGGACGTGGCTCTGCCGTACATCGAGCTGACGCCGGACGTCGCCCGCTACCGGGAGAAGATCACCGCCGCGGCGGCGCGGTGAGGCATACCCGAACCCGCGCGGGTGTTCTCCGTACAATCCCTCTGTGGCCCGTTTCCGCGACTGGATCGATCTCGGTAAAAACACGGTCTCGTCCATCACGACGAACGACGTGACGAATCTCTACGTCCTGGAGTGGCCGGAGACGAAGAAGATCCTCATCGCCGAGCACCGGTCGGCGATCGAGCAGGAGCCGCGGGCCGTCAAGCGCTGGGTGCGCACGGGCAGCGCGGTGCTCTATGGCCTCGCCAAGCGCCTCGCTCCGCACCGGCGGATCCTCTTCGCCATCGCCTTCGTCTTCTTCTTCATCTGCCTCTTCTCCATCGCCGGGGAGATGCGGGACCCGCCGGTCTGGCAGCTGGTCGAGATCGCGGCGACGTTCATGGTCATGACCTTTCTCCTGGCCCTGGAGCTGATCGACAAGCTGAAGTTCCGCGACGAGCTCCAGCTCGCCCGCGACCTCCAGGCCAGCCTGATCCCGAAGACGATGCCGGCGAGCGACCAGTGGGACCTGGCCGCGTACAACCACATCGCCAACACCGTGGGCGGCGACATCTACGACTTCGTGCCGCTGCCGGACGGCCGGCTGGCGGTGCTCTTCGGCGACGCGTCGGGCCACGGCATGGCCGCCGGGCTGGTGATGGCCGTCGCCCACGCGGCGTTCCGCACCTCGCTCGAGGTCGATCCGTCGTCGCCGGCGATCCTGGCCTCGCTGAACCGCATCCTCTGCCGCACCGGCGGCCCGCGCTCGTTCTTCACCTGCTGCTACCTGCTGCTCTCCCCCGACGGCTCGTACGAATCGACGATCGCCGGCCACCCGCCGATCGTGAAGATCGACGCCTCCGGCAAAGTCGTCCAGCGCCTCGGCCGCGGCGCGTATCCGCTCGGCGTGAAGCCGGCCCTGACCTGGGAGACGCTGCGCGACACGCTGGCGCCGGGCGAGCGCCTGCTGCTGCACTCCGATGGCCTGACCGAGGCGCGCAACGCCGCGGGCGCCGACTTCGGCGACGGCTACGTCGAGACCATCGCCGGCTGGCACCCCGAGGCGGGAGCGGGAGCGCTCGTGGAGAGCCTGGTCGGCGAGTGGCGGATGTTCATGGGCGATCGCTCGGCCGAGGATGACGTGTCGATCGCGGTGATCCGCCACCGCGTGGCATCAGTCGTTCCGTCGGAGCCAGCGGTAGACGCGAGCGACCGGACGGACGCCTGCGAGCCGCTTATGGGCGCGGTAGAAAGGTGAGGCCTCGTAGTCGGCGAGCTGCCGGCGCAGCGACGCCGCTTCGCTCTCGAGCGCGGCCACCGCGTCATCCGTCCCCAGGCCGCCCTGCTCCGCCACGCGCCAGAGCCGGTCGCGCAGTTTCTGGTTGTCGAGCGCGTGCACGTCGAGCTGGTCGCGGAGCGCCGACCAGTCGGGGAAGCCGGGCAGCTTGGTCTGCCGGCTCAGCCAGGCGAGATAGTCGGCCACCGCGAGGGCCTCGGCCTGGCGATCGAATTCGCTCACGGCGCCGACGAAGCGCGTGAACAGGTCGTCGAATTCGCGGGCCACGGCCACGACGTCCGCGTCGCCGCGCACACGGTTCATCACCCGCACGGCCTCGGCCGGGTCGTACGCGTCGAGGGCACGCTCGATCGACGCGACCGTGACGGGGTCGGCGAGCGTCCGCACGCCGAAGTTGTTCCGGCGCAAGGCGTCGAAGTTCTGGAGCGTCACCGGACCGGCCATGCCGCGCGGGTCGGCGACGATCACCGCGCAGCCGACGGCCATGGCCTCGAGCGCGCTGCGCGCGCGGGCGAAGACGACGTCGTATTCGGGGAGGATCTTCTCCGGCTCGCGCAGGGCGTGGCGGACGGCGTAGCCGACGAGATCGACCTCGATGCCGCGGCGCGAGCAAACCTCGCGCACGACCGACGCGAAGTTCTCCTCGGTGGCGTTGCTGTTGAAGATCAGCGCCCGGCGTGGCGCGGGCGGCAGCTCCGGCCGCGGGCGAAAGCGCTCGAGATCGACGAAGTTGGGGATGACTCGCACCGCTTCCGGATCGATGCCGTTTTCCGCGATCAGCCGCTCGCGCACGGCGTCGTCCACGGCGACGTAGGCGCGGATGCGCGGATGGCGCGGCGCGGCCTCTTCCCAGGGAAGGAAGCCATGGCAGACGTAGACCGCCGGCGCCGACGGGAAGTGCAGCAACGCGGTCATGGTCTGCAGGTGATGCTGGCCGTGGATGACGTCGGGCGGCGCGCGGATGGTGCGCAGGTCATCGGTGACGGGAATGGCCAGGGCGCGGAAGTCGTCGGCGACATTGCCGAGGACGGGGGCGTAAACCATCGGCTCGTGGCCGCGGCGGCGGAGGGCGAGGGCGAGATCGCGGAGATAGAGCTCGCTCCCGGAGCGGAAGCGGAGCGAGTGATTGGTCATCAGGATGCGCATGCGAACGCTCGCAAGGCTTCGGCGATCGGGCGGATGTGCTCCCGGAAGCGGATGACGAAGCGGTACTTTCCTTCGAGGACGCGCTTCTCGCCGTGCGTCTCGTAGAACGGCTTCTCCGCGTCGAAGCGCGCGTCGTCCCAGTGCGGCGCGGTCACCCGCGTGAAGGCCTCGGTGCGAAAGGCCTCGCGTCCGAAGTCGCGGATAGCCGCGGCCACGTCGGGCGCGAGCTCGCGGTAGCGATCGGCCGCGGCCATCTTCTGCTCGAAGGCCGCGTCATCGAGGACGAGCCGAGGACCGCCGGTGTCGGTGTCCGGCCGGGCGTCGAGCGGGAACGACCAGTTCTCGATCGTCCGTCCGGTGCGGATGACGGCAGCGTCAATGACAAGCCGGCAGACGTCGTGGACGGGGTTGTAGCCCTCCCAGGCGTCGCCCGCGACGAGCGTGATCCCGCGCTCGGAGAGCTGGCGGGCGATCGCGTCGGCGATTCCTACGAACACGCCCGCGTCGCCGCGGAGAATCGCCGCGTAGGCCGCGCCGTCGTCGAGCGGAGCGAAGCCGTTGCCCACGGCGACGCCGGTCTCGCGGAGCACGAGCTCCGTCGAGGCGCTGCGTCCGAAGCCGGTGGCGCCCGAGCCGGTCGTGAGGACGAACGTCACCGGCCGGACCTGCGACAACCAGCCGTGCACTCTCAGTTCGTGTCCGGGATGACCCACGATCAGCGCAGCGTGGTGCGCGTGATGCATCAGCTTCCAGTCTACCGTGAGACGTCCGCTGGTACTGCTCCTCGACGTGACGGAGCGCTGCAATCTCCGCTGTGTGATGTGTCACTTCGCGAACGTCGAGCGGATCCGCTTCCCGCCGTTCGATCTGGTACCACCCGATCACGGAAACATGCCGGTGGAGCTGTTCGAGCGCATCGCCGCGGAGTTCTTCCCCCGCGCACGCCGCGTGGCCCTGGCTTGCGCCGCCGAGCCGCTCATGCACCCGCGCTTCCGGGAGATCGTCGCCATCGCCGGCCGCCACGGCGTGCCCGAGCTCTGGTTCCCCACCAACCTCCTCGGCCTCACCGAGGGCCTCGCCGAGACCATCGTCCGCTCGAACGTGGCCACCGTGGCGGTGTCCATCGACGCCGTGCGCCCGGAGACGTATGAAAAGGTGCGCATCGGGGCGAAGTGGGACCGGCTCATGACCCGGCTGAAGATCCTCCGCGACGCGGGCGACGAAGTGCGCCGCCCGCCGCGCCTCAGACTCGCCTTCGCCTGGATGCGCTCCAACCGCGACGAGCTGCGCGACCTCCCCGCCTTCGCCGCCGACATGGGCGCGCACGAGCTGGACGTCCGCTTCGTCGCCCCGACCGACGGCGTGGACGCCACGGCGGAGATCTTCCCCCGCGAGGAGCGCCAGTCGATGCGCAACGAGCTGGCCGCCGTGGCCCGCGACGCCGTGCGCCGCGGCCTGCGCCTGTCCGGCTTCCCCGAGTACGACGAACGTCCGGCGAACGTGCTCGCCCGCGCCGCCTGGCGCTTCTGGCGCATCCGCGCGGGACTGGACCGGCTCGAGCACCTGGAGATCGCCAAACGCGAGCGGGAGATCGGCTGCCGCTATCCCGACCGCCTCTTCGTCATCCGCCCCAGCGGCGCCGTGTTCCCCTGCCACTACTACGACGAGCCCCTCGGCTTCGCCGGCCGCGACTCGCTGGCGTCGATCGCCGGCGGCGAGAGCCTGACGCGCATCCGCGAGGGCCTGCGCTGCGGCTCGCCCTGCGGCGCCTGCGCCACGTGCGGGAACCGGCGGGACGCGTTTTATACGGTTTAACGCCGCCGCTCGCGCTTCGCCTCCTCTACGGTCTTGAACACGGGCGGCGGAAGGGCCACGCGCCGCGCGGAGACGTCCTTGCCCGCGAAGTAGTCGGCGAGCACGGACTGCACGTCCGGGCTCGGCTCGAGGTCCTCGTGGCCGGCGTTGGGCACGATGAGATGGATGGCGTTGGGCATGGTCCAGCGCAGCTCCTCGGCCTGATAGGGCGGGGTGTTGCTGTCGAGGGTGCCGCTGATGAAGAGCACCGGGAGCTCGGACACGATCGCGGAGCGGAACGCGTCGCCCGGATCGTGCGGCGGCAGGGCGGCGCAGACGTCGGGATAGGCGCCGTTCTGGGCGTTGCCGAAGATCGACTGCGACGCCTCGAGGGCGATCTGGCGGTCGCGCAGCGCCGTCGCGCCGCCCGAGCAGCGCATGCCGTAGGCCATCAGGTCGACGCCGGAGGAGACGGCCTGGTTGTAACGCTTCTCCACGAACCAGGCGAGGATCGACGGGTCGCCGCGCTCGATGGTGGTGAGGAGGGCGGGAAAGACCGGGAAGTCATTGCCGTCGCCGATGTCGGCGACGAGGATGCGCCGCAGCGCGTCGGGCCCGATGCGGACCTCGATCTCCTCCTTGCGCGCGCGGTCGGTGATCTTCACCGCCATCGGCTCGCGCTCCAGCTTGGCCAGGACGCGCCGCAGCTGCGCGGTCATGTCCGTCTTCGCCAGCAGCGAGAGCTTGACCAGCTGCGCGTCGAGGACGAGCGGCAGCTTGCGCATGTGATTCGGTCCGGCCGTGGAGAGCAGCGCCGCGCGCTCGACGTTCGCGCCGTACTCGCGGATGACCGCGAGGGCGAGGTAGGTGCCGTAGCTGTGGCCGAGGAGGCTGATCTTCGGGACGCCCAGGGCCTTGCGGAGGTCTTCGACGTCGGCCGCGCTCTCGCGGACGGTGAAGCCGCCGAGGTCGACGCCTTTCGCCGTCCACTCCTCCACGCACGCGCGCGCCGCCGCCACGACCCGCGGCAGCATCTCCTCGGCGCCGTCGAACCGCCGCTGCGGCTCCATCGGCTGCGACGAGCACACCGGCCGCGGCGTTGACATGCCGATGCCGCGCTGGTCGAGGAGGATGATGTCGCCGGTCTGGGCAAGACGCGCCAGCGACTCGACCGCCGGCAGCCACCGGGCCGCGGCGACGCCCGACCCACCCGGCCCGCCCGCGAGGTAGACGATCGGCGCGCCGGTCCCTCCCGCGCGAAGGCGAACGAACGCCAGCTGGACGTTCCCCGCGTCCGGCCGGTCGCGGCGCAGCGGAACGGTGATGCGCCCGAGCTGGGCCTCGAGCTTCGGCGGCGCGCCGCGCGGCAGGTCGAAGGGCTGCCACTCGATGGCGGCGAGGAGAAGCGCGGCGGCGGCGAGGGTCACATCTCTAGTACGCGCGAACGTCCGAACGGTTTGCGGGCTCGACCAGTCCCTCGAACACCTGCAGCGCCAGATCGACACGCCCCAGCGGCGCCGAGACCTGCACGCCCGCCACCCGCCCGCGCACGCGCTCGAGGGTCTCCCGGGCGATGGTCACGCCTTCGCGGAGGCCGTGCTCCTTGCTCTTCTCGCTGGCGAGGCGCATGCGCTCCATGACCTCGTCGGGGACGGACACGCCGGGCACTTCGTTGTTCATGAACTGGGCATTGCGGTACGACAGCAGCGGCCAGATGCCGGCCACGATCGGCAGATGCATGTGCTCGATGCGACCGAGGAAGTGCTCGAGCTGGCGGACGTCGAAGACGGGCTGGGTGATGGCGTACTCGGCGCCGGCCTTGACCTTCCAGTCCAGGCGGCGCAGCTCGTAGTCGAGGTCGAGATGGCCGGGGTTCACGCCCACGCCGATGGTGAAGCAGGTCGGCTCGCCGAACGGGTTGCTGCCGAGGTCGAGACCGTGGTTCATCAGGTTGACCATGTTGGTCAGACCGATGGCGTCGATGTCGAACACTGCCGTCGCCTCGGGGTAGGGCCCCATCTTCGGCGGGTCGCCGGTGATCAGCAGCATGTTGTGCAGGCCGAGCGCGGCGCAGCCGAGGAGATCGGAGTGCATGCCCAGGAGGTTGCGGTCGCGGCAGCAGTAGTGGAGGACGGTCTCGATGCCGACGCGCTGCTGGAGCAGCACGGCCACGGCGATGGCGCCCATGCGGTTCTGCGCGCGCGGGCCGTCGGGAACGTTCACCGCGTCCACGCCCGCAGCCTTGATGGAGCGCACCGACTCGACCATCTTGTCGGGATTGGGCCCCTTCGGAGGCACGATCTCGATGGTGGTCACGAACTCGCCGTGGGCGATCTTGCGGCCCCAGTTCGAGCGCGTCTCCAGCGGATACGGCTCGATGCCCGCGCCCTTCTCGCGGCCCACGCCGTTGCGCTCGACGATGACGAACGTGCGCCGCGGCGAGAGCGGCCGGACGGCGTCGGCCATCATCTTCACGTGCTCGGGGGTGGTGCCGCAGCAGCCGCCGATGAACTTCACGCCCTTGTGAATGAGCCGCTTCGCGTACTTGGCGAAGTAGTCGGGGGAGGCCATGTACATCTGCCGGCCGTTGACGTCGCGGGGCAGGCCGGCGTTGGGCTGACAGGAGATCTTCTTGGCCGTCACCGAGGCGATCTCCTCGATGGCGTCGAGCATGATGTCCGGACCGACCGAGCAATTGAGGCCGATCACGTCCGCGCCGGCGCGGTCGAGCCGCTGGGCGATGACCCGCGGCGAGTCGCCGAAGGTGGTGCGGCCATCGACGCC
Source organism: Thermoanaerobaculia bacterium (assembly GCA_044866315.1). Lineage (GTDB taxonomy): Bacteria > Acidobacteriota > Thermoanaerobaculia > Gp7-AA8 > Gp7-AA8 > QHVT01. The sequence goes on along the minus strand of JBIOTX010000358.1, from coordinate 53,859 downwards.
GATGGTCATCTGGGCGATGACCGGCAGCGTGCAGACCTCGCGGACGGCGAGGATGGCCTGTTCGATCTCGGCGATATTGGAGAAGGTCTCCATGACCAGGAGGTCCACGCCACCGTCGCGAAGGGCCTCGGCCTGCTCGCGGAAGAACTCCCGGGCCTCGTCGAGCGCGGTGGGGCCGTACGGCTCGATGCGGATTCCGAGAGGACCGATCGCGCCGGCGACGTACACGGAGTCGCCCGCGGCCTTGCGCGCGATCTTGGCCGCGGAGAGGTTGATGTCCCGCAGCTCGTCCTCGATGCCGAAGCCGCGCAGCTTGACCCGGTTCGCGCCGTAGGTGTTGGTCTCCAGGATCTCCGCGCCGGCCTTGACGTACTGCCGGTGCACCTCGAGCACGATCTCCGGACTGCGGAGATTCAGCTCGTCATAGCACTTGTTGATGAAGACGCCCTTGGCATAGAGCATCGTCCCCATCGCCCCATCGAAGAGGTAGACGTGCTCGTCGGCGATCGCCTGAATGAAGTCCTGCATAAAAAAAGCCCCGCGGATCGCGGGGCGGCTCGAAAACGATCTCGGATCTCCGGCTCTTTAGCTTTTTTTTAGCTGGTTGCAAGCCGCCCCAAATCAATCCAGCGGAAGTGAGAGTAGGACGGGGAGCGGGCGATGTCAAATAGGCGCCTCACTCCCCAAACCACCTCCTCAGCCTCTCCAACGCCCCCTCCACCCCCTGCCGGTTGCGGTCGACGTCGTTCGCCCAGCGGCGGAACTTTTCGAAGGTGATGGCGGCGGGCTCGTCGAAGTGGTCTTCGTCGAAGAGGACGCGGCGGACGATGCGGCCCCAGAGGCCGCGGGGGCAGTGGCGGGTGGGGGCGGTGCCGTCGAGGTAGACCTCGCGGATGGGGCCGGGGCAGCCGTCGCGCCAGAGCATGCCGGACTCGGGGTCGATGTCGCGGAAGGTGACGTCCTGAGGAGGAGAGGGGGTGGCGGGGCGGCTGGGGACGACGCTCATGTACGCGCCCCACACGGGAATGGCAGCCTCGGAAGACGAGAGGCGCAGCGGCGCGCCGCGGTCGAAGCCGACCCAGACCGTGGTGACCATGTCCGAGGTGTAGCCGACGAACCAGGCGTCGCGGTAGTCGTTGGTCGTGCCGGTCTTGCCGGCGACGTGGCCGAGGCCGTAGCGGCGGAGGCGGGTGGCGGTGCCGCGGCGGACGACGCCGCGCAGGAGGGTGTGCATGACGTAGGCGGGGCCGGCGGCGACGACGCGCTTGCGCTGGACCTCGTGCTCGTAGAGCGTTTTGCCCTTGGGATCGCGGACGGAGCGGAGGAGGAACGGCTCGACGCGCTCGCCGAGGTTGGGGAAGGCGGTGTAGGCGGCGGTGAGCTCGCGCATGGTCACCTCGACCACGCCGAGCGGCAGCGCAGGGACCGTGGCCACCTTCTGAAATCCGAACTCCTCGGCCGTGTCGGCGACGCGGCGCAGGCCGACCTCCTGGGTCAGGCGGACGGTCGGCACGTTGAGGGAGCGCTCGAAGGCCTCGCGCAGGGTCACCCGTCCGCGGAAGCTCTCGTCGTAGTTCTGCGGCTCCCAGGTCCGCCCGCCCTCCAGCTTCACCTTGACCGGCGAGTCGAGGAGCAGCGTGGACGTGGTGGCGCGCTTGGCGTGGATCGCGGCCAGGTAGGCGAAGGTCTTGAACGCGGAGCCGGGCTGGCGGTGCATCTGGGAGGTGCGGTCGAACGGCGAGCGCCGGAAGTCGGTGCCGCCGACGAGGGCGCGGATGCCGCCGTTGTGGGGATCGATGGAGAGGATGGCCACCTGCAGCGGGTCGACGCGCGACTGGGCCCGGATCCAGCCGAAGCGGCTCTCGAGGCTGCGCGCGCCGCGGCGGGCGGCGCGCTCGGCGGCACGCTGCGCGGCCGGATCCATCTCGCAGACGATGGTCAGCCCGTGGGCCGAGGCTTTGCGCTTGCCCAGCTCGCGCACGACCTCGCTCTTCAGCGCCCGCAGGTAGTACGGATACGGCGTCTCCGGCAGCGCGCCGCGGTCGACGTCGACCTCGTGGCCCACGGCCGCGTCGTACTGGGCGCGATCGATCCAGCGGCGGTCGCGCATGACGCCGAGGATGGCATTGCGGCGGGCCCGGGCGATGTCGGGGCGCTTCTCGGGGTTGTCGCGGTTGGGGGCGCGGATCATCGCCGCCAGGAGCGCGGCCTCGTCGACCCGAAGCTGCTTGGGAGGCTTGTCGAAGTAGAGCCGGGCCGCCTCGTCGATGCCGAGGATGGGGATGCCGTCCTGGTGGCCGAGGTAGACATCGTTGAGGTAGATCTCCAGGATCTCGTCCTTGGAGGCCCGGAGATCGAGATCGACGGCCAGGAGGGCCTCGACGAACTTGCGGCTCCACTTGCGCTCCTGGGTGAGGAAGTGCTGCTTGACGATCTGCTGGGGAATGGTGCTCCCGCCCTGGGAGATGCCGCCGGCGCGGACGTTGGTGACCAGGGCCCGGGCGATGCCGATCGGATCGATGCCGAAATGCCGGCGGAAGCGCACGTCCTCCGCGGCCAGGAAGGCGTCGGCGATGTGCGGCGGCAGCTCGTCGAGCAGCACCGGCGGGGTGAGGCGCCAGTCATTGCCGTAGACCCGGGCGATCTCGCGCTGCGCGGGGCCGGAGGCGGAGACGATGAGCGTCGGCTCGCGCCAGTTCTGGTTCACCAGCTCGCGGACGATGCGCCGGTGCAGTACGAACAGATAGACCGCCAGCGCCTCGCATGCGAGAAAGACCACGAAGGTGAGTGGAAGCGTCCATCGCGCGATGCGCGCGCCGCGTGACAACGACTGCATGTTCGTCTACATTGTTTTTCGTGCAACTCGTGCACCGGGTTGTGGCCTGAGCGATGCAGCGAACACTCCTCTGATCAAAACGGACGGCTCCCCTACCGACACTTTTGAAAAGGAGAACCCACATGGCTGCGAAGAAGAGACCGTCGAAGAAAGGCGGCTCGAAGAAGGGTGGCGGCGCCAAAGGCGGCGGCGCCAAGAAGTCCTCGGCGAAGAAGACCGCGGCAAAGCGCTACGCCCCCGCGAAGGGCGGGAAGAAACCGGCGCCGAAACCCAAGCCGAAGCCGAAACCCAAGCCGAAACCGGCTCCGAAGCCGAAACCAAAACCGAAGCCGAAACCGAAACCGGCTCCGAAACCGAAGCCGAAGCCGAAGCCGGCTCCGAAGCCAGCGCCGAAGCCCGCTCCCAAGCCGGCTCCGAAGCCGAAGCCGAAACCGCGTCCGACTCCGCGCCCGAAGGGCAAGGAAGGCGGCGGCGTGGCGGCCCGGGCCCGCAGCGTGATCAGCAAGGTCGTCGACGCCATTCCGGGCCTCGGCGGCGGCAGCAGCGCGGACACGAGCGTGCCCCCGACCACCGGCGGCAAGGACGGCGCGTAATCACCCAGCGAGCGCAGTGAAACGGACGGCGGGCGTCAGCCCGCCGTTCCGTTGAAGGCTCTGCGGATGCGCTTGGAGAAGTACTTCTCCGGCAGCCCGTTCTTCCAGGTGCGGAACTGCTTGGCCTTGCGGAAGGACTCGAGCGCGTCTTTCCTGTGGTTCTCGTCCGCCTCGAAGGCGTAGAGCGAGTACTGCGAGGCGCCGAGGAAGGCCCAGATGTAGCCGTTGCGGGGCATGGAGCGCGTGAGCGCGCGGAAGTCGCGCGCCGCGGACTCGAAGTCGCCGGCGAAGTAGAACTCCAGGGCCCGGCGCACGCGGCGCGCGTCGTCCTCGAACACCACCGCCGTCGCCGCGGCGGGCTTCGGCGTGATCGCGGGCGTGGTCGTTACCGGCGCCGGCGCCGGGACCGGAGTGGCCACGGCCGGCGGCACGGCCAGCTCGGCGAGATCGGCCGCATTCTGGGCGATGCCGATGATCGCGCTCAGGTCATCGTTCGACTTCGCCGCGGCGTTCTTCGACGTGGCATCGGTGAACAGGGACATGGCCTGGGTGTACTGCGGCGTGCCGGTGGCGCGGCGGTCCTGCGCCTCTTTCAGCTTCTGCTTGGCGGTGGCCAGTGCCGTCGTGGCGCGCTGGCGCAGGGCGGGATCGATCTGCGGGACGACCGGCGTGGGCGTCGCCGGACGGACCGGCTCGGGACGGACCGGCTCCGGACGCACTGGCTCGGGCTCCGGCGTCGCACTGGCCGCGGCCAGACGGCTCTTGGCCTTCTCCAGGTGAATGTCGATCGGCCCGAGGTTCAGCTCGCCCGGGCCGTCGGTCTTCTCCAGGTCGGCGATGGCCTGCTCGTAGTTGCCGAGGTTCAGATTGGCGATGCCGCGGTAGTAGTACGGGTGATAGTTGATGAAGATCATCCCGTACGCCTTTTCCTTGTTGCCCTCTTTCCCCTTGGCGGCGATGGCGGCGTTCATCTTCTGGAGGACGGTGCTCCACTTCCCGCTCTGCGCGGCCTTGATGCCGGCGTCGTAGTCGTCGTACCAGGAGGCCTGGGCGCCGGTGGCGAGGGCGAGAAGCACGAGGGAGACGGCGAGAGTGCGTGCGCGGGTCATTGCGGTTGGCTCACTTCTTTGGCCAGGGCGTCGAAGTCGACGCCGCCCATGTCTTCGTTGTGGGGCGTGCGCTGGCCGGACTTGATCTGCACGTCGATGGTCTTGCTGCCGCTCGGACCGTTGATGGTGACCAGATAGCTGCCCGGATCGAGAGGAATCGCGGCCGGCGTGGAGCGCAGCTCGTCGGTGAGCGGAACCTCGCGCTGATTCTCCTTGCTGACGATCTTCTCCAGCTCGCCCCAGGGCGAGGCGGAGAGGAGGAGCATGCCCTGACCGGCGGGGATGGGCACGGTGCTCGTCGCCGCGGTGGTCGTGACTTCGGTTCCTGGCGCTGTAGTGGTCGTGGCCACTTCTGACGGCTCGGGCTTTTTGAGCACGAACCAGCTGCCGATGAGGAGGGCGATGATGACCGCCGCGGCGATCCCCGCGATCATCGCCGTGTTCTTCTTCGGCGCAGCCGGAGCGGGCATGGTGATCTGGCGCTCGAGCACCGTCGCCGACGCAGTCGGCGCGTCCAGGCGCTCCATGACCGTGGCCTCGTCGCTGCCGGGACGGGCCACGCCGGGCACGGTGAGGTTGCGCTCGAGGACGGTCGCCTCCTCGGACGCGACCTTCGTTCCGGTCGGGCCGACGCGCGCGGCCGGTCCGGTACTGACCGGCGTGCCGACCTGGGTCGGCTGCGAGCCGCCGAGCGTCGTCGCCGGCGCGGTCATCTTCGGCAGCTCGGCCAGTGTCTGCGCGCCGGAGAGGGTCACCATCCGCTCGCCGAGGCCGTACTTCTGGTCGGGCGGGATGGTGTTGCGGATGGCTTCCAGCGCGGTTTCAAAGTCGGCCGCGGTGGCGTAGCGCTCATCTCGGTTCTTCGCCAGCGCCGTCATGATCACCGCCTCGAGCTGCGGCGGCACCTGCACGGCCGGATTGAGCTCGGCGATCGGCGCGGGCTTCTCGGTGACGTGCTTGAGGATGTAGCCGTGCGGGTTGGTGGCCTGGAACGGCGCCCGCCCGGCCAGCATCTCGTACATCACGATGCCGAAGGAGTAGAGATCGGAGCGGGGATCGAGGTGCTCGCCTTCCTTGAGGAAGCCGGCCTGCTCGGGCGAGGCGTACTTCAGCTTCCCGAGGAACATGCCGGTCTGGGTGAGAGCCTGCCCGCCGCCTTCGCCTTCGGTGAGCTGCTTGGCGATGCCGAAGTCGATGACCTTCACCAGGAGCTTCCCGTGATGGTCCTGCGACAACATGATGTTCTCGGGGGAGATGTCGCGGTGGATGAGGCCCATGGAGTGGAGGTGCTCCAGGCCGCCGAGGGCCTGGACGGCGATCTCCACGGTCAGCCGCGGAGGCATGGCCCCGTTCTGGGCCAGCCACTTCTGGATGTTCGTGCCGTCGATGAACTCCCAGACCATGTAGTACGACCCGTCCTCGAGCTGGGCGAAGTCGTAGAGCATGGCCAGATTGCGGTGCTTGATCATCGTGGACGTGCGCGCCTCCTGGAGGAAGCGCTGCAGGCCCTGATCGTCGGAGGCCACGTTGGGCCGCATGATCTTGATCACGCGCAGCTCGTTGAGGTGGATGTGGCGGACCTTGAAGATCTCGCCCATCCCGCCCACGCCCAGGCGGTCGATGATCTGGTACTTGCCGTCGAGGAGGCGCGAGGAGTACGTGCGCTGGAAGAGGGTGATCTTCTCGCCGCAGTGCGGGCAGAGATCGTATTCGGCGTCGATCGACTGCTTACAGCGGAGGCAGGTGATTTGGCTCATGTTCTCTTTAGTGGTCTCTCACTACGTAGCTGCACGCCGGATCGGCCCCGAACCGCACGATGTCCCCCGGCTTGAGTGTGACTCGGTCGACCCGGGCATTGTTTACGTACGTTCCGTTCGCGGACTGCAGGTCCTCGAGCAGGGGCATGGAGCCGGAGAGGGTGATCCTGGCGTGGCGGCGGGAGACGGCCGGGTGGGAGAGGACGATCGAGCAGGTGCGGTCGCGGCCGACCATGACGATGTCGCCGTGGATGGCGTGCTTCTCGTTCGCCTCGGGCTTGACGTTCACCAGGGCCCACTGGCGCTGGGCATCGGGGGACGGCGTCTTCTGCGTGGCCACGTCATCCGCCGGAGCCACCGCATGGCGAGCGGTCTTGGCGATCGGCTGGCGGGCGGTGTACTCCTCGAGGGCCTCGAAGAACTCACGGGCGGTCTCGTAGCGCTGTTCCAGGCGCGGGGCCATGGCCTTGAGCACGATCTGCTCGAGCTCCTTGTCCACCTCGGGGCGCAGCTCGCTGGGCAGCTTCTTGTCTCCGCGGTAGATGGCGTCGATCAATTTCGGGAGGGAGCGGCTGTTGAACGGCAGGACGCCGGTGAGCATCTCGTACAGCACCACCCCGGCCGAGTAGACGTCGCTCTTCGCCCCGGCGTCCTTCGGCTCGCGGATCTGCTCGGGGGACATGTAGTGCGGCGTGCCGAGGAGGAAGCCGGACTTGGTGAGGACGGTCTGCCCGCTTCCGCCGCCGCCTTCCTTGATCTTGGCGATGCCGAAGTCGGTGACCTTGACCGTGCCGGTCCGCTCGCGGATCAGGTTCGCGGGCTTGATGTCGCGGTGGACGATGCCCTTGCCGTGGGCGTAGACCAGGGCCTCGAGCAGGCACTGGGCGATGCTGATGGCGTCCGGCACGGGCAGCGCGCCGCGCTCGGAGAGGAGCAGGTCGACGGGCGTGCCCTCGACGAACTCCATGACCAGCACCGCGCCGTCGGCGTTGTTGATGAACTCGTAGAAGCGGGTGATGTAGCGGTGGCGGAGCTTGGAGAGGATCGACGCTTCCTTGATGAAGCGCTTGCGGGCGGTGACGTCGCCGGCCAGCTCGTCGGACATCACCTTCAGCACGACTTCGAAGCTCTGGGGGAGGACGTCCGTGCCGGCCACGGTGCGGCCGACGTAGACGTGGCTCATCCCGCCCTCGCCGATCTCCCGCTCGATGCGGTAGTTGCTGATGGTCGTTCCGATCATTTCAGCAGACCCTCGTCATCCCAGTAGAAGCCGTCGTGGCAGAGCGGCAGGAAGAGCAGCTTGTGGGAGCCGATGCGGACGATGTCCTTCTCGATGAGGTCGCGCCGCGGCTCGATCTCGGTCTCGTTGACGTACGTGCCGTTGGTGGAGTTGTGGTCCATGAGGATGAACCGCCGCTCCTCGGGGCGGAAGACGAGATCGGCGTGATGCGACGAAGCCTGGTCGTCGTTGATGAAGATGTCGCTGCGGCGGTCGCGGCCGATGACGTTGCGGCCCATGCGCACGGGAAACGACTCGCCGCGCGCGGAGCCGTTGAGACCGATCAGCCAGCCGACGACGTAGCGCTTCTGCGCGCCGGCGGCATGGTCGATGCGCGACGCGGCCACGGTGCGCTCCTGGGGCGGCGGCTGGATGGGGACGACCGGGGCGGGCGGAGGGGGCGGGGTCATGGTGGAGCGGTGGGCTCTCAGCCCACCGGATGCCTCGGCGAGCTGAGAGCTCGCCGCTCCACTCGCGCGGGCCGCGGCCACCTCGATCGAGCGCGGGCGCACCACCGGGATCTCGGGCTCGCTCGCGTCCTGCGGACAATACGGACAGATGTCCCACGACTCGTCGATGAAATGTCCGTTCTCGCACCTCTTGTCAGCCACGTTCCCACCCCTCACGCATGGAATGCCACCGCCACGGCGTTGCGGCCGCCGAAGTAGATGATGTCGCCGTCCTGGAGGAACCGCTTGTCGATCTTCTGATCGTTGACGTACGTCCCATTCGATGAATTCCTGTCGATCAGCAGGACTTTGCCGTCGATGGAGACGACCTCGGCGTGCAGCCGGGAGACCTTCGGATTCTCCAATACGATCTCACAAATCGTCGACTCCCGGCCGATCCGGATCCCCGATCCGCCGAGGCCGAGCTTCTGGCCGGCGCGCGTGCCGTTGAGGATGGTGAACTTCCCGAGCATCGACTGCGGGAGGGTCGCGCCGTTCGGCGCCACCACCGTCTCCACCGTCGGCGCCTTGAGCACGTCGGGCTCGAACTTGGCCCCACGCGAGCGCAGCGCCAGCCAGAGGGCGGTCCCGATGACCGCCAGGATCAGCGCAGCGACGATGCCCGTGGCGACGGGGCGCAGCTGCCACATCGGCATGGCCCGGATGGCGCGATCGATGTCCCGGCCGAAGCGGATGAGGTCCGGCGAGCCGGGGAAGAGCGCGCCCGCGCGCCCCAGCTCCTTCCTGGCCTCGAGCCACTTCCCGGCCGAGGCCGCACCCAGCGCGGCGCGATAGTGGCGGTCGAACTCGCCGCTCCCGTCGGCCGGGACCTTCGCCTCGGCGAGAAGGCGCCGGGCCACGTCGACCGGCACGAGGAACTTGATCTGCTCGGCGTTGGTGTGACCCCAGGTCGAGACGCCGATCACCTTCCCGGCATGGTTCACGGCCGGGCCGCCGGAGTTGCCGCGGTAGATGGCCACGTTGGTCTGGAAGACCGGCGTGTTGGTGAAGTTGCGCTTGATGGCGGTGATGTTGCCGGGGTTGACCGTGGCCTCGAGGTCCGTGTCCCGGGAGAGCCAGCCGCCGATCACCTCGTCCGTGCTGCTGGCCACGGCCGGATAGCCGACCGACCAGATCGACTCGCCCACGCGCGTTTCTTCCGACTGGCCGAGGGCCAGCGAGGGCAGGCCCTTGCGCTCGATCTTCAGCACGGCCAAGTCATTGCCGCGCTCGGAGAGCGGCGGCGAGTAGCGGGTGATCCGGAACGGCAGGGTCTCGCCGTTCGAGAGCTCGACCTGGTTGACGACCTTGACGTTCTCCACGCGCGCCGCGGCCGCGAGCGGCGCGACGTAGCGGTCGAGCTCTTCCTCGCGGTAGATCCGGCGGAGGGCGTCGATGGGGAAGTGCTTCACCAGGGCCGCGATCGCGCCGTTGCGGCGCAGCTCGCGCTCGATGGCGGCCTTCTCGCGCGTCGGCGCCACGACATGCCCGCTGGTGAGGATGATCCCGTCGGAGTGGACGATGAAGCCGCTGCCCGAGCCGCCCGCGCCGGTCTCGGCGACGTTCTCTTCTTCGAGATGGCGCGCCTTCAGGCCGAGCTGCTTCTCGATGTCCGCCACGGCCGCCGCGGAATAGCGGAACTCCGCGGTGGCGAAGGCGCTGATGCGCACGACGGCAGGCTTGACCGCGTAGATCATCTTCTGCACGTCATCGAGCGGCTCCACGTCGTCGCGCCGGCAAGCCGCCAGCAGGACGGCGAGAAGCAGGAGGCGGAACCGGGGAGGGGACATTGTCAGCGGGAGGACGACGTCCGCGAGGGAGGAATTCCCTGGGTGTGGTTCCAGTAGATCCACGCCCCCGCGGCGCCGAGGACGAGGACCACGACGAGCGTCCACTTGAGGACCGGGCGGGAAGGCGGGGCGGCGTCCATGCGCGGCTTGGACGGCGACGGATGGTCGTCGACGATGGCCGGGAGCGGCTGGGTGTCCTTCACCGTCTCGTCGAACTGCGACGGGTCGATCGGCTCGAGCGGCTGGGTGTCGTCGAACGTCGCGACCTTCGTCTTCTCGAGGGCCGGCGGCTCGTCGGTCGCCTCGACCCGGGCCACGATCACGGTCACGTTGTCCGGAGCGCCCCGTTCGAGGGCGCGCCTCAGGAACTCCTCGGCCGCGGCCTCGATGGGCATCTTCGCCACTTCCCTGAGCTCGTCTTCCTTGACCACCCCATGCAGGCCGTCGCTGCAGAGGATGAAGGTGTCCCCCTCCCGCAGCTCGATCGGGCCGCGGAGGTCGATCTCGACGTCCTCGGCCACACCCATGGAGCGCTGGAGGACGTTGCGCCGCGGATGGGTCTCCGCCTCGGCGGTAGTGAGCAGGCCTTCCCGCACCATGGTCGCCACGAGCGAATGGTCGTCGGTGAGCTGCTCGATCGTGTCGCCCCGCACTCGATAGATGCGCGAGTCGCCGACGTGGGCCAGCCAGCCCTGCCCGTCGCGCACGGCGAGGACGGACGTGGTCGTGCCCATGCCGCGCAGGTCGGGGTTCGACTGGGCCTCGTGAAAGATCTTCGAGTTCGCCTGGGACAGCGAGTCCTTGAGGGCGGTCGGGATGTCCGTCGTCTCGGCGCCGAGGTACTGGGTCTTCACCGTCTCCGCGGCCAGGCGCGAGGCGGTGGCGCCGCCGCGGTGGCCGCCCATGCCGTCGGCGACGATGAGCAGGCGTCCGCCGGGATGGCCGCGGCGCTCCTCATCCGGCGTGGTGCAGGCGCCGAAGTCCTGGTTCTCGGAGCGGACCAGTCCCACATCCGTGCGCAGCACGGCGCGCACGACGAGTCTGCGCTGCGAATTGCTGGCGATGTCGCTGGACGATGCTTGCTCGCTCATGGCGAAGCTACCCGGCTTTACGCGGAGTGGTCATTATAAACGGACTATAATTTTTGACCCGGCATGGAGCAGCTCCAGATCCATTACGTGGACCTCGGCGTACCGCGGGTCTCCGACCTGAAGGCGGATCTGTCGATCGGCCGGACCGAGGGGAACGACCTCATCCTGAACCACCCGTCCGTCTCCCGGAAGCACGCCCGGGTGGAGGCCCGGAACGCCCACTGGTGGATCGTCGACCTCAAGTCCACCAACGGGGTGAAGGTGAACGGCAACCTGATCACCGAGTCGGTGATCAACGCCGGGGACAAGATCCTGATCGGTTCGGTTCAGCTCGACATCAAGGCCATGCCCTCGGTCGACTTCTCCGGGGAGTCGATGTTCGACAACCCCTCGGGCACGGTCATCCGCCGGATCTCGGACTTCAACTCCGAGTTCGGCCTCGACCTCGGCGAGCTGGCCCCGCAGGCGCCCTCGCCGCGGCCGCCCTCCGCGCCGGGCGAGCAGTGGCACACCCGCGAGAAGATCTTCCAGGTCCTGATCCAGGTGGCCAAGTCGCTCCTCCAGACCGAGGACTTGACCACCCTGCTCAACACGGTCATGGACATGATCTTCAAGTACCTGCCCGTGGAGCGCGGGCTGATCATCCTCTTCGACGAATACGGCGAGCCGGTGCCGAAGCTCACCCGCTTCATCGAGGGCGCGGACGCGCACGACATCCCCATCTCCCGGACCATCCTGAAGATGGTGGCCGACCAGCAGGTGGCCCTGATGACCTCGAACGCACTCGAGGACGCGCGCCTCCTCGGCGGCAAGTCGATCGCCATCCACGGCATCCGCTCGGCGATGTGCGTCCCGCTCTGGAACCGCCAGCGCGTCATCGGCGCGGTGCAGGTGGACTCGCCGATCCACATCGGCCGCTTCACCGAGGAGGACCTCGACCTGATCACGGCGCTGGCGAACTTCGCCGCCGTCGCCGTCGAGCGGGCCCAGCTGGCGGAGAAGATCGAGCAGGAGCGGAAGATCCGCAACAAGATGGAGCGCTACCACTCGCCGGCGGTGATCGACGAGATCGTGCGCGGGGTGGCCGCGGCGAACGAGGACGAGGTCAAGTCCACCGACGTGTCCATCCTCTTCGCGGACATCTCCGGGTTCACCACGGTGACGGAGACGAAGAAGCCGGAAGAGGTCGCCGAGTTTCTCTCGAACTTCTTCTCGGCGGCGGTGGACGCGATCTTCGCCTACAGCGGCACGCTCGACAAATTCATCGGCGACGCGGTGATGGCCTTCTTCGGCGCGCCGATCCCGCAGGAGGACCACGCCGACCGGGCCATTCTGGCCGGGCTGATGATGCAGGAGCGCGTGGAGGAGTGGAGCGCGGAGCGCGAAAAGCAGGGCCTGCCTCCGGTGCGGATCCGCGTCGGGATCAACAGCGGTCCGGCCGTGGTCGGCAACGTCGGGACGGAGAAGCGCGTGGACTACACCGTCCTGGGCACGTCGGTGAACATCGCCTCGCGCCTGGAGAGCGGCGTGGCCAAGCCGGGGCAGCTGGTGGTCTCGAAGAACACGCTCGACCGGGTGCTCGGCGAGTTCGAGTACGAGCCGCTGGGCGAGTTCGCGCTCAAGGGCCTGCAGCAGAAGATGCCCGTGTTCGCCATCAAGCCGCTGGCGGTGCCGTCGAAGAACCGCACCTCGGACACCTTCCAGGCCGTGACCCGGCTCTAGGGAACTTTCGGCCGCTCACGCTCGTTTTACCTAGGCCGGATGCCGCGCCAGAAGTCGCTGACCCGCCTGATTTTCGAGCCGATCGCCATCGCCGTCGGGCTGGCCATGCTCGTCCGCGGCGCGATGCACATCTACTCCGTCCCCTCCGCGTCGATGGAGCCGACGCTGCTCGTCGGCGACCAGATCGTCGTGACCCGCTACTTCCGCGGCGCGCCCGAGCGCGGGGACATCATCGTCTTCCGCTCGCCGGTGGACGAGAACGAGCTCCTGGTCAAGCGCGTCGTGGCCGTGCCGGGCGATCTGTGGGAGACGCAGATCATCCCCCGCGACAGCTATTACGTGTTGGGCGACAACCGCAGCGACTCCGTCGACAGCCGGGTCTGGGGCGTCGTCCCGCGGACGCACGTGGTCGGCCGGGCGCGCATGGTCTTCGGGGTCTTCTCCGCGACCGACGAGGCTTCCGCGCAGGCCGCGCGCGACGCCAGGGGCCCGCGTCCGCGCCGTCTCTTCAAATGGCTGCACTGACCTGTTAACCTGACGCAAAGTCGGAGGGTTTCATGGTGAGGAATCGTCGTCGGGAGCTGGGAGAAGGGCAGTTCGGGTGTCTGGTCGGCCTCGTCGTCCTTCTGATCGCCGGACTGGTCGCCTACAAAATGATCCCGGTGAAGGTGAAATCGGCGGAGCTGCGGGACACGATCGTCGACGAGGCCCGCTCGGCCGGCTCCCGCAGCGACAAGGTCATCAGGGAATCCATCCTCTTCAAGGCCAAGCAGCTCGAGCTGCCCGTGGCCGACGAGAACATCGACATCAGCCGCCCCGCGGGCAACATCCGGGTGGAAGTGCAGTACACCGTGCCCGTGGTCTTCCCCGGCTACACGTACAACTGGAAGTTCCACCACAAAGCCGAGAACCCGATCTTCTGAGGCCGCCCATGTCCGTCACGATCAAGATTCGCGAGAACGGTCCGTACGTGGTCGAGGGCGACTTCACCCTCGTCGACGCCAACGGCAACGAAGTCCCGCTGGTGAAACGCGCCCTCTGCCGCTGCGGCGGCTCGACCACGAAGCCGTTCTGCGACGGCACGCACTCGAAGATCGGCTTCCAGGGGGCGATCGCGGCGGTGGAGAAGAGCGAGGACTAGGCCTGTCCCGGACAGGCGAGATCGCTGTCCTCCACTACCCCGCCGCCACGGCGCGGCTCGCGGCGTGCGCGTCTTCCCACTCCTCGGCGTCGCGCGAGAAGAACTGCACGCGCGTCTTCTTGTACTCCTTGGTGGGGAAGAGGGCCTGCTTCTGGGTCAGGCCGCTGTCGATGGCCAGATCGTTGATGATCGACTCGCACTCGTCCACCGACCGCGCGTGCACGGTGGTGTAGAGGTTGTACGGCCAGTCGTCGTACGTCGGACGGAGGAAGCAGTGCGAGACGGCCTTGTGCTGGGAGAGCTTCGCGGCGTAGGCGTCGATGTCGTCCGCCGGCACGACCCACACGCCCATGGCCGAGGCGGAGAAGCCGGACCGCTTCGGCTGGACGACGGCGCAGAAGCGGCGGATCTGGCCGCGTTTGAGGAGCGACTTGGCCGTCCCCACCAGTTCGTCGGCGGGGATGCCGGAGTTGCGCGAGAGGGCGTCGAAGGGGCGCGGCTGGAGCGGCAGATCGCGCTGCAGGAGCCGCACGCACTCGATCTCCTGGGGCGTGAGCGGCGTGTAGTCGCTCTGCACGTCGCCCTCGTGGTGAGTCTCGCCGTCCGAGCCGCTGGTCTTGTACAGCTTCAGCGTCGGCAGGCGGCGCACGACGTCGCACTCGCCGGCGGCGCCGAGGATGTCGATGGTCTTCTCCAGGCCGATCTTCGACTGCGGGGAGACGAAGACGGTGAACCAGAGATTGAAGTCGTTGTTGCGGCGGTAGTTCTGGGTCACGCCGGGATGGGCGTTGATCGCCGCCGCGGCATCGTCGATGCGATCGGGCCGCACGCGCGCGGCCACGAGGCAGGAGCGATAGCCGAGGGCGCGGGCATCGAATTGCGCGGCGAGATGGCGGACCAGCCCCTCCCGCTTCAGGCGCTCGGTGCGCTTGATGACTTCCTTCTCGGACATCTCGATGGACTGTCCGATGACGGCGTAGGGCGTGGAAACGAGCGGAATGTCACCCTGCAGAGCACCCAGCAGCTCCCGGTCCCGTTGATCCATTTCCTGCATGCGACCCCTCGGTGCGTAGCGTTCCCTCGGGTATGGAAGAGGATCGAATTGTAACGTGAAATGCGTCCGTGACTAGCTCTTGACGAACGCCAATTTCGGGTATTCGCCCGCGTCGATCCTCTCGCCGCCCTGCACGCACGAACGATGCCGCCGCGCCGCCTCCACCGCCGCCGCGCGGTCGACGCCGAAGTGATTCGCGGGAAAGGGCTCCAGGCGCCGCAGGGCCGCATCGAAGAGACGCACCGCCCCGCGGAGCGTGCCGCGCTGCACGTGGTGATACGCCGCGGCGAGCTGGATCAGGCCCTGGAGAAACTGCTTGTCGTCCCCTTCGGACTTCAGCCAGATCTCTTCCCAGGCCTCGTGGGCGTGCCAGAACTTCTGGTCGTTGAAGAGCTCCACGCCGCGGGCGACGCTCAATCGCTCGCCCGCGTGCCTTTGCGCAACACGTCGCAGATGGCGACGGTGAAGTCCGTCGTCGACCCGGTGCCGTCGATGTCGCGCGTGCGGTGCTCGGGCCCCATGGCTAGGACCTTCACGATGGCATCGTGGATGCGCTTGGCCGGACCCATCTCCCCGATGTGCTGGAGCATGAGCACCGCCGACTGCAGGAGGGCGAGCGGATTGGCCTTGTTCTGGCCGGCGATGTCGGGCGCGCTGCCGTGCACGGCCTCGAAGACCGCGCCGTTCTCGCCGATGTTCGCGCCGGCGACCACGCCCAGGCCGCCGACCAGGCCGGCGGTGAGATCGGAGACGATGTCGCCGTAGAGGTTCTCCAGGAGCAGGATGTCGAACTGGTTCGGGTTCGTCACCAGCTGCATGCAGAGGTTGTCGACGATCTTGTCGTCGGCCTCGATGTTCGGATATTCCTTGGCCACGTTCTGGAAGCACTTGAGGAACAGTCCGTCCGAGAGCTTCATGATGTTGGCCTTGTGCACGGCGGTGACCTTCTTCCGCCCGTGCGTGCGCGCGTACTCGAAGGCGAAGCGGGCGATGCGCGTGGAGGCGCGCTCGGTGATGATCTTGAGCGACTCCACCACTCCCGGCACGACCTCGTGCTCGAGGCCCGCGTAGAGACTCTCCGTGTTCTCCCGGACCACGACCAGGTCGATGTCCTCGTAGCGGGTGATGATGTTCGGCATCGAGCGCACCGGGCGGAGGTTCGCATACAGGTCGAGAGTCTTGCGCAGGCGGACGTTGATCGAGGCGAAGCCGGTGCCGACGGGCGTGGTCACGGGGCCCTTGAGGGCGACCTTGTTGCGGAGGATGGAGTCGAGGACGTCCTGCGGCAGGGGATCGCCGAAGCGGGAGATCGCCTCCGCCCCGACGAAGTACTTCTCCCACTCCACGTCCACCCCGGCGCACTCGATGATCTGCACGACCGCCGCCGTGACCTCGGGGCCGATGCCGTCGCCGGGGAGAAGCGTGATTTTGTGCTTTGCCATGATTACGTCTCGTTCAATTCTCGTGCTCGCTCGCGTGCTGCCTCGAGCGAGAACTGCAGCGGGAAGATATCGCGAAGGGCGCCGTATTCGGGCAGCTCGCCCAGGCAGCGGCGGATGCTCTCCAGCGTGGCAGGGATGAACTCGAGGTAGTGCATGCGCCCGCGGACGATGGGCTGCTTCGAGAACGTGCCCAGGATCTTGATCGAGCGCTGGAGCAGCGTCTCGAAGTAGCGCCGGCGGATCGACTCGTCCGCGCCGATCATGCGGCGGTACTCGTCCAGCAGCTCGAGCTCCGTCGCGTCGCCGAGGATGCGGGCCACGCCGCGGTCGCGGAGGAGCGAGGCCAGGTCGTAGGTGTCCGGGCCGAGGCGGAGATCCTGATAATCGATCAGATATATCGTGTCATCAATGACGTGCAGATTTTGTCCGTGGTAATCGCGATGACATAGAACGTACGGATGACGAGCAACGTTCTCGCAGAGCTTTTTCAGCAGCGGAAGCAGCTCGTCCACGGCCGCGCCCATCAGCTTCTCCACGTAGAACTCGCGGGCCATCTGCAGCTCGGAGAAGAAGAAGTCCGCGGTGAAGGGCGCGTTCAGGTCGGCCTTCGCCTGCTGGAAGGCCACCAGCAGCTCGAGGGCCGCGCGATAGAGCCGGATGCCCTCCTCGCGGTTCTCGTGCAGGACGTCGAACAGCGTCCGGTCGCCCACGTCGTGCTGGAGCGTCACCACCTCGGAATGCCGGAGCACCTCCGGCACTCGCGCGTGCGGGTGAAGCGCCTCGTACGCCGCCAGGGACCGCGGCAGCTGCCCCCGCACCTCGGCCGGGTAATAGCAGGCGATGTACGACTGGTCCCCCGCGGCGACGCGGTAGTACGCGCGTACCGACGCGTCGCCGGCGAGGGGCGTTGCCGTCCAGTCCGGGCCGAGCCAGTCGGTGAGGAAGGTGGCGGCGTCTTCGGGAAGGGTCACGGGGACGAGATCCTACGGCGGCGTGAGGCGCCGCCTCAGGATGACGCTTCGCGTCACTTGGGAGTGGGCCCCTTCTCGGTGTCCGTGGCGTCGCGCACCACGGCCTTGGTGATCGTCACCGGCTCGGCCGGGCGCTCGGAGCCCTTCGCGGAGTCGACGATCTTGTCGGCGACGTCCATGCCCTTCGTCACCTGCCCGAAGACCGTGTAATTGCGATCGAGGAAGGGCGAGTCGGCGACGACGATGAAGAACTGCGACGAGGCGCTGTCCGGCATCTGCGAGCGGGCCATGGAGAGGATGCCCCGCTTGTGGGACACGGTATTGAACTCGGCCTTGACGTTCCGGCCCGAGCCGCCGATGCCCCAGGTGCTGGGATTGCCGGCCTTGGTGTTGGGGTCGCCGCCCTGGATCATGAAGCCGGCGATCACGCGGTGGAACTTCGTGCCGTCGTAGAAGCCGCTCTGGGCCAGGTCGATGAAGTTCTTGACGTGACCCGGGGCCACGTCGGGGAAGAAGCGGAGGTGGATCTCGCCGGCGGTCGTGTGCAGCTCGACGACCTTGTTCTCGTAGTCGCTCATCGATTTCTCCTCGCCGGCGGCCGGAGCTGCCGAGGCGGTCGTTTCCGTGGCCGGCTGGGTGGCCGTGGTGTCGGACGCGGCGGTGGCCGTCGTCTCGGTCGTGGTGGTGGTCGTCCCGTCGTTCTGCGAGCAGGCCGCGAACGCCAGCATCACCAGTCCATAAAGCAGTGGTTTCAAAGTGAACCCCCTAGAGCGTTTGTACAGGGCGCGCATCCTAGCAAAAAAGAACCCCGGAGCGCCCCACGATGCGCCCCGGGGTCAGATCCTGCAGTGCGGGCCCGAGCGAGCTGCAGGGGTGGATGAGAGAGGCTGACTACGGACTCAGCTCTGTTTCGACTGCGCCAGCAGCTCCGGCTTGGGCTGCTCCGGTTCGACCGGTTTGGCCCGCCGGCGCCCGGTTGCGAAGCGCTGCCGCATCGCCGCCACGTGGGGCAGCAGATGGGCATGCTCCTTCTTCCGGGCCAGCTGGCGACAGATGTTGTACGCCTGCAGCGCGGTCAGAGCGAGACGGTCGCGGCGGATCATGATCGTGGCGCGGACGCCTTTGAGCGTGGCCTCGAGCTCTTCGACGACGGTTCCCCATCGCGCGCTGAGCTCCGCTTCCCCACGCATCTCCTCGGCCGTCGTGCCGAGGGCGCTGCGCGCCGCCTCCGAGGCGCCGACGGCGTTGATCGCGCTCTGAATCGCGCGCGGGTCGACACCGTTCCTGGCTCCCAAGGACATCGCTTCCGACGCCTGAAGCTGCGTAAAGTCCGGAATGCGGTCGCGCAGAGCACGAAGCTGCTGAACGACCTCCTCCGGGGTAATCGGTTGAAAAACACTGGACATATCAATTCCTCCTATACCTTTCGTTTGTGTTCCTTTTGAACACGTTGTCGCGTGTCGTGGCACGCAGGAACAATATATGACTGCAAAAGCAAACTGTCAAGACTCTACGAATCCAGGCTATTGGTGCGGCGGCAACGCCACGAGAGTGTAGCAAAGGGGGTAGGGGAGCGCAGCGCCGGGGGCTCCGGACTGTAACCGCAGGCTTCCTGGGGCGTGGTGTCACACCCTGGAGGGCGCGTCGTCACGGCCTGGAGGGCGCGTCGTCACGCCTTGGAGGGCGGGGCGTGACGGGCTGCAGGCCGCGGCGTCTAAGTCTGGAGACCGCAACCGCGGAGGTTGGGGGCCGCGGCGTCAAGGTCTGGAGACCGCGGCGTTGCGCTCGCGGACCCGCGTGAGCCCTAGTTCGGTACGGCGATGGTGACGTTGCTGGAGGCGTTGTCGGTGATCGCTGCAAAGGCCCAGTACCGCAGGCCGGGCGTCACGGGATCGATCTGGACGCGAAGAATCTCGTTCTCCGCCGCTCCCAGCTCAGCGGCATCCAGCGTCAGTCTGGCGCTGCCGGGCCGGAGGGGGTGCGGGAACCCGAATCGGTCGTCATTCTCCGGCACGATCATGGTCACGATGCGATCGTCGAGGAGCCGATCTTCGAGCCGTGATGCGAACACGCGCACGCGGACTGCTGCTCCTGCGGTGCGGTCCACGTCATAGACGCGGAGAGTGAGCCGGCTCCCGGGGCGGGCGGCGAGGTTCAGCAGGTGGGCGGGGCGGCCCACGAGCAAGTCGCGCTCGCGCACGACCGGAATCTGCGTACCGTCGCCGACCGACCGGCGGGAGGAATCGAAGACCCGCAGCGAAAACGCGACCGTTTCGGACGCGTCTCTTCGCGTGTAGAGGAGAATGCCGTCCGGCTCGCCTGGATACGTCCGGAACACCGGCGGCCGGACTGCATCATTCGGTGGAAGGTGAGGCGGTGGCGGCGGACCGCACGGCGGCGGACAGTCGCGGCGAAGCATGGGCCCGAGAAACGCGTGCACGTTCTCAGCGACCATGACCCAGAGGTCGGTTTCCCACAGCGAGCCAAACAACCCAGGTGCCGGCTCCGTCATGAGCGGCACCAGGACCACCTCCACTTCGTCCGGCAGCTGGGCCGCGGCGGTGAGCGCCAAGCCGGTGATCAGGAGCATGAACAATCGCATAGAGGTCTTCCCGCGTTGGTCATGAGCAAGAGGGTAGCCGTGGTTTCCCTCACGCCGCCAGCTGCCTGGCAGCATCGCCGCTACAGCAGGACGTCCGGCAAACATCTCCTCGCAGTCTCACTTCCTACGCTGCCGAAACGCTGACGGCCCCACGCCGTACACTTTCACGAACCAGCGGTGCATTGCCGACCGTGTCCCGAACGCGCTCCGCGCGGCGATCTCTTCGACGCTCAGCGGCGTCCTTCGGAGCAACCGAGCCGCGTACTCGACCTGCTTCTTTCGCAGGAACTGCTGCAGCGATTCGCCGAGCACCTTCGTGGCCAACCAGCTGACGTACTCCGGCGTCAGGTTGAGCGATCCCGCGAAATCCTTCCCGCGCGCCGGCTTCTTCCGGCGGTAGCAATCCTGCAGGAAGTGATCCGCCGCGTGTTTGAAGCCCTGGCAGTGCCCGACCGTGAAGGTGCGTGGCTTCTTCTTCCGGCGCGTGGCCATGTCCTGCCTTCGCGACCGCGGCGATGCGTCGACACACGACGCAGGTAGCAGGGGCGTACCGCTGGCCCTCTCGCATCACCGGGCGAACCGAATCTAGCAAGAGGGAGTCGGCTGATCTGCTGTTCGGGGCGTGGTGCCGGTCAAATCATCGCCGCGGTCATCACAGGAGTGACGCGGCGGTGGTTTTGCCTACCGGCAATAAGGCCATCGACATGCGATTTCGCGTCGCATTTGTTAAGCCCCGCTCGTGTTGTTACACGACGGGCGTGCGGTGGGCTTTCGCCCACCGTCCCACAGCCGCCAACCCGCGTCCGCCCTATCCGTGCGGGATGCTGAGTCGCGACTGCAGCCAGATCAGGATCATGTCGAACAGCGACAGTTGATCCGGCGCGCCGACAGGCGGGTTCATGCGCGCCGTCACGCCGACAGGCGGGTTCATGCGCGCCGTCACGCCGACAGGCGGCTCAAGGCGCGCTTGCGTGGTTACGCCTCCAGGAGGCTGAAGACGCACTTGCGGCGTCGCGTCGGGTGGCGGCGGCGCTATACCCACAGGCGGCTCAACGCGCGCTTGTGTCGTCACACCGCCAGGCGGGTTGACGCGCGCTTGCGGCGAATCCGTCGGCGTCGGCGGCAGTTCGTCCGGCCACGCGCTCCCTGCCGTTAAAACAAGAAACACCGCCAGAAGCGGTGTACCACGCGAACCCCACCTCGATACACCTCGCATAAGCCCTCCGGGCCGGCCATCTGGCCGGCGAATAGGAGGGCGCCCCCATGAACGAGGGTTGCCTCTTATGGGGTGCAGTTATCGCGGGTTCGTCACCGGGGCGGCACGAACAGCAGGTCCGGCTCGCGATCCACGCGCCGCAGGTATTCTCGAAGCACTTTCAGCGTCTCTGGTGTCACTTGCCGCTTCGTAGCCGCTTCCTTCAGGTAGGCCAGCGCCGTCAGCGCTCCGGTCACGTTGCCCGCTTTCTTCAACACCCGGAACGCGTGCCCCGCCACCTTCACGATCTCGTCCCAGCGCATGAGCACCAGTAACGCTTCGCACAAGTCGATACCAGCGATGGCGACATTCGTCACTCTGCCGATCCCTTCAAATGCCGCGATGACATCGCGCAACCGCCGCGCGGCATCACTCGCTTTTCCACCGTGCAAAACCACCCGAGCTAATCCCCACTCCGTCGCGATCCGATCTTCGGCCGGGCCATTCTCCCGGAAGATCACCAATGCTTTCAGGAACAACGCGCCCGCTTCACCGAGGTTGCCTTGATCCAATTCGGCGTTTGCTCGTCCGTATGATCCTTTCGCGATCCAGTTCGGGTCATTCACTTCCTCGCCGAAATCGATCACTCTCTGATAAGTGGCCGAGGACTCCTTCAACTCCAGTCCTTCCAACTTGATGCTGGCTCGCAGGTGAACAGCCTTCATCCGCTGCCGCTCCAAACTCAACTGCGCGAAGCGGTGCTCCGCGCGGTCCACGTGTTCGGTTGCCTTTTGCAGTTCACCGCGTTCGTAGTACACGGCGGCACGCACCAATTCCACGGCCGCCAGTCCACGCCCGGACGACCTGAGGTGTCCATACGCCTCCTCCGCCTGCCGTAGCGATTCCAGCGCATCGTCGAACTCCGCCAGTCGGACCAGCGCATTCGCCCGCTCCTTCCACGCCGTCCCCCGCAACTCGTACACCGAGTTGTTGGGGTAGATGTCATCAGGAAGCAGGCCCGCAACCGCTTGCGCCAAGTCCGCGAAGATCAACGCCTCCAGCGCGTTGTTCGCATACAGCTCGTGCGCTTTCGCATTCAGCCGCCGCACCACACCGCCGGTGTGGAACTTTCGCTGGTTCCTGATGTTCGCCAGCGCCGCCTTGCGCGGGTTCTCGAAATAGTCCTTCAGCAGCTCGTCCGCCTCCGTGTCCTCCGCGGCACATTTGTTGGCGTAAGCGCTCATGGCCGCGAAGGTCGAGCCGATGATCGGCTGCCAGACCGCCAGGCCGACGAGGTCGTCCTCCTCCGCAACCGAGTAGAAGTCGAAGCTGGCGCCGCACTCCGCGCAGTTGGCAATGTGGCTTTCGATCTCGTCCCGGCGGTCGCGCTCGAACGACAGCTTGTCGTGCGCGAACAGAGAGAGCTCGGCATTCGATATGTGCTCGCCCATTCACGACCTCTCCATGATCGATCGGTATGCCTCCAGCGCCCGCTGCCGGCACTTGAAGAGCTTCACCTTCACGGACTCGCGCTTCATCCCGAATGCCTCCGCCAGCGCTTCCGTCCCCTCGCCGTTCACGTAGAAGCGGTGGAGCAGGTCGCGGCAGTCGCAACCGACTCGGGCGAGCATCTTCGCCAGCAACGCCTTGCGCTCGAGCTCGCCCAGCAGCGCGTCATCGGGCGTGGCCGGGCACGGCTCAACACTGCAGAAGAGAGCCTTCGATGCCGAGGATCGCCGCAAGTAGTTCCGCGACGCGTTGCAGATCGCGCCGATGAGATACGGCTCCAGCATCTCCACGTCGGCCCGGTGTTGAAAGTACGTCGTGAACACGTCCTGCACGAGCACTTCCGCGTCGCCGGCCTCGATCCTGAATCTCCGGATGGCGATCCTCTGTAACCTCGGTGCGTATCGCAGGTACGCCTCCTCGAATGCGGCGACCGCCTCGCCACCGGCCGGCTGTTCCGGCGGCGGTGCTGTTCGCCCTAGTTCTCGTCGCGTGTCCTGCATCTCTCTCTCCTCAAAGGTGTGACTGATTTCCGGAGTTTCCTACCCTCGTCATCGCTCGAAACCCTCTCTTTTCAAGAACAAATCGAGGGGGGCTTAAGAAACGCGACAGGAAATCACCATCAAGACACCTATCCGTGTCCTACTTAAGTAACGCGACGGAGTCTCTTCGCCCGCGCTTAAGAAACGCGCTCCGAGAATCAGCGTGAGCCCCTTACAACCGACGCGGATACGCGCCAATGCCGATCGACGCAGCCACGCCGACATTCCCCCTGCACGAGCCTCTGGCCCGGTTCTTCGCTTCCGACCCCCGCAAACGCGTGCCCCTATCTCGAGTCGCGGAGCTCCTCGGAATCAGCACCGAACTGTTCCGCTCGATGCTCGACAAGGAAGGCGGCCGGCGGCCTTCGGCCACGCTCCCGTGGGCTGAAGCTGCCGGCTATCTTTTCGAGGCCTGGCCGCTCTCGCGACTTCTGGAGACCTTGGGCCCCGAGCACGCACGTCGTGTTCCCCACCAATTCCATCCCACGCGCGTCACCTGGTCGATTCCCATCTTCATCGTACGGGCGATGGAGCATCAAGCCGCGGCTGAGTGGAGGCGCGATCCTCGCGTGCAGGTCGGCATTTCGCCGAATCACAGCGCTGCCCGTGGCGTGGACGACTACGTAGCCGACCTGCTCTTCAACGGGATTCAACCCGAAACGCTCGTCGCCTTCCGGGACGACCGCGATTTCCTCGTCGCTTACCACTACCCGAGCCCCGACTAGCACCGAAGGAGCCATGCGCATGCGAACCGCCGAGCAAGAACCGGACGACGAGTTGTTCGCCTATCACGAGGCTGGACACGCCGTCGCGATGTGGGAGCTCGGTCTCGGCGTCAAGACGGTCAGCATCGAACGGGAAGGCGATCTCCGCGGCTACGCAGAGCCGGCGCTGGAATACGAGAACCCTCCCGACCTCGACATGCACGCTCGCCGGTTCATCGTCGAGCAGAACGTGCTCTATCTCCACGCCGGTGATGTCGCAGCGCGCCTCTTTCGCCCTTCCGTCGGTCTCCGTCAGGCGAGCGCGGATCACCAGAACATTCACCGCTGGATGTACAGCGTCGAAGACAGCGGCACGGTTCAGATCACCTGGTGCAACCACCTCTGGCAGCGCGCGTACGATCTGCTTCACTGGCCCGGCAACTGGTATCTGGTCGTGGGCCTCTCGCAGCAGCTGCTGCAGCACCGCTCGCTGGACGAAGCCGAAGCGACTCGTTATCTCCACCTCGCCACCGAGCGGCTGAAGCACGATCCATGGATGCCGAATGCGATGCTGGTCGGGGAGGTAGTGCCCGTCTGCTCGCCGTGGCATCGCAAGTGGTACGAGGAATCGCTCACCGCGACGCAACCACCGAAGCGGACGGACATGCCCACAACCATCGCGGACCTTTCCGCGCGAGCACCGATGACCGCCGGGCGGGACGCCCGGCGGGAGCAGGCGAGACGCCTGCCCTACCGCTGGATGGCGTAGGAAATCTTGGCGAACAGCGTCCGTCCGGCGCGCTCCAGGTTCGAGCTGACCGGATCCAGGAGCCGGTCGTCGCCGTAGCCGACGAAGAGCACGGTCTGCCAGTTCAGCTTGTAGCTGTACAGCACCGATGCCAACAGTGAGCCGTCGTAGCGCGGTACCTCGTCGATGTACCGGTCGCGCTCGAACTCGGTCTCCACGTACTGGCCGATCACGCGCAGGAGCGACTTGGAGGTGAAGCTGTAGGTCAGCTTCAGCCGCTGCACGGCCGCGGTGTAGAGCCGGCCGGCGTTCGGCACGTCGCGCGTGTCGAGCTGCTCATGGCTCCAGTTCACCTCCGCCTGCAGGCGGGGCATGGGGCGGAAGGTGGAGCTGAAGTTGGCGATGAAGCTGCGCGCCGGGCGGGAGTTCGCGAAGTCGATGTCCTCGCCGAAGCGGCCGCTCACGCCGAAGTTCGGCCAGCGCGCGGAGGGATTGAGCGAGATGAAGTACTCGAGATAGGTCTGCCGGATCAGGTCCCGGCCGGTGAAGATCTCGCTGGCCACGTGCAGGTAGGCCTGCCCCAGGAGGTTGCGCTTGCCGCGCACGAGGACGCCGAAGTTCTGGTCCTGGGAGACCTTGTCGCCGTCGCGGTTGGTGAGATAGCTGAAGCCGCCGTTCGGGCGGATCTGCACCCACCAGCTGTTCTGCGGATAGAAGTTGTACCCGCCACCGCCCTCGAGCTCGCGATAGCCGACCTGGGGCACGAAGCCGTTGTCGGCGCGGAACTCGTCGCCGAAGTCCTCGTAGCCGACGCCGAAGTCGTACTTCTCGACTGTGTGGTTGTACTCGAGCTCCAGGGCGTGGGAGGTGCCGTCGGTGAAGCGGTCGCTGGTATCGCTGACGAGGAGCTGCCCCACGAGGACGTCAGCATCGTTCGGCCGCCACTCGAAGTCGGGACCGAGGACGCGATTGTGCCCGCCCTCGCCGTCGCTCTCGCGCGCGGTGACAAGGGCGCCGATCGACGAGCGCCCGATCTCGCGCCGCGCCCGGCCGATGAGGTTGAGCGACTCGTCGTTCTGCAGGGCGAAGCTCGAGCCCAGGGGACCGGGGAGGATGAGCAGGCCGCCGCCGCGGTCGTCGGAGACGAGCAGCGTCCACGACGTCCCGGCGTGCTTGCCCGTCCCGCGCGCGCCCCAGCGCGGCGAGGTGATGGTGCGGGTGTAGACCGCGTCGATCTCGGTCTGCAGCAGGTCGCTCCCCTCCAGGAAGAAGGGTCGCTTCTCCGGATAGAACAGCGCGAAGCGCTGGTTGGCCGCGATCTGGGCGACGTCCGACTCGATCTGCGAGAAGTCGGGATTCAGGGTCGCGTCGAGGGCGGTGTTCGGCGTCGGCGACCACTTGAGATCGAGGCCGATGTCGTTCTCGAAATTGCGGTCGCCGAGGGGCGCGCCGATGTCGTCGGCGCGCTCGGAGAGCTGCCCGCTGACGTACGGCGCGGCGATGAGATGCTGCGACGACGGCAGTCCGGTGATCCCGGTCAGCTTGAGCTCGTGGCAGATGAAGCAGTTCGATCCGCGCGGCAGGGGGCTGGAGGAGACGGTGTAGCGGAAGTCGCGCGGCCAGTTGCGCAGGATCAGGATCCCCCACGTCTGCGGGTCGGTCTCGTTGTAGCGCAGGGTCGAGAGCGGGATGCGGAACTCGACCGCCCAGCCGGTGGCGTTGATCTGCGCGGCCGTGTCGTAGAAGAAGTCGGGCGAGAAGTCCTCGCTGCCGGACGAGTCGTTGTTCACGGCATCGGCCTGGATGCCGCGCGGGTTGGCCCGGAGCTGCAGGCCGACCTTTCCCTCGCCGCGCGCGTCGATGAGCACGGCCACGTTGTCCATGTCCCCGAAAACGCGGTCGCGGTCGACGTACGGCGCGCGGATCTTCGACGGGTCGGGGTCCTGGCAGTCGATGCCGACGTAGAGATTGTGATCGTCGTAGGTGACGTAGGCGACGGTCGGCACGGGCGAGGGGCCGTTGTCGCTGCGCTGGTACTCGTAAAACGTGTCGATGCGGGCGGCGCTCTTCCAGGCCTCGTCGGACAGATCGCCGTCGATGGAGATCGGAAGGGACGTCCGTGGAAGAGGGAGCTCCGCGGCCGCGACCGGCAGACACACGGCACACGCCGCGAGGACGAGAAGCAGTCGTTTCATGCGGGCGCGATCATATCTGCGCCCTGCCCCCTGCGCTCTGCCCCTAGCGCCGTGCGGGGCCGTTCACGATCCGGATGCCGCCGTCGACCGCGTCCAGCACGACCTTCTCCCCGCCGCCGTTGATCTTGCCGACCGCGCGGATGCGGGTCTTGCTGCCCATCGGCTCCTTCTGGATGGAGAGGCCGGGGAAGTCGGAGACGATGGCGTGCGCGTTGGCGTCGCTGGTGACGATAGTGGCCTCGACGTCGGCGCCGAATCCCGCCCCCACGTACAGGATGATGTTCCCCTTGTCCGTCTCGGCGGTGATGCGCTCCGACTTCGATGCCGCATCGACGGTGATGGAGATGTCGCCCGAGCGGGTCTCGGCGTTGATGGCAGCGACGGTCTGGCCGACGGTGATGTCGCCGCCGCCGGAGACGAGGCGCGTCGGCCCGCCGGCGTAGTTGAGGCGGATCATGCCGCCGCGCGTGGCAATGGTGCCGCCGCGGCGTGCCGCGTCGACGATCACGTCCCCGGCGCGCGTCGTCGCCGAGACCGGACCGCTGATCTGGCCGAGCTGGAGCGGGCCGCCGCGGGAGGTGACGTTCAGCGCGCCGCCGACCGAGCCGAGGCGGACGGCGCCCGCGCCGGTGAAGATCTCGGCGTCGCCGCGGATCTGCTCGACCTCCACGTCGCCGGCGTTGGTCACGAACTGCAGCTCTTCGAGCACGGCCTGCTTGATGCCCTGCGGCGCCATGCCGGCGGGCGTGACGGCGTTCGCCCCGATGGCCATCTTCTGCACGAGCGGCGAGGTGCGCAGCGACTGCACGGCCGCGGCGCCGGTCGTCGCCGAGGAGAGGAGCGTGACGTTGCCGGTGAGGGTGGCGGTGGTGAGCGTCGGCCCGCCCGGCGAGTTCACGCTGCCGCGGAAGGTCGCCCCGATGAGCGTGCCGCGGGCGGGCAGGTTGGTGGTGATGTCGCCCTTGACCGTCTCCGCGATCCAGCGGAAGTCGGCATCGGGGAGCACCTTCACCAGGATGTTGCCGTTGACCGTGCCCAGGCGCACATGCGCCTGTGGCCGCTGGGTCTTGTAATAGATCGAGCCGTTCACGCTCTCGACCGAGACCGAGCCGGTGAGGTTGTCGAGGGCGATGGTGCCGACGAAGTTCTTCACCAGCACGTTCCCGCCGATGTTGGTCACGCGGATGTGATCGCCCGTATTCGAGAGCACGCGCAGGTGGGCCGAGCGCGGCGCGGTGATGCGCCAGGTGACGCTGCTCGTCCACTGCGGCGCGCGCATGAGCGGCACGGCGGTGCGGAAGACCCGGGTCTTGTCGTCGCCGCCCACGATCAGGCCGGTCTGCTTGCGGCCTTCCTCGATCCAGTCCTCGTCGATGGCCGAGACCATCTTCAGGGCCTCGGCGGTCACGACGCCGGAGTCGTCGGTGCCGGTGACCTCGACGTTCCCGATCGGGTTCTCGATGACCACCACGCCGCCGTCACGGAGAGGGAAGGTCTTCGCCTCGACGACGAACATCTTCTTCACCGTGGCCGCGCTGGCGGCACCGGCGGTGAGGAGGACGGCTGCTGCGAAAAGGGCTCGGGCCTTCATCAGTGGATCGGCTGGATGTTACTCAGCGCCTCGGCAGCTTTGACGCGCACGTACAGGTTCTCGTCACCCTGCGAGGCTTTCTGGCGAAGTGTATCGACGGTGTGCGGGTCGAGAGCCGCGCCGCTCTTGGACATGTTGGCGAGGGCTTCGACGGCCTTGATGCGGACGGCCGGGTTGGGATCGCTCTTCAAAGCCTCGATCAGCGCGTCCCGGGCCTGGGTCGACAGCGCCGGCGGCAGCGTGGTCAGGGTCTCGACGGCGCGGATGCGGACGCCCTCGTGGGAGTCGGTGCGCAGGACCTTGGCCAGGGCGTTGGCGATCTCCGGGTCGGCGTTGGCCGGGTCGGAGTAGGTGCGGCTCACCCACTCGATGGCGTTCGAGCGCGGGGTCATCGACTCCTCGTTCTCGAGGACGTAGGACAGGAGGCGAACCATGCTCTTGTCCTTCGGGTTGCCCTTGACCGTCCAGCGCGAGGAGATGTCGAACTCGATCCCGACCTCGCCGTCGGTGGCGTCGGCGTCGACGAACTTGACGTTGGTGATGTTCGGCCGGCCCTCGATGTTCGGGCTCAGGGCCTCGGCGTCGAGGATGCGGCTCTCGGCGAGGGCGATCGGGCGGACCTGCGGGGTCACGCTGTCGATCCTCGCCGGGGTGTTCTGGATCTCCACCGGCTTCTTCGTGCCGGCGAAGTATCCGCCGCCGACGAGCAGGGCCACGGCCGCGGCCTGGGCCACCCACTTGAAGGCCGGGCGGCGGGTGAAGGGGACGACGTTGTCGGCCTTCTTCGATTCAGTGAGACCGGCGGCGGCGAGGAACTTCTCCTTCACCCGCGGCGGCACGGTCACCTCGGGCAGGTCTTCCATGACCGCCCAGGTCTCCTTGCAGGCCGACCACTCGTCGCTGCAGACCGCGCAGCCTTCGATGTGCTGGTGCGTGAGCTCCCGCCGGGCCGCGTCCAGCGACTCGGTCAGAAGGAGGGGCATGTTCTCTCTCACGGCACTGCATTCAGACATCGTTCACCTCCGCCCGCGTGTCCCGCGAGCGTCTTCTTCAGCGTTTCCATGGCCCGGAAGACGCGGGTCTTGACCGCTCCCTCCGAGCAGCCGGCGATCTGGGCGATCTCGGCGTACGACAACCCCTGATAGCGCGAGAGGAGAATCGCCTCCCGCTGTTCCGGGGTCAGCTCCTGGAGCGCCTTCCGGATCAACTGCTCGTTCTCTCTCTGCTCGAGGGTCCGGTCCGGCGCCAGCTCGCTCGGGGCGGGCAGGCTGACCAGCACTTCCTCGGTTTCTTTCTGCTTGTTGTCGGCCTTCCTCAGGTAGTCCCGGCACCAGTTCGCCGTGATCGAGAAGAGCCATGTGGAGAGCTTTGCGTCTCCGTGAAACTGATTCGCGTGCCTGAGCATCTTGACAAAGACTTCCTGCGTCGCGTCTTCCGCCGCCTCCGCGTTCTTCAGAAACCGGAACGCGAAGTTGTAGATCCTGCCGCTATACCGGTCGTAGATCTCCGACGCGGGGGAGTAATCACCCGCCTGAACGATGCGCATCAGCTCCTGATCGCTCAGGTGTTTCATCTCCCCGGTATCTCTGCCCTTGGACGCGATCATGGACGAAAGGTTTTGTGGACAGTCAGGATTGCCTGTCCGGCACTAAGCGAGGGCCGGAACAAGGGAGGGCGCCACTTCATTCGGCAGCGGCTCAGGCTGCTCCAGGGCCACCGAGACGTAGGCGAAGAGATTGAGCATCAGATAGAAGACCTCGGTGTCCCCGAAGTTGAACTCGAACAGCCCCGCCACCAGGAAGCCGGTGGCCGCGGCCACCCCGATCTGGGCCCACATCCGGTTCGGCCCCCGCCACCCCTTGGCGCACTCCCGGTAGAACAGGGCGAACAGGAGGACGTAAGCGAGAAGGCCGAGGATGCCCCGCTCGGCCCAGAGCTGGACGAAGTTATTGTGCAGATGCGGCGGGCGCGGCCGCGGGGCGTCGTGCTTCTTGTAGAGGGCGTAGACCTCTTTCACGTTCGCCGGGCCGACGCCGAGGAGGGGGTGGTCCTTGATCATCTCCACGCCGGCCTCCAGCATCCGCAGGCGGTCGAAGTTCGAGGACTGGGTCATGTCGAACGTCGAGACCAGCCGGCTGAAGAGCGACATGGGCATGAAGGTGAGAAACAGGAGCAGCGCGGGCAGGGCGTAGAGGTAGTAGCGGAGCTTGGACCGGGCGGCCACGAGGATCACCAGCACGGCCGCACCCCAGGCCAGCCAGATGCTGCGGGTGAAGGTCAGCAGCAGCGCGACCGTGATCAGCACGCCGACCGCGAGCTGCCACCACTTCCGCCGATGCCACCACATGAGGAGAAACATCAGCGAGAACGGCAGGATCAGGCCGGAGTAGGTCATCACGTGGCTGGACGGGCCGTTGATCCGGTGCTCGAGATCGCGGTAGCCGAGGAAGACGTACTCGATCAGACCCCAGACGGCCATCCCGCCGCCGAAGAGCACGAACGCGGGGATCAGCCGCTCGCGCAGCTGGGGGAGCTCGCGCAGCAGGATCAGCGCGGAGGGGAAGATCAGGATCTTGAACCAGAGCGTGAGCTCGAGGTCCTGGTGAGGGTGCTGCTCGGCGGCGATGGCGGAGACGCTCGAGACCAGCCCGTACAGCGCCAGCGGGAAGTAGAGGATGTGCCAGGAAAAGCGGATGTCCCGCCTGGCCACGGCCCAGGTGACCAGGCCGAACACGCAGAACGCCGTGAGCATCCCCAGGGCGATCTTGCAGAGGAGGAGGACGTGGAGGATGTAGAGCGGGCCGGCCCAGCGGATGAGCGGCGAAGGATGCGCGAAAAGCGGCTTATTCAAATGCTTCTTCGACGAGCATCACCGGGATATCGCTCACGATCGGGTAGATCCGGTGGCACTTGACGCACTGCAGGCCCTCGTCGACCACCGGCTCCTCGCCGCGGAACTTCTCCCGGAACTTGTCCCGCGTCGCCGCGCGCCGCTCCTCGGACAGCGGCACGAGCTTCACCTCCTCTTTGCAGAGGGGGCAGGCGAGAATCTCCAGCAGTTCTTGGTCGACGGCCATGCGTCGGACTATAACGCATCCCGAATGCGCGTCCTCCACCTCGCCGCCGGCAACCGCTGGACCGGCGCCGCCGCGCCGGCCTTCGCCGAGGTCGAGGCCCTGCGCGCGGCGGGCGTGGACGCCCACTACGCCTACGTCGGCGGGTACAAGCTGCAGACCAAGATCGGCGGCCACGACTTCGCCCACCCGCTCATCGAGAAGAACCAGAACCCGTTCTCCTTCACCCGCACGGCCAACGCCATCGACCGGATGATCCACGGCCACGGCTTCGACGTCCTGCACGCGCATCTGACCTACGACCACTGGCTGGCGGTCATGGCCGCGCGCGGCCACAGCAACATCCGCATCGCCCGCACCTTCCACTCCCGCCGCGTCCTCCGCAACGACATCTTCACTCGCGCGCTCATGCAGCGGACGGAGATCGTCTGTGTCATCAACGACGCCTTCCGCGACAAGCAACCCACGGCCGTCTTCACCCCGCCCGCCATCGACCTGGGGCAGTTCACTCCCAACGGCGAGGACGTGCGCGCGCAGTACGGCATCGCCCCGGAGACGAAGCTCGTGACGGTGATCGGCAAGCTGTCCAAGGACCGCGGCTTCGAGGAGGCGCTGCAGACCTTCGCCGCGCTGAAGATGCCGGACACGCGCCTCATGATCATCGGGCACGGCGAGCACCGCCCCGCCCTCGAAACCCTCGCCGCCTCCCTCGGCATCGACGTGCTCTGGGCCGGCTACCACGAGGAGGACCTCGCCGAGCACTACCGCGCCTCGGACGTCCTCCTCTTCACCGCCCGCGGCTCCGACGAAGGCCACCGCGCCGTGCTCGAGGCCATGGCCTGCGGCGTCGTCCCGGCCACCTTTCCCCTCGAAGGCATGCCCGCGCTCCTCGGCCGCAGCGACCTCATCGCCGAAAAGGGGGAGCCGGAGTCGCTCGCGGCGGTCGTACGGGGCCTCCTCTCGCGCGATCTCGCGCCCTCACGCCGCGCGGCGTGGGAGCGCGCGCAGGAGTTCGGGTACGCGCAGGCGGCGCAGCGGCTGATTACAGTGTATGAGGGCTAAACGCTCCCGCAGCCCTTATGCTCCGCAACACCGCGCGCACGGGACTGCCGTCCGCGCCGGCCAGCCGCAGCGGCAGCGCGATCAGCTCGTAGCGCCCCTCGGGCACGTGCTCCAGCACCAGCCCTTCCAGGTTGGCCATGTCGTGCCGCGCCAGCGCCTGGTGTGCCTCCAGCGCCTTCGAGTCCGCCGGATCGATCGACGGCGTGTCGATGCCGACCAGGATCACGCCCCGGGAGTGCAGCCAGTCGACCAGCTCCGGCGAGAGGCTGGCGAAGTCGTCGTTCCACCGGCGCGGGTCGGGATACGTGCCCGTGCGCAGCAGCACGCGTGGGTCTGTGAGCGGCTTGCTCTTGAGGTCAGCAGGCACGATCCGTCTCCCGCGCGCGCCGTCGACGTGAATCACGGTGCACGGTCCGAGGTAGTAGTCGAGCCGGCGCGAGCCGATGTCCTGCCCGCCCGCGGAGTAGTGGCTCGGCGCATCCGCGTGCGCGCCGACGTGCACGGTCGTGCGGATGTCGGAGAGAGTGACGTTCGAGCCCGCGGCGATGTCCTCGCTCACCGTGCGCTCGTACGGCCGGTCGCCGGGGAACACCGCGATCGAGGAGTCGATCGGCGGCGAGATGTCGATGAGGTTCATACCGGAGATCCTTCGCTCCGCTCAGGATGATCGCATCGGCTAGGCCGATGCGATCACTTTCAGCTCCACGGAGATCGGCGTCGGCAGCGAGTCCACGCCGACCGTGGTCCGCGTCGGCTGGATCTTGCCGAAGTACTCCCCGTAGACCTTGTTGAAGCGGTCGAAGTCGCGCTCCATCTCCGTCAGGTACACCGTCACGTCGAGCACCTTGTCGAGCGAGCTGCCGCCCTCCTCCAGGATCACCCGCACGTTCTCGATCGCCGCGCGCGTCTGGACCTCGATGTCGTGGCCGATCACGCTCCCCGCGCCGTCGCGGATCAGGCCCGGGATCTCGCCCGTCCCCGGCTTGCGCGGCCCGATGCCGGAGAGGAAGAGGAAGTTCCCCACCCGCTTCGCGTGCGGATACGGCCCCACCGGCGGCGGCGCCTTCTCCGTGCGGATGGTTTGCGGCATGTCTTCCTGCGACGACAGCTCGCTCTCGCGATGCACGTCCGGCCCTTCGGCGAGCACGTTGTGCGTCTCCAGCCCCGTCCCGCTCGATCCTGATTCGGTCGAGGCGAACGTCGCCACCGGCCCCTCGTCGAACTCCTTCTCCCAGTCGATCTGCTTGCCGGGATGCGGCGTCAGCTCCACGATCGCGTTCCCGGTCCCCCACACCGGCTGGTAGTCCCAGACCTTGCCGTCGTAGCGGTTGTGCTCCCCCATCACCGCCCCCAGCCACCAGATGGCCTTGAACCCCATGTCGGCATTCGCCTCGCGGGCGAAGTCGCGCGCCACCTGGGCCACGTCCTCCAGCCGCCCCTCCCCGAACATGTCCAGGATCTTCCGGTTCCACTCGTCGTCCTTCGCCGACGAGATCCGGTCGTGGGCCGGGTCGATGTCCCCTACCTCGTAGCGGTTCGACAGATTCGTCACGCAGACGACGATCGTCTTCTTCCCATACGACTCGATCGCCGCCCGCGCCGCGTACCCAAGGGCCCGCGTCTCCTCCCGCTCCGCGTAGATGTTGCAGGACACGACCGAGGCCGGAATGGCGTTGTCCGGATTGAGCAGCTTCAGCGCAACCACGGTGCCGGTGTCGATGGGAAAGCCGTGATAGGCGACCGTCGCCGCCTGCATCCCGTGCTCCTTGCAGATCCCGGCGTACAGCTTCCCGAACTCCGGGTCGATGCGGAACTCGTACGGGATCTCGCCGAGCTCGTACCAGTTCTGGTCGACGAGCGTCCAGCGGGGCTGCGGGTCGGTCTGGAAGAGGTGACCGATTACGGAGAACCACTGGGTGGAGTAGAGGAGCATGAGCTCCGCTCCGCTGCGCGCGATCTCTCGACCGACCGCTTCGTACGACTGGCGGAGGCTGGCCCAGCCGGGGTTTTTGTCCGGCGCGAGAAGTGGATGTGGCTGGCCGGGGACGATGTAGGCCTTTTGGATCATGAAGGCAGAAGGCAGAAGGCAGAATTCAGAAGGCAGAACTCCGCGCTTCGCCCGCTCCTTTCGCGATTTCTCACTTCTGCATTCTGCCTTCTGCCTTCTGCCTTCATCCGGCTACCGCTCCTTGCGTTGTAGCTTCCGCCTTCAACTGCGGATCCCATCCCACAACAGCGTTCCCGGTCCCGATGACCGTCCAGTACCCGTAAAGCTCCCCCGGGTAATCCGGAAAGTTCAGCGCCGACAACATCCACGCCAGCGATCCCGCCTTCACCTCGGACACGGCGTGATCCATGAACTCCGGGAGCACGGCGATGAGCTCGCGGGTGCGGCCGGTGCGCATGAGGTCGATCACGTGCATGTCCCACAGGTACCCGGAGTGCTCGTACACGTGCTCGCGGGACATGTCCTCGGGGATCTCCGGCTCGGTGGTGAAGTGGCGGTGGGAAAGGGTGTTCGAGGCCAGGAGGACGGCCCGGCGGCCGCTCTTCTCGATGGCCCGGCGCGTGGCCTCGCCGAGCTTGATCATCTGGGCCTGGCCCATCTCGTTGGAGAAGTAGTACGGCGAGTTGTTGGAGGAGATGCCGACGATGGGGATGTCCCACTCGGGGTTGATCATGTGGCAGGAGACGATGGTCCCGTAGTCGACGCGGAAGTTGGGGTTGCGCATCATCCTGGTGATGAGCCCCATCTCCTTCCCCTCCTCGGCGATCAACTCCGCCAGCTCCACGTCCACCTTCAGGTCGTACTGGAAGCGGAAGAGGTTCGGAAAGATGGGGTCGACCGACAGGCCGTGGAACTCCGGCAGGCCGAGGAAGTGGTGGCCGATGACGGTCTGCCAGTGCGGGGAGTGGACGAGCAGCACGTCCGGCTTCTTGGCCAGGAAGTGTTTGCGCGCGCGCTGGTAGCCCCAGCGCAGGACTTCCCAGCCGCACTCCGACTTCGGCTCGTTCCGCCAGTGGTTCTCCCCGTAGACGATGTGCGGGGGATGGGGGGCCAGGAGGCCGCCGACGATCTCACCTTTGCTCATGACTCACCTGTTGTATGGAAATTCGTTGATCCAGTGGAAGCCGCGCGTGAGGAGGATGTACTCCTTTTCCGGCTCCAGGCGCATGCGGGCGTGAATGTTCTTGCCATCCAGGATCCCGTCGACGATGAGCGTCTGCGGGTCGGGACGGGTGTACTGGAACGGGAACGAGGCCTTGGGCTGGTCGCGCTTCCTGAGGATGACCGTGCTCTTGGCCTCCTCGTACTCGGTCCGGAAGCGGTTGCGCTGATCGCTCACGAGCTGGATGGACATGCCGAACTTGTGGTCGAAGATCATGCGCCGCCAGCGCGTCGTGTTCGAGAGCAGCGGCGGCTGGGTGACGCCGTCGACGGTCATTTCCTCGACGCTCCAGATGCCGCGCAGCGGGGAGCGCCCCTCGGGGCCAACGAACTGCTTCCAGCCGCTCCTGGCGTCGAAGAGGCACCAGCCCACGTACGCGACCACGACGGCCGTGCGCAACCCGACCTTCCACCACGCCGCCGCTCGCGCCGGCGCGGCGAAGAGGAACGCCGCCAGGCGCCTCGCATCCGGCGCGAGAAGGAACAGGGCCATGAAGAGCAGGACGCTGGAGAAGAGCTTGACCGGCACGTCGTAGCAGAGGTTCAGGACGAGCACGTGCAGCATCACCGCGGCGGAGAGCAGCGCGCCCGCGAGCGCGGTGCGGCGTGTCGTCAGGAGGAGTCCGCCCACGAGCTCGCCCAGGCCGGTGAAGATGGTGTAGGCGGCGGACGCGCCCATGAACGTCCAGAGCAACCCCATCGGCGAGGCGTCGCCGAACGGCTGGATCAGGCGGTCGAGCGAGGGCGGCGGCATCTGGGAGGGGATGACCTTGATCGAGCCGTAGATGATCATGATCGCGGCCAGGGCGAAGCGAACGTACACGCGCAGCCAGTGGTGCAGCCGCGGATAGCTGGAGGCCCGGCTGACCAGCGACCAGACCAGGGTGGCGACCACGGAGACCGCGACCATGAGGAACATCTGGATGTAGCTGACGGTCGAGTCGCCGCTGCCGTTCGGCGGCAGGATCTCCGCCTTGATCCCGAACACATACTGGGCCGTGATCGGCGCCAGCCATGCCCACGGCTTGGCGAAGATCGCGGAGATCGGCTCGCCTACCTTCGGGAGAACCGAAAGCGGGAAGGGGAGGTTGTAGAGGATCAGGAACACGAAGCAGAAGCGGAAGGCGACCCGCGTCGCCGCACTCCACTCCTCGGCACTGCGCACTTCGACGACTGCAGGGACTGCCGCCTCAGCCAAGCTTGACGCAGACATTCTTCGCCTCCGTGAAAAAGTTGAGCGACTCGAATCCCCCCTCCCGCCCCACTCCACTGTCCTTCATTCCTCCGAACGGCACGCGCAGGTCGCGCAGAAGCCAGCAGTTGATCCAGACCGTTCCGACGTCGAGCGCGGCGGCGACGCGATGGGCGCGCTGCAGGTCGCGCGTCCACACCGTGGCGGAGAGACCGTAGCGCGTCGAGTTCGCGAAGCGCACGGCCTCCTCGTCGCCGTCGAACGGCGTGATCGTCACCACCGGGCCGAAGATCTCCTCCTGCAGCACGCGCGTGTCGCATCCCAGGCCGGTGACGACGGCGGGCTCGAGGAAGTAGCCGGGGCGGTCGACGCGCGCGCCGCCGGTGACGACCGCGCCGCCCTCGTCCTTCGCCAGCTGCAGGTAGCCGGTGACCTTCTTCAGATGGGCCTCACTGATCAGCGCGCCGACATCCGTCGAGGTGTCGCTCGGATCGCCGACGCGCAGCTTCTTCGTGGCCTCGACGAAGCGCTCCACGAAGGCGTCGTAGATCGGGCGCTCGACGAACATGCGCGAGCCGCAGAGGCAGATCTCGCCCTGATTGGCGAAGCTCGACTGGATCGACGTGGCCACGGCCTGATCCAGGTCGGCATCGGCGAAGATCACGTTCGGGTTCTTTCCGCCCAGCTCCAGGGAGAGCTTCTTGAACTTCGGCGCCGCGGCCGCCGCCACCTTCGCGCCGGTGACCGTCCCGCCGGTGAAGGAGATGAGCGGCACATCCGGATGCTCGCAGATGGCCGCGCCGGCCATCGTGCCGTAGCCGTGAACAATATTCATCACCCCGGGCGGGAGCCCGGCCTCGAGCGAGAGCTCGGCGAGCCGATGCGCCGTCAGCGGCGTGAGCTCGGACGGCTTGGCCACGCAGGTGTTCCCCGCCGCGATGGCCGGCGCGATCTTCCAGGTCAGCAGATACAGCGGCAGGTTCCAGGGCGAGATCAGTCCGGCCACACCCATCGGCTGGCGCAGCGTGTAATTGAGGGCGGTGCTGTCGGTGACGTGGGCCTCGCTGGCGTGGTGCAGGATGGCCGTGGCGAAGAAGCGGAAATTCGCCACCGCGCGCGGGATGTCCAGCCGCCGCGCCAGCGCGACCGGCTTGCCGTTGTCGCGGCTCTCGCAGAGCGCCAGCGCGTCGAGGTTCTTCTCGATCAGATCCGCCAGTTTCAGGAGCAGCCGCGAGCGCTCCGCGGCGGGCGTCTTCGACCACGCCGGGAACGCAGCCTTCGCCGCGCGCACCGCGGCGTCGACGTCGCGCTCGTCGCTGTCCGGGACCTCCGCGAACGGCTGCGCCGTGGCCGGCTCGATGTCGTCGAAGTACTCGCCCGACGCCGGCGGCGCGAAGCGCCCGCCGATGAAATTAGCGAGGCGCAATGAACTCCTCCGGGTCGAACTCCCACCGGTCGATGTCGGGATCCCAGGAGTCCCACGGAACGATCTTCGCCATCCGCTCCCGCAGGTTCGGCGGGATGACCTCGGGGACGATGAACGCCTTCTGCCGCCGCAGCTTGTAGGGGTTGCGGAACTCGAAGCCGAGGACGCCGAGGATGTAGCGGGCGATGTACCAGGTGGCCTGCGGGTTCCAGCCATGGGCGATCTTCACCACCACCCCCAGCCCCTCCGGGTACTCGGGATGCTCGATGGACAGGCCGAGCAGGCCGTCCGCGCCCTCCTTGGCCAGCACGCGTCCGCCGCAGGCCTTGAGGACCGTCGAGTCGAGGCGGTTGAAGCCGCCGATGAGATCCGGGTGCGTGATCATCGCCTCCCAGATCCAGTCGTCGTGCCGCTCGGTGACCAGGTTCGCGAAGAGCTTGGCCAGGTCCGTCACGGTCATCGACACTGTGGGCAGGCCGCAGCCGTCCTTGGCGATCCGGCCCGTCACCCACTCCGGGCCGAGGACGCCGCGGATGTAGCGGAGGTACTCCTGGAAGAACGGGTGGTGCGGCCAGACGTAGCCGACCCGCCGCCAGCCTTTCAGCTTGCAGCCGCGGAGGATGGCCGCGTGCTCGCCGGAACAGCAGTGGTACCAGCGCCGCGGGCGACGGACCTGCCGGCCGAACTGTACGAGCGGCACGTCGAGCGGGGCCTGCATCATCCCCCACTCCCCTTCCATGAGGATCGACCGCGCCGCGGCGACGTGCTCCGCGTCGCCGTTGTGCGAGGCCACGGCGATCGCCTTCTGCTCGCTGGTGAGGGCGCTGGCGAACTCCCGCCTGAACACCTTCATCATGATCGGCTTGACCATCGAGCGCCCGTAGACCTCGACGTTCCCGCCGAACGAATAGATGAGGTTCTTCCCCGACACCCACGACACCGCGCCGTGGATCGTGTTCTCGGCGACCCCGTTGCGGCGGTACTCGACCAGCGGCTGCCAGTTCGGCATGGCCCGGGCGAAGTTCGGGGCGACGGACTCGTCGAAGGCGGTGGTGGGCGGCTCGGGAACAGTGGTGGTCATGCGGTTTTCGTCTCGACGGCGGCGAGCGGCATCACCCGCTCTACAAAATCGCGCATATTTTTCATGACTCGTTTGGAGTCATGGTTATTGAAGTCGAACCAGAGCATCAGCCGGTCCTCGGGGTCGAAGCGCTCGCGCATCTGCGCGGCGATCTGGGCGGCGTCGCCGACCAGGGCGTTGTTCGTGGCCCGGCGCACCTTCTCCTCGTCCAGGGTGCCTTCCAGAGCGCGCCAGTAGTTGGAGAGGGCGTCGCGCGCCTCCTCCTTCGCCTGCCCGGCATCGTCGTTGATGAAGACGAGCACCGTGCGCGGCATCAGCCGGCGATGCCAGCCGCCGCCGGCCGGGTGGTAATGCCGGCGCATGCGCTCGTTGGTCTTCTCGATCTCGTCGCCGGGGGTGATGGAGAGGTTGAACACGCCCACCGGCAGGATGGTATTGGCGAAGATCTGCGTGGCCGGGTCGTGCGAGCCGATGGAGAGGCGCAGCAGATCCATGCGCGACTCTTGGGGGATGATCTTCAGGTTCGGGAAGCGCCAGCGCGGCTCGAGGGAGATCTCGTCGGCGGAGCGGCCGTGGGCCTCGAGGACGCGCTGCCAGTCCTCGTCCTTGCGGAAGTCCTCGCGGCGGAGGACGCGCGTGGCGACGCGATCGGAGCTCAGCACCTCGCCCTTGAGCAGGCGGAGGAAGATCTCTGTGGCCTCCTCGAAGATCTTGTTCTTCACCACCGGCCAGGCCGCGGCCTCGACCGGATTGCGGGGAACGATCCCGTACGGGACGTTGATGAACGGGAAGCGCCCCGAGGCGAAGCCGATGGTCAGGAGGCGCTTCTCCTCGGGGTCGAGGCCGTGCAGGGCCAGGAAGGTCTTGATCCGCTCCGCCGCGGCGACCGGGCCGCCGTTGCAGAGAATGTTCATGATCGCCGAGCCGATGCCGATCCGCCTGGTTCGGGCGAACACGCGGTGGGCGAGCTGGAGGATGTCCGTGTTCAGGCCGATCTCGCCGACGAAGTGCGGGATCACCGCCCCCGGATTGGTCTTCTGGATCTCCGTCGAGAGGTGGCTCTCCGCCACCCAGGCCGTGCCGAACCCCAGCTCGTCGGCGAGCTCGACCTGCTCGAAGAAGTTCTGCAGCATCACCCGCTCGCTCGGCATGTAGCCGTGCACTTCGGTCTGGCAGATCGAGAAGAAGATGTCCAGCTCCATCGGTCCCGGTACAGTAGGCGAGATGAAGCGCTCGATCAACTTGCTGCTGCTCTTCGTCGTCCTCGCAGCCTGCGCCTCCATTCCGGCGAACCGCTACGGCCTCCGCGTCGTTCCCGACCTGGCCACCTACGAGGGCCTCGCCGCCCGCGACCCCGAGAAGCGCCTGGTCGACCTCGCCTCCCTCGGCATCCCCCTGGACATCCGCTACGCGACCGAGAACAACTTCATGAAGACGACCCTCTATCCGGTCGCCCGGGCCTGGCTGCGCGCTCCCGCGGCGCGCGCGCTCGCCGAGGTCCAGCGCGAGCTCGCCCCGCAGGGGATCGGCATCAAGGTCTTCGATGCCTATCGCCCGTACCGCGTCACCGAGCGGATGTGGGAGCCGATCAAGAACCCCGACTACGTCGCCGACCCGGCCAAGGGCTCACGCCACAACCGCGGCGCCGCGGTCGACCTCACACTCATCGACCTCAAGACCGGCGAAGAGCTGCCCATGCCTACGCCGTACGACGACTTCACCTCCCGCGCCGCGCACGCGTTCACCGACCTGCCCGCGGACGCGTTGCGCAACCGCGCCCTCCTGCGCGAGGTGATGACCCGGCACGGCTTCGAGCCGCTCCCCTCCGAGTGGTGGCATTACGACTTCCGGGGGTGGGAGCGGTTCGAGCTGATGGACGTGCCTTTGGAGACTTTAGGAGTGCGGCGGCCGTAGCCGCCGCTTTCGTATCTTGATCACAGAGCGGTGGCTTCGCCACCGCACTCCTAAAACCGCGTCACCATCGAGATCGACAGCACCTTGAACGTATCCGAGGTGTCGTAGGCCCCGTCGATCTGGAAGCGCGGCCAGGCCAGGCCGGCGCCGATGGAGTAGTGGTTCTGGGTAACTCCCTCCGGATAGAGCATGGCCTCGGCGATGAAGTCGGGGCGGTTGAGCGGGCCGCGCCACTCGATCGAGTGGGCGGGGTCGCGCCAGAAGCCGGCGCGGACGGCGATGGGGATCTTGGTGGTGAAGACGTACTCCGCGCCGACGCGGAGCTCGGTCACGTCGTCGGCGCCGAACGGCTCATCGAGCTCGCGGACGTCGGCGACGGAGGCCACGAAGTCGTCGACGAGGTTCGAGTACTTCACGTGCACGGCGTCGAGGTTCACGGTCAGCACCGGGATCGGCCGGATGGAGACGCCGATGCCGGCCACGTCGGGAACGTGAAAGGTCGTGTCCGTGACCTTCACGAAGTTGCCGCCCGTCGACGAGCCGGCGAAAAAGAGCGGCGTGGTGAACGTCGGGCCTTTCTTGTAGACGCCGCCGAAGCTCAGCTTGTCCGTCGGCGCGTACTTGAAGCCGACGGCGAACGTGACGTCGCTCTCCTCGACGAGCTCCACCTCGCCGTCATCGTTCACCCTCGCCGTGGCCTGCACCAGGACGTTGTCCGGGTCGAGCTCCTGAGTGAAGCGGAACGTGAAGGCCTCCTCCTGGAAGCGCTGGTAGCGCACCGTGG
The DNA here is from genome assembly GCA_044866315.1 of Thermoanaerobaculia bacterium. Taxonomy (GTDB): domain Bacteria; phylum Acidobacteriota; class Thermoanaerobaculia; order Gp7-AA8; family Gp7-AA8; genus QHVT01. The sequence continues at coordinate 11,840 of JBIOTX010000358.1, read as the reverse complement.
CTCCGAGGGAGAGCTTCGGATGGACCTGCCACGCTCCGGCGATGCCGAATGTCCGTTGCCGGACGTTGAGTCGGGAGACGAAGGGATTGATGCGGTACTCGAGGCAGGCGAAGGGATCGTTCTGCGCCTCGCGGATGTCTTCGCACTCGTCCTCGCTGACGGCGCCGCCGCCGTCGGAGGGGAGGAAGAAGTTCGGGAGCAAGCTGATCAGATTCCCGGTGAACGGGTCGCGGACCGGCGCGACCACGCCTGTGCCCTTGTTGTTGAGGGGCTCGTGAAAGTAGGCGCCGAGGGTGAACTTGTTCCTGATCGGAAAGACCACGCTGGCGAAGGACACCACCACCCGGTCGCTATAGTGGCGGAACGCGGTGCGCTCGACCTCGGGGAACGTGCCGCTGGTGGTGAAGAGCTGCTCCTCGACGAAGTTGCGCGCCTCGATGGAGACCTCGGGCTTGCGGAGGATGGTCAAACCGGCCGGATTGGCCTCGGCTGCCGAAGCATCGTCGGCCAGGCCGAGGAACGCGCCGCCCATGCCGAGCGAGCGGGCCCCGGGGTTGCCGAAGTTGAACTGCAGGCCGGCAAGCGCCTCGATGTCGACGTTCTGCGCGGCGAGGGGAAGGGCGAGCAGAGCCGTGGCGACGAAGGCGAGTGTGACTTTGCGCATCTTGCTGATCCTCCGATGGATTCGGCTCGAAGGATAGCAAATGTGGGCCGGGCCCCACGCCCGGCCCAACGGGGCCCGCGAATCAGTAGAAGTAGGTGCAGTGCTCGACGTTGAACGAGAACCCGAGGTAGTTCTCCACATAGCCGGGCAGGTACTCGATCTTGTAGAGCACCGCGCCGGTGTCGACCGTGTTGAGGCAGCCCTGCTGCAGCCACTGCGTCGTGGCTCCGTCGCTACAGGACAGCGGCCAAGTGTAGCCGTACGCCTCATTGAAGCACTCGTAATTTCCGTTCAGGTCGTCCACGTAGACGTACGGGTTGATCCACTGGTCGTCATCCGTCTCGTCGCCGGTGGCCCCGAACTCCCACAGGTAATAGCCGCCGACGGTCAGCCCCGAAGAAGGGAGGCAGAAGGTGTCGGTGAAGCCGTTGTAGTACGTCCCGTACTGACCGGTATTGCTCTGTTGAATGTAGGTGTCGTAGCAGGTGCGGTGTGACGAGTCACCCTGCACCGGCGAGCGCCGCTTCGCCCGCTGGGCCTCGTAGCTCGTTCGGACCGCGATGAAGCGCTCCGCCGGCGCGTACTCGAACACTAGCGGCGCACCGGCTTTCAGCCGGGCCACCGCGGCGCGGTCGTACGCATGACGCTCCTCGACGCCGAGCTCGCGCGGCTCGAGGCGTCCGCCGCGGCCGCGTCCGACTGCGCGCGCGTCGGTCTGGAAGACTTCGGCGCGGACGACGAGTCCCGGCGGCAGCACCGTTCCCTCGGGGATGTAGGCCTTACCCGCCTGGGTGTCGGCAATCACGAGAATGACCTTCCTCTCCTCGTGTGCGGCGAGCGGCAGCGCCGTCAGCAACAGCAGACCCACGGAGATCCAACTACGTCGTTTCATGGCAATCCTCCTTGACCACACAAAAGTGGGCCGGGCCCACGCCCGGCCCACGGGGCCCGCGAATCAGTAGAAATAGGTGCAGTAGTCGATGAGGAACGACCAGCCGACGTAGTACTCGGTATAGCCGGGACCGTACTCGATCACGTACAGAGTGGCGCCCGTGTCCACGTCATTCAGACACCCCTGCTGCAGGAGCGTGGTCGTAGCGGACGCGGTGCAGGAGAGCGGCGAGGTGTAGCCCACGGCCTCCTCGAAGCACTCGTAGTTCCCGTTCTGATCGTCGACGTAGGCGTACGGGCTGATCCACTGATCGTCGTCGGTGTAACCACCCAAAGCCGTGAACTCCCAGAGGTATGCGTTCCCCGGCGAAATTCCGGACGACGGACTACAAAACGTCGAGACGAAATCGTTGTAGTACGTCCACTGCAGACCCGACCTGTAGTCCGACGCATAGATGTCGCTGCAGGTCCGATGCGAAGAATCGCCCTCCACCGGCAACCGCTGTTTCGCCGCGTGAGCCTCGTAGCGCTGCCGGATCTCGGCGAAGCGCTCCGCCGGCGCGTATTGGAAGACCAGCGGCGGACGGGCCTTGAGCCGCGCCCTGGCGTCGCGGCCGAGCGCCGCCCTCCCCTCGCGAACCGCGGCGTCTCCCTGATCCGCACGGCCGGGGCGCACCCGCGAGACCTCGCCGACGTCGAGGACCGCTTTCTCCGCGCGAACGCCGTTCAGTCCCGGCGGCAGGACGGTCCCTTCCGGGATGTAGGCCTTGTTCGCCTCGGTGTCGATGAGCATGAGGATCACGTTCCGCTTTTCGTGCGCCGCGAGCGGCAGCGCGGCGATGAGCAGACACACGAACATCCATGTACGCCTTCCTGGCATTTTGGTCACCCTCCTCAGCAATGTTGTGGTTGTGTGTGAAGCCTTCTGACGGCGACAACGTAAGGCCGCGAATTGAGGAAGGGAACCCCCCGGAAAAAGTGTCCCTAACCAGGCGCAGAGGCTCAAAGGCTCAGAGGCTCAGAGGCTCCTGTGCGCCTATGAGCCTGTGCGCCTGTGAGCCTTGCGCCTAACCGCGCGCGGCGCGCACCGCGTCGACTACGAGACGTAGAACTTCCTCGGGCGCGCCGAGCTGCTTCGCCCGGTCCTTGCGCCAGCTCCACTCGATCTGCCCGTTCGCCAGGCTCTTCGCGCCGACGGCGATGCGCAGAGGGAAGCCGACCAGGTCCGCATCCTTGAACTTCACGCCCGGGCGCTCGTCGCGGTCGTCGAAGAGCACGTCCACGCCTTCCGCGAGCAGCTTCTCGTACACCTCGGTCGCGGTGCGCATCACGTTCTCGTCTTTGCCGACCGAGGTGACGACCACCTCGAACGGCGCGATGGGCATCGGCCAGATGATGCCGTCGTCGTCGTGGCTCTGCTCGACCGCGGAGGCCACGGTGCGGCCGATGCCGAGGCCGTAGCAGCCCATGATCATCGGCTGGCGCTGGCCGTTCTCGTCGAGGTACTCGCAGTGCATGGCCTCCGAGTACTTCGTGCCGAGCTTGAAGACGTGGCCGACCTCGATGCCGCGGTAGATCTCCAGCGGCGTGCCGCAGCGGACGCAGGGATCGCCGGCCACGGCGGTGGTGAAGTCGCCGTACTCCGGCTCCGGGAAGTCGCGCCCGGGCACGGCGTAGTCGATGTGGTGGTCGCGCTTGTTCGCGCCGACGATCCAGCGCCTGCGGCCGCGCAGGGAGTGGTCGGCGAGCACGCGCGCGCACTTGGTGCCGACCGGCCCGCAGTAGCCGACCGGGCCGCCGGTGGCCTCCTCGAAGCGCGACTCGGCGATCATCTCCATCCACTCCGCGCCGAGGTGGTTCTTGATCTTGACCTCGTTCCCCTCGCGGTCGCCGCGGACGAGGACCATCACCGGCCCGAGGTTGGTGTCGAAGACGAGCGTCTTCACCAGGTCCTTGGTCGGCTTGCCGAGGAAGCGGCCGACGTCGTCGATGGACTGCGTGCCGGGCGTGTGCAACTCGGCGACGGCCTCGCTCGGCGCCGGCTCCACCTCGTCGTCGAAAAACTTCGACGTGGCCTTCTCCACGTTCGCCCCGTAGCGGCAGTTCGGGCAGCTCACCACGGCGTCCTCGCCCGACTGGGCCAGGACCATGAACTCGTGGGAGGCCGATCCGCCGATATTGCCGGTATCGGCTTCGACGGGTACGTGGTCTAACCCACAGCGATGAAAGACTGCGCTGTAGGCCGTGCGCATGGCCTCGTACGTCTCGTCCAGCGACTCGCGGCTGGAGTGGAAGGAGTAGGCGTCCTTCATGATGAACTCCCGGCCGCGCATCAGGCCGAACCGCGGACGCACCTCGTCCCGGAACTTGGTCTGGATCTGGTACAGGTTGATCGGCAGCTGCCGGTACGAGTTCACCGAGTCGCGCACGCTCTCGGTGATCACCTCCTCGTGCGTGGGGCCGAACACGAAGTCCCGCTCGTGCCGATCCTTGATCCGGAGCAGCTCCTTCCCGTACTTCTGCCACCGCCCCGATTCCATCCACAGCTCGGCCGGCTGAATTGCGGGCATGAGCAGCTCCGACGCGCCGGCGCGGTTCATCTCCTGGCGGACGATGTTCTCCAGCTTCTGGATCGAGCGGAGGCCGAGGGGGAGGTACGTGTAAATACCGGCCGCGACCTTACGGATCATGCCGGCGCGCATCATCAGTTTCTGGCTGACGACGTCCGCGTCGGCGGGCACTTCTCTAAGCGTGTGAAGGAAATAACGGCTCCAGCGCATATGAGGGCCGGGGATTGTAGCAGTTGTGACATGCACGCCGCGGCGCGTGTGTTTTACTCCGCGAAACGATGAACGAGAACCAGATCCTGGTGTTCGAGCGGCCCCCCGTGGCCCGGATCGTCTCTTGCGCTGCCGCCTTCGGCTCGGCGGCGATTTTCTTCATGTACCTGGCCGAGCACCCGACCGACTACGAGATCCTCCCCATGGTCGGACTGGTCCTGCTCTTCCTGGGCACGCTCGCGGCCATGATCCTGCAGTACGGCGATCACATCTACGTCAGCGACCACGGCGTGAAGTACGAGAACCGGCTGCTCCGGCTCTTCGGCAAGACCGGCCACTGGATGCGCTGGGAGGACATCGTGGAGGTGCGCGAGGTCAAGCGGAAGGTGCTGATCCTGCTTTCCCGCGACGGCCGGCGCATGCTGGTGGACGCGATTCTTGGCTATGCGATTGCACGAGCCGAGATCCTGAGGCGAGCTCCGCAGGCGATCCTGACGGGAACGCTCGCCCGGGATGAGACTTGACCCGACGCCGCGTCACTCTACTCGTTGTAGCTGCCTTCGTCGTCGTCGCCCTCATCCTCGCGATCGTCCTCTACCGCCAGCGCCTCGAGCGGCGCCGCGTGTTCCGTCCCGCCGCGGAAGAGAAGGCGGAGAAGCCCGTCGGCGTCCCGCCGGTCGAGCAGTGGACGGCCGCGTTTCAGCGCCTCCAGGGCGAGGACCTGGCGGAGCTGCTCGAAGAGATCGAGACCCGCCATCCCGACCAGTACAAGAAGTGGTCGCTGGCCTATCTCCACGCCCGGGCGCTGATCGAGGACAACGAGGGCGCCGACGCGGCGAAGAAGCTCGAGCCGTTCCTGGCCAAGGGCAACCCGTTCCGCGATCTCGCCCTCTATCACCGCGCGTCCATTGCCACGGGCGAAGACGCCAGCCGCTACCGCTCGACGCTCATCGCCGACTATCCGCGCTCGCCGTACCGCGAGGAGGCCATCGACGAGGAGGTCGAGTACCTGGCCTCGCTGAAGGACCCCAGGCGCCTCGTCGACTTCGCCGCGAAGATCGCCCCGTCCGCGCCGACGGACCGGCGGCGGGAGATCTCCGCGCGCATCGTCGAGCGCGATCCGGTCGCATCGTTCGCGCGCGGCCTGGCCCTGCTCAACGGCGGCACCGGCGACGACGCCGCGGACCGTGTCATCCGCGCCCTCGACAAACCGGAGCTGATCGCCCGGATGAACGTGGACCAGCGCGCCCTCATGGGCGAGGCCTTCCAGAAGCATCGCCACTACGACCGCGCCATCGCCCTGCTGCAGTCGACGCTGAAACAGGCCTACACCGACGACCTGCAGTTCGCCCTCGGCCGCAGCTACTTCGGCGCCGAAAAGTACCAGGACGCGCTGCAGGCCTACCTGCGCGGCGCGAATGCGAGCAAGGATCCGAAGCAGAAGGCGACGTTCTTCTGGCACGCCGCGCGCGCGGCCCAGCTGAACTTCGAGGATGCCTACGCCGAGCGGCTCATGACCGCGGCCGTGGCCGTGCCGGGCAAGCATCCGTCGACCACGCCCGCGCTCACCCAGCGCTTGCGCACTCGCCTTCATCAGAAGCGCTATGGCGAGGCCGCGTCCGATCTCGCCCTGCTGCGCAAGATGGCCCCGAACGAGCGGGCCGTCCTCGAAGGCGCGCTCGCCTACGCCATCGGCATGCTCGCTGCGGGAAAGAACGCCGCGGCGATCTCCGCGCTCAACTCCGTCCCGCCGAAGCTGCTCGATCCCTACGACCGCGCGGAATTCACCTACTGGCGCGCGCGGGCGCTCGAAGCCCGCGATCCCGCGGCCTCGTTCCGCGCCTACCTCGAGGTGCTGCGCGCGAGCGTGCCGACGCACTTTGCCTACTTCGCCCGCGCGCGCCTCGACGCGCCGGCCATGGCCCCGAAGCTCGAGCGCGAGCTGAAACTGCGAGAGGCGCAGGTGACGAACCTCATGAGCGCGAAGCAGTTCGAGCTGGCCAAGCGCATCCAGACCGACCGCATCCTCCTCTCCTCCAAGGACCGCGACGCGCAGCTGAAGAAGCTCGCCGCGATCTATCGCGAGCTCCCTGCCTACCGCGCGGTGCTCGAGCTGAAACCGCAGCCCCTGCCGCGCTTCCCTCTCCAAGGCGACGACCGCGACACCCTGCTCATGGCCATGGGCCTCCACGACGAGGCCGTCGACGCCATCGAGAGCCGCTGGGGACTGCGCCCCGCGTCCGCGGCCCTCACCCGCTCCTTCGCCCTGCGCCAGGGCGCGGCATCGCGAGAGTCGATCTACGCGATCGAAGTGATGATGAAGTCGGTCCCCTCCGACTTTCACCCGGACCTCCTCCCGGAGGTCGTCCGCCAGCTCCTCTACCCGCGCTACTTCTACTCCTACATCTTCCAGGACGCCGAGCGCTTCGACGTCGACCCTGCCCTCGTGCTCTCGATCATGCGCGAGGAGTCGCGCTTCAGCCCCCGCGCGAAGTCGCAGGCCGCCGCCCGGGGCCTGCTGCAGTTCATCATTACCACCGCCCGCGACATCGGCCGCGGGATCGGCCTGGTCGACCTCTCCCCCGAGGACCTGTACGACCCCCGCCTGGTCATCCGCCTCGGCGCCAAGTACATCAGCGAGCTCGGCGACCGCTTCGACGGCAACCGTTACCGCGCCACCGCCGCCTACAACGCCGGCCCGAACCAGGTCGCCCTCTGGACGCGCATCCAACCCGCCCCCGGCGACGACTACTTCCTCACCGCCATCAACTTCGACGAGACCAAGCACTACGTGCGCAAGGTGATGAACTCGTACGAGCGCTACCGCGCGATCTACGGCACGCACGAGGCGGTGGGAGGATTGAGGGCGGAGCCTTAGCCGATCACGCTCTCGTACAACGCCCGATAGTGCGGCACGATCTTCAGCTCGTCGAACCGCTCGATGGCCAGCTCGCGCGCCCGCTTGCCCATCCGCGCGCGCAGGGCGTCGTCGCGCAGGATCTCGATCGCGTGCGTCGCCATGGCCTCGACGTCGCCGACGGGTAGCAGGTATCCGGTCTCGCCGTGAGTGACGACCTCCGGCAGGCCGCCCGACCGGGTGGCGATGACCGGCGCCTCGGAGGCCATGGCCTCGAGCGCGGCCATGCCGAAGGACTCCGTCTCCGAGGGCAGGAGAAAGAGATCGCAGGCGCCGAGGACCTCTTCGAGGTTGGGGACGTTGCCGAGGAAGAAGACCCGGTCGCGGAGGTTGTGCTCGCGCGTCCAGGCCTCGGCGCGCGAGCGGTCGGGGCCGTCGCCGACCATGATCAGGCGGCTGGGCACCTCGCGGGCCACGCGCGCGAAGACCTCCACCACGTCCATGACGCGCTTGACCGGCCGGAAGTTCGAGACGTGCACGAGCAGCTTGTCGCCCGGCGCGCCGAACATGTTGCAGAAGGCCTCGCTGTCCCGCTTGAAGCGCGCCGGATCGACGAAGTTCGGGATGACCTCGATGGCCTTGTCCGTGGCGAAGTGGACGCGGGTCTCGTCCTTCAGCCACTCCGAGACCGCGGTCACGCCGTCGGAGACCTCGATGCCGAACTTGGTGATCGGCAGGTAGCTCTCGTCGCGGCCGACGAGAGTGATGTCCGTGCCGTGGAGGGTGGTGATGACCTTCAGCTTCGAGCGGAGGATCTGCTTGGCCAGGTAGGCGCTGATGGCGTGGGGAATCGCGTAGTGGACGTGCAGGATGTCGAGCTTCTCGTACGCCGCCACCTCGGCCATCTTCGTCGCCAGCGCCAGGGTGTACGGCGGATACGGATCGAAGAGCGGATAGGGCGTGACCGTGACCTCGTGAAAGTGCACGCGCTCGTGGAGGATGTTCAGCCGCGAGGGGAGGGCGTAGCTGATGAAGTGCACCTCGTCGCCGAGCTTGGCCAGGGCCAGCCCGAGCTCCGTGGCCACGACGCCGGAGCCGCCGAAGGTGGGATAGCAGGTGATTCCGATGCGCATCATGAGACTTCACGTCCAGAGTACGCCGCGATCACGTCGTCGATCTTCGGCGGCTGCTTGGTCACGAAGGCCTCGCCGTACGGCACGCCGATCAGCGCGCCGAAGTGCTTGCCGCGGGCGTCGATCATCTCCAGGAACTTCGGGTCGGAGATGAACGTGTTCGGCTCGTTCGATTTCGGATCATGGAACTGCGACTTGTAGGAGGCGATGGCCTTCATCTTCGTCGGCCAGGAGGCGGTCACGTCGACCACGAAAGACGGCGTGACCATGTAGTTCTGCAGGTAATAGGCGACCACCTGCGGGCGATGGGCCGGCAGATCGGTCTGGAGCGATTTGAGTCCCGCGTAGAACCAGGCGTCCGTGACCAGGCGGCCGGTGCGGGTGTGATCGGGATGGCGATCGTCGGGATACGGGCCGACGATGACCTTCGGGCGGTGCAGGCGGATCACGTCGATGATCTGCAGCTCCTCTTCGCGGCCGGTGCGCAGGTTGCCGTCGCCGAAGTCGAGCACGGCCCGGAAGGTCGCGCCGAGGGCGTTCGCGGAGTGGATGGCCTCCTCGAGGCGCGTTTCCGGCGTGCCCCGCGTGCCCATCTCGCCGCGGGTCAGGTCGACGATGCCGACGCGCAGGCCCTCCTGCACGAACTTGGCGACCGTGCCGCCGCAGGACAGCTCCACGTCGTCGGAATGGGCAGCGAAGAAGAGGATGTCGACGGTCTCGCTCATATCTCCACGATCTTGAAAGAAGTGCTGTCGGGCTCCACCTCGGCCACGACCCGGTCGATGACGCCCTGACCATGAACACACCAAAAGGCGAACCAGTTCGCGACCCGGTCCTGGACCTGCCGGTCCGGGTACAGCGTCGCCACCAGCTCGCGCACGGCGGCGTAGCGCTCCCGGTCCTTGCGGACCAGTCCCTTGATGGCCCGCTCCGCCAGCTTGTTGAAGTGCCACTCCAGATGGCCGATCGAGCGCTGGATCGAGCCGGCCAGGGAGTGATCGGCGGGCAGGGCGATCTCGCCGATCTTCTCGATGCGCTGCATCAACTCGCGCCTCCCCTCCTCGGCGAGGATGCGGATGCGGTTCACGCCCTCCGGCTCCTGCTCGGCCAGGAGCGCGTCGGCGGAGGTGAAGACGTCGCACGGATCGATCCCGTAGCGCTCGAAGGCGCGGGTGACGCGCTTCGGTGCGACCAGCACGTGCCCGCGCAGCGCCACGCGCGGCATGGGGACGTCGAGCATCTCGTGGAGGGGGTTGATCTGCGCGTAGTACGCCACCTCGGCCGGGCCGCCGATGAAGATGTCGGGGGCGAAGACGAAGTCCTGGAGGAGGGGTCTGGTGAGTGCGGACGTGGACGTTGTTTCGGGTTGCCAGTTGCCAGTGGCCGGTTGGCGGTTGCCGTGTTCGTCGAGGTGGAAGAGGAGCGTGTACCGGTCGCCGTCGCGGGGGACGACCTGTTCTTTGTAGCCGGCGCGCTCCAGCTCCTCGGCGCGTTGGGCCAGGGCGTGCTGGATGTCGTCGTGCCGGGCGTGGATCTGTTCGAAGAGCGGAGCGCCGGCGCGGCGGAGCTCCGGGAGGAGCGAGTCGACCAGGATCACCTCGCTGCCGAAGACGGAGGCGACGAGCTCGGCGAAGGAGTCGCCGAAGGTGATGCCCTGGCGCAGCCAGGACGGGCGGGGAATGCCGACGAGCGCGAGGAACTGCTCGATCAGCTCCTCGGGGATGGGCTGCGGTCCGACCACGCGCCGGGGACCGGGCGGGCGGACCGCGCGGATCCGGACTAGCTCCTGCTGCTGGATCTTCACCGTGGCCACTTCGTCGAAGTCGTGGTCCTCGGTGGCCATCCAGAAGAACGGCGTGACGGGGATGCCCTGCTTCTCGAGATCGCGCTTGAGGCGGATCAGCGAGGCGATCTTCGCCAGCGTGTACAGCGGCCCGCCGGCGAAGCCGACCTGCTGCCCGGCGATGATGGTGAGGGTCTCGCCGGATTGCCAGCGGTCGATTGCTTCGCCGTTCTGCTTTCGGAGTGCGGCAGCGATGCTGCCGCCTTCAAAGCGGCGGCTCTGCCGCCGCACTCCAAAAGTGCTGCGCTTGAGGAAGCGTTCATCGCCGGACAGCCAGTCCAGGACGAACCGGTTCATGCCCGGGTACTTCGTGAGCGGCACGCGCCAGCTCGTCACTTGCGGCACCCCACGAGGATCAGGCGGGGCGAGGAGCGGTCGAACTTCGAGCCGTCGAAGTTGCCGAAGGCGGAGCGAATCGAGAGGTTGCACGACGCAAACATGGCCGAGATCTCGTCGAGATCGTAGCCGCGCACCCGCTCCAGGTAGCGCTTTTCACCGATCGTTATCCGTTTGTTGAAGGAGCGGTCGTACTGGTCGAACCAGCGCTCGATCTGCACCTCTCCCGTCGGCGTCTCACGGGTCTCGCGCTGCACGAGCTTCTGCAGCTCGCGCTCGACGTTGAGGTAGTCGAACAGGAACGGTGCGCCCTTCTCCGTCACCCGGGACATCTCCCGCACGACCTGCAGGTTCTCATCCTCGGAGGCGAAGTAGCCGAAGCTGGTGAAGAAGTTCACCAGGGCGGCGAAGACGCCGTCACAGAAGGGCAGGCTGCGCATGTCCGCGCGCGCCACCGCCATCGCCCCGTACTCGCGGATGCCCGTGCGCAGCAGCGTGTAGGACAGGTCGCAGCCGACGGCGCGGTAGCCGTGCTCGCGGAGCTCCTGGATGTGCCGTCCCATCCCGGAGGCGAGATCGAGCACCGGCCCGCGGACCATGCCGCACTGCTGGCGGAAGAAGGTCACCTGCTGGCGAGCCTCGTGCTCGTCGCGATGCGAGTACAGCTCGAGGTATTCCTCGCCGAACCACTCCTGGTACCAGGTCATCCGAGCCGCGCCGCGAGGATGCGCTCGTTCTCCCGCGCGCGCTCCAGTGCGGCCTCGAGCGCGGCCACCAGCGCGCGGGCGTTGGCGAGCATCTCCTCCAGCTCGGCGCGCTCGGGATCGACGAACGGGTCCTCGAACGCCGTGGCCACTTCCGGCTCGGCAACGGCGACGTCCGCGAACGGCTCGTCGTCGAACGGCTCGGGAGACATCGCCGCCGCAAACGGCGCCTGGCTCACCAGAGATGGCGCCTCTTCCTCGTACAGGCGGATGTCCACGTTGTTCTTCAGGTTGTCGAGAATGCGCGCCACCGCCGCGCGGAACGTGGCCGTCACGCCCGTCCCGTTGATCGCCGAGGCCTCGACCACGGGGGCATCGCCCGGCTCGAGATAGGCGGTCATCTCCTCGACCGTGTCGCAGTTCGGGAGATCGCGCTTGTTGTACTGGAACACCAGCGCGACCTTCTCCGGATCGATGCGGTTGATCCGCAGGTTCGTCTTCAGATTCTCCAGGCTGGTGCGGTTCGACTCGCGCATGGTGTTCTGCGAGTCGGCCACGAACACCACCCCGTCCGCGCCGCGCAGCACCAGCTTGCGCGTGGCGTCGTAGAACACCTGTCCGGGCACGGTGTA
>JBIOTX010000357.1:0-11129 GCA_044866315.1 Thermoanaerobaculia bacterium | reverse complement strand
GGTTCTGCCGCACGCTCTCGACGCTGACCTCATCGGGCGTTCCCATCCTCGACGGCCTGCAGATCACCGCCCGCACGGCCGGCAACGCCATCATCGAAGACGCCATCATGGCCACGCGCAAATCGGTCGAGGAAGGCAAGACCATCAGCGAGCCGCTGGGCGACACCGAGGTGTTCCCCTCGATGGTCGTGCAGATGATCGCGGTCGGCGAGCAGACCGGCGCGCTCGACACCATGCTCTCCAAGATCGCCGACTTCTACGAAGACGAAGTCGACACGGCGGTGGCCGGCCTGATGAAGCTCCTCGAGCCGGTCCTCATCGCCTTCCTCGGCGTGGCCATCGGCGGCATCGTCATCGCGATGTACATGCCGATGTTCTCGCTCATCGGTCAGATCGGTTAAGAGTGGAGCGGCGGGCTTTAGCCCGCTGCTTTTCCACGAGTTATGGCCTCCATGTCCAGCGACTCCCGGATGCTCATCGCCGTCCGGGTGGTCGTCGTCACGACCCTGCTCCTGGCGGCGCTGATCATTCAGTACACCGTCCAGAGCGTCCTTCCCCTCAACTACCTCTACATCACCGCCGGCGTGACCTATCTGCTCACGCTGCTCTACATCGCCCTGGGGGCGATGGTCCCGTCGCGGAACATCAACCTGATGATCCAGACCGGCGGCGACCTGGCGGTGGAGACCCTGCTGGTCTACTTCACCGGCGGCCTCGACTCGCCGTTCTCCTTCCTCTACCTCGTCTCCATCATCACCGCGTCGATGCTCCTCTACCGGCGCGGCGGCCTGCTCGCGGCATCCGCGGCGGCGATCCTCTACGGCGTGCTCGTCGACCTGATGTACTACGACGTCCTCCCCACGCCCGAGCAGAGCCTCTTCCTCCCCTCCGACTGGAGCGCCTCGCGGCTCTACTTCAACATGGCCGCGAACTTCGCCGGCTTCTACGCCACCGCCCTGCTCACGTCGTACCTCTCCGAGAAACTGCAGCGGACCTCCGAGGAGCTGGATGCGAACCGGCAGAACCTCGCCGAGTTGCGCGCCCTCAACCAGAACGTCGTCGAGTCCATCCCCTCGGGACTCATCACCCTGACCTCCTTCGGCACCGCCTCCTTCGTCAATCCCGCGGGCGCCCAGATCCTGCAGACCCCGCCGCTGGAGATCCTCGGCAAGCACGCCACGGAGCTCGGCTTCTTCTCCGCCGACGGATGGAACGCCGCGCGCGAGCAGCTCGACCGCGGCGTCGTGCTCCGCGACGAGATCGATGACCTCCGCGTCGCCGGCGAGCGCCGCAGCATCGGCTTCGCCGTCAGCCCTCTGAGCACGCTCGAGGGCGCGTCCGCCGGCTACACCCTCATCTTCCAGGACCTCACCGAGATGAAGAAGCTCGAGTCCGACCTGCGCCTCAAGGACCGCATGGCCGCGGTGGGCGAGCTCTCCGCCGGCATCGCCCACGAGATCCGCAACCCCTTGGCCGCCATCGCCGGCTCCGTGCAGGTCCTCAAGAGCTCGAAGTCGCTCACCCCGCAGGAGCAGCGGCTGATGTCCATCGTCCTCAAGGAGTCCGAGCGGCTGAACAAGTCCATCTCCGACTTCCTCCGCTTCGTCCGCCCGCAGGAGCGGAACCCGGTCGAGTTCGACGTCGCCGCCAGCCTCTCCGAGACCCTCGACCTCCTGGTCAACTCGCCCGAGCTCACCGAGAAACACCGGATCGTGCGCCGGATCGAGCCGCCGTCCTACACCATCGTCGGCGACGCCGATCAGATCCGCCAGGTCTTCTGGAACCTGGCCCGCAACGCCGTCGCGGCCATGCCCAACGGCGGCGTCCTCGACGTGCGCACCTCCGTCGCCGACGGCTCGTACCACATCGTCTTCGCCGACAACGGCCGCGGGATGACCCTCTCCGACATGGAGAAGCTCTTCCAGCCCTTCCGCACCAACTTCCCCTCCGGCACGGGCCTGGGCATGGCCATCTCCTACCGCATCGTGCAGGAGCACGGCGGGCGCATCGACGTCTCCTCGCGCCACGGCTCGGGGACGTCCATCACCGTGTCTCTCCCGCGCCAGGCGCGCACGTCCGGCCGGTGGCAAGTCGCTACAATGCGGCAGTGACGTCTGACGACGAGCGAATCCTCTCCCCGGTCGGCCTCGAAGACGATCTCCAGACCGAGCTCTCCCTCCGCCCGAAGCTCCTCCGCGAGTACATCGGCCAGCAGAAGGTGAAGGCCAACCTCGAGATCTCCCTCACCGCCGCCAGGAATCGCAGCGAGGCCCTCGACCACGTCCTCCTCTTCGGCCCTCCCGGCCTGGGCAAGACCACCCTGGCGAACATCATCGCCAACGAGATGGACGCGAACCTGCGCTCCACGTCCGGGCCGGCGCTGGAGAAGCCGGGCGATCTCGTCGCCATCGTCACCAACCTGGAGAAGGGCGACGTGCTCTTCATCGATGAAATCCACCGCCTGCCCTCCATCGTCGAGGAGGTGCTCTACTCGGCCATGGAGGACTTCCACGTCGACGTGGTCATCGGCCAGGGTCCCTCGGCCCGCACGCTGAAGATCGACCTCCCGCGCTTCACCCTCGTCGGGGCCACCACCCGCGCCGGCCTCCTCACCGCGCCGCTGCGCGCGCGCTTCGGCATCGTCCACCGCCTCGACTTCTACGACATCGACTCGCTCACGATCATCGTCCGCCGCTCCGCGGACATCCTCTCCATCCCCATCGAGAAAGACGCCGCCGTGGAGCTCGCCCGCCGCGCCCGCGGCACGCCCCGCATCGCCAACCGCCTCCTGCGCCGCGTGCGCGACTTCGCCGAGGTGCGCCATGAGGGGAAGATCGACGTGGCCATCGCCCGCGAGGCCCTGCACATGCTGGAGGTCGACGACTACGGCCTCGACGAGATCGACCGCAAGCTCCTGACCACGATCATCGAGCGCTTCGGCGGCGGCCCGGTCGGCGTCGGCGCGCTGGCGTCCTCGATCGCCGAGGATCGTGGGACCATCGAGGACCTGTACGAGCCCTACCTGATCCAGATCGGCTTCCTGCAGCGCACGCCGCGCGGCCGGGTGGCCAGCCGCACGGCGTACGAGCATCTCGGCTATCCGCTCGGCGCCGCGCGAACGCAGCGCGATCTGTTCTGACCGGATGGTGGAGCGGCGGGCTT
Source organism: Thermoanaerobaculia bacterium (assembly GCA_044866315.1). Classification (GTDB taxonomy): domain Bacteria; phylum Acidobacteriota; class Thermoanaerobaculia; order Gp7-AA8; family Gp7-AA8; genus QHVT01. The sequence continues at coordinate 7,967 of JBIOTX010000357.1, read as the reverse complement.
TAGCCCGCCGCCTACGGTTGCGGGGAGATGGTCGTGATGAGCTGGGTCTCGTTGTTGGTGACGGTGATGAAGGCCCAGAACGGCTCGCGGAGATCGCCGCCGCTGATGGGCGAGGTGCTCTCGAGCAGGCCGACCGTGACGCGCAGCGGCTCCACGCCGCCGGTCGGGAAGCCGCTGAACACCGCGTACGACGGCTCGAACACGCTGTTGCCGGGATGCAGCGGGACGTTGAACGTGCCGTGACCAGCGATCTGCACCCAGACGTCGTTCACCACCGCGGTGGTGTACACGCGCAGCGTGCTCCGGAAGCGTGGGTCCGTGGGTACGCCGAGGAAGAGCAGCGACTCGCGCGGGGAGACGAAGTCGCGCTGGCGCGGCACGGGCATCTCCGTGCCGAAGTTCAGCGCCGAGCGCGTCGAGTCGTGCACGCGCAGGTTGATCGAGAGGAGCTGGGCCTGGCCGGTGGGCGCGTACAGAAAGCGTCCCGGCGTGCCGGTGTACTCGAGCTCGCGCGGGTCGATGATCTCGCTCGGAGAGAAGAACGTCCACGGCGCGAAGGGGTCGACGAGACATGCGCTCACGACGCAGCGCCGCTCCAGTCCGAACAGGAACACCGCCTGCGCGAACGGCTTCTTCGCCACCCGCAGCTCGGTCACGAAGAGCGAGCCGAAGGCGCCCGGCACGGGCTCGGTGAACACCGGCAGCAGGATCCGCTCGAACGCCGCGTCCGGAAAACCGCCGACATACTGGAACGCGTCGTGGGCAATGGCCTGGCCGTTCGATCCCTGGTCGACGTGGATCCAGGCCGGACCGGCGAAGTGCGGCGGCGCGACCACGCGCAGCGTCTCCGCGTCAATCAGCTCCACCGACCGTGCGGGAAGACCGCGGAAGTAGACGTCCGGCGGTCCGGGCGGCGTGCGGACGGCGTATTCGGCGAAGCCGGTGCCCTTGATGGTCACGACCGTCCCGCCGGCCGTCGGCCCTGTATTGGGCGTGACCGAGGTGATCGTGACCGCGTGCAGCGCGGAGGCGGACAACAGCGCGAGAAAGAGAGAGAGGACGCGATGTGCGTGGTTCATGGCTAGTTTGGAGTCACCGTCGTGATGTGCTGCGTCTCGTTGTTCGTCACCGTGACGAAGGCCCAGAGCGGCGGCTGCGGGCTGTCCGGACCCTGGCTGCGCGGCGCTCCGACCACCACCCGAACGGTCGACGTGCCTCCCGGCAGCTCCTCCGGCGCCGGAAAGTCCGTGAACGCCGCGTACCACGGCGTGAACTCATCCGCCGGAGCGATCAGCGGCAGCTCGTGGATCTCGTTCCCGATCTGCACGAGCACGTAACCCTCGCCGCGCTCGAGGCTGTAGACCCGCAGCGTCGGCCGGTAGCGCGCGTCGATCGGCACGCCGAGGAGGACCACCCGGTCCTGGCGGAAATCGCGGCGGCGTACCACCGGGATCTCCACGCCGTGACTGTTGGCCTGGCGGGTGACGTCCGAGACGCGCAGGTTCGCGGCGATCTGATCCGCGATCGCCTTCCGCACCCAGAACAGGTGTCCCACCGAGCCGTTGCAGCCGGGGATGAGGTTGTAGTCCACCTGCGGCATCAGCACGAAGGCGAAGTTGGGATAGATCGGCGGGTCGATCGTCGTGCACGACGTGTCCACGCCGTAGATCGGCTCGAACCCGTCGACGAAGCTGGTCATGCGCGGGAAGGTGTGGAACTCCGAGCCGAAGAGGCCCTGCACCGGCTGCATGAAGATGGGAAAGAGAATCGGCTCGAAGGCGTCGGTGATGTTTCCCTCGAAGGTGAAGGCGTTGTCCCGGAAGGCGCTGCCGCTGGCGTCGTAGTTCCGCACGGTCACCCACGTGGCTCCGGGGATCCGCGCGGGCGTGACCACCTCCAGCGTCGTCGCGTCGATGAAGCGAACCTTGGCCTCCGCACCCCCGAAAGTCACCTGTGGGTCGGCGAACGGCGGCGAGCAGATGGGGCAGTTGTTGGTGAACCCCGTCCCGCGGATGGTCACGGTCGTGCCACCCGTGACCGGACCTTTGTTCGGGGTGATGGAGGTGATGGTCGGCTGGGCGGTGGCGGTGAATGCGAATAAAATCGCAGCGATGGCGGTGAGAGCGGCTCGCATATGAGTAATAAGTATATTCTGAGCGGCGATAAATGCGTCAATAGCATATTTAGCCCGGCAACTACCACATCCCCCACAGCCGCTTCGACGTCGTGGATGCGGTGCGCGTGGGCGATCTCTACGACACCTATCGCCTGGTGGTGAAGCTGATCGAGACCCTCGATGTAGGAGTGCGGTAGCGAAGCTACCGCTCTTCGATCCGGATACCAGAGCGGTGGCTCCGCCACCGCACTCCTAAAAAGCGGACACGATCGTCCCGACCTTGGGACAGCGTGCGCCGCCAACCCCGCGTTTTCGGCCGAAATCCCTGGCAATCCGCTCGCACGTCGCCGCGGAGGCCTTCCCGTGAAACGCAACCTCGTTCTTCTCGTTCTCCTCCTCCCTCTCCTCGCCGCCTGTGCCTCGACCCAGCCGCTCGCCGGCCGGTACGCCGTCGTCCCCGATCGGGAGCTGACCGCCTCGCGCTGGGAAGTCGAGGAGCTCGTGGGCGAGCTGCGCGAGCAGCTCGGTGACGTCGATCTGGTCGTCGCGCCGACGGGCGCCGACTACGACGCCGTCATCCGCCTCGACCTCCGCCACAGCTGGGGCATCTCCAGAATCAACTACGAGATCGTCGCCGGCGAGCGGACGAAGAAGGGCCACGTCCTCGTCGGCCGGACCACCCAGGACGTGATCCGTCGCGAGTACCCGCCCGATCATGAGACGGAGGCCGCCGCGACGATGCGGATCGCCGGCCCGTACAACCCCCGCTTCGCCGGCTGGCACCGCCTCCCGCCTGCCGGGCAGGTGAAAGCGCTCGCCGGAATGATCGTCCGGGACCTCGAGCGCATGCGGTAGTCACCGCACCGCGAGATCCCGCCGGTACATCTCCCGCGGCTCGCCGAGGTACTCCGGCGCGGCTCCGCCGCGGCCGGAGGCCTCGACGATGAGGATGTGCGAGAAGCCGTCAAAGTCCGGCTGCCATTCGTGCCGCTCCAGCCCGCGCAGCTCCGCGTGCTCGCTCTCGCCGTACTCGCGCCGCACGACGTTCCCGAACCCCGCGTCCAGAAGCAGCGAGCGGAGCGTGGTCTCGTTGTAGAGGAACTGATGCCCCCACCCGCGGAAGGCGCGGTTGATGGCGAAGCACGCCAGCACCGCCTCCTCGCGCGTCATCTCCCGCTTGTAGTGCGACGCCCACACCCAGTCCAGATTCGGCGTCGACAGCCGCAACACCCCGTCCTCGCGCAGCACGCGCCGGCACTCCCGCATCAGCGCCATCGCCTCATCGAGCGCGAGATGTTCGATGAAATGCTCGGCGAAAATGAGCCGCACGTCCTCGAACGGCAGCCCCTGGGTCACGTCGAGCACGCGGTCGACGCCGGGATACTCGGCGTTGTCGATGTTGATCCAGCCTTCCAGGCGCAGCGGACCCGATCCCAGGTGGAGGTTCATCAGTCCGCGCGGAAGTGCGCCCCGATCGACCGCGGATTGCGGATCGCCGCCGAGGCCACGATCGCCGCCATCTGCTGGCCGTGGAACAGCTCGACGATGGACTTGCTGATCATCGACTCGTGGTAGTACTTCGTCAGGCGGTTGCCGAGCTGGCGCATGTCCGCCACCGCGCGCTTGAGCCGCTCGTACGTGCGCACGATGCCGACGTAGTTCCACATCGTGTGCTGGATCGTCGTCCAGTCCTGCAGGATCAGCGCGGGATCCTCGAGGTTCTCCTTCCCCGGCGGCTGCCAGTCCGGAATGGAGGCCAGGATCGCGCTCGGGACCGGGCCGCTGCCGGTGGGGAGCGACGAGAACGCGCGATGCACCGCCGGCGACGCCGACGAATGTGCGCTCGCGAGCTTCGTGCGGATCGACTGCGCCGCCGCGTAGCCCCAGGTCAGCCCCTCCAGCAGCGACGTCGACGCCAGGCGGTTCGCGCCGTGGAGGCCCGAGCACGAGGTCTCGCCGATCGCGTACAGCCGCGAGAGCGTCGTCTCGCCCGACGTGTTCACCAGCACCCCGCCACAGAAGTAATGCGCGGCCGGCACGACCGGGATCGGGTCGCGCTCGATGTCGATGCCGATCTCCAGGCAGGCCTTGCGGATGTTCGGGAAGCGCTCCGGGATCGGCTGCGGCCCGTGGTAGAAGTTCGCCAGGTCGAGATAGACGAACTCCTCCTTGTTCCGGGTCATCTCCTCGACGATCGCCCGGGCCACGATGTCGCGCGGGGCGAGGTCCTTGAGGTCGGGTGCGTAGCGCTCCATGAAGTACTCGCCGCGCTGGTTTTTGAGCCGCGCGCCCTCTCCCCGCAGCGCCTCCGAGATCAGGAAGTGATTGGCCTTCTTGTCCGCCAGCGCGGTCGGGTGGAACTGCACGTACTCCGCGTTCAGGATCCGCGCGCCGCCGCGATGGGCCATGACCACGCCGTCGCCGATCGAGCTGCGCGTGTTCGTGGTGTGCAGGTAGATCTGCCCGACGCCGCCCGTGGCCAGCACGGTGCAGTCGGCGAAGATCGTGTAGACCTCGTTGGTCCGGTTGTCGAGCAGGTACGCCCCCACGCACTCGTTGGTGAGGCGGTAGCGCACCTGGATGTCCTGCGGGTGGTGGTGGGTGGTGAGGAGGTCGATGGCCGTGACTTCCGTGGCCAGGGTGATGTTCGGCTCGTTCTTCACCCGATTCAGGAGCGTGGTCTCGATGGCCCGCCCCGTCGCGTCGCCCGCGTGGATGATGCGCGACACCGAGTGCGCGCCTTCCTGGGTGAGGTCCAGCTCCCCCTCGTCCGTCTTCGAGAAGGGGACGTGCATCTCGTCCAGGAGCAGGGCCTTCACCACCCGCGGCCCCTCCTCGGCGAGATAGCGCACCGCGTCCTCGTTGGAGATCCCCGCGCCGGCGCGGATCACGTCCCCGATCAGCTTCGCCGGCGAGTCGTTCTCTCCCTGATAGATGATCCCGCCCTGGGCCCAGGAGGTGTTGCAATCCGCCGGATCGGCGGCCTTCGTCACCAGCAGCACGCGGATGCCGGCCGAGGCCAGGGTGAAGGCGGCGGTGAGTCCGGCGATGCCGGTGCCGATCACCAGGACGGGGTAGTGCGCGCGCGTGGTCAGCTTGGGCACGGACGGCTCCGGACGCTACGCCGCCGGCTGCGCGAAGCCGGTGATCACGTACGTCCCCGACTTCATGTCCTTCTTGATCTTGATGATGTTGTTGTTCTGGGCGTCCTCGAGCAGGTCGCTGAAGGTGTTGTAGCCGTAGTACTCCTCGTTGAAGGTCGGCTTCTTGCGCTGCATGGTCTGCTTGACCATCGATCCCCAAAGGATCTCCTTGTTCTCGCGCATCAGGGCCTTGATCGAGTCGATGAGGAGCTTGAACACCTCGGACTTCTTCTTGTCCTGGAACGTCACCGCCGGGACCTTCTGCAGGCCGCGCACGAGGTCCTCGTAGAAGATGAACTCGTCGCAGTTGTCGATCAGCAGATCGCTCGAGGAGTTCTTCACCCCGCAGCCGATGACGTACTTGTCGTTCTCCTTCAGCTTCGAGACGAGGGGAGAGAAGTCGGAATCGCCGGAGGCGATGACGAAGAGGTCGATGTGCTCCTTCGACCAGCACATGTCCATGGCGTCCACGGCCATGCGGATGTCGGCGGAGTTCTTCCCCGAGTACCCGCGCCCCGGGATCTCGATCAGCTCGATCGCCGCCTCGTGCAGCTCCCGCTTGTAGTCCGGGAACTTGTCCCAGTCGCAGTAGGCGCGCTTGACCACGATCTTCCCCTTCTCCAAGAGCCGCGCGAGGAGGAGGTCGATCTCGAATTTCTTGTACTTGGCGTCCATGACGCCGATGGCGAGGTTCTCGAAGTCGATGAAAAGGGCGATTTTGCTTTCGTTCATGCTGCGGGACGAGGAGTCGTAGTCGGCGTCCTCGCTTTCAAAGGCAGGCTTGCGTATCGGCACGGTGCGGGAGTGTAGCAAACAGCTACACTACCGGCCGCTTGCGCCGCTACCTGACCCTCGCCCGTCCCTTCACCCTCCTGCCTCCGCTCCTCGGGATCGTCTCCGGGGCGATCTGCGCCTGGGGGTCGGCCCACAACCCCGATCCGACCCGCGCCGTGACCGCCTCGGTCCTCCTGACGGTCGCCCTCGGCTCGCTCTGCGCCGCGTTCCTCAACGCCGCCAACAACACCCTCAACCAGATCTACGACCTGGAGATCGACCGCATCAACAAGCCCAACCGGCTGCTGGTCACCGGCGAGGTCTCCTCCTCCGAGGCCTGGGTCTTCACCTGGATCATGTATGCCCTCGGGACGATCCCGACCTGGCTCGTGGTCGTCTACCCCTATACGACCTTCACCCAGAAGCTCTTCGCCCCCCTCCCGTGGCACGAGTGCTTCTTCATCTACGTCATCGCCCTCGTGGCCACCTTCGTCTACTCCGTCCCGGCGCTCGGGCGGACCAAGGCCCATCCCATCGGCGCGAACCTCACCATCGCCATCCCCCGTGGCCTGCTCCTGAAGGTGGCCGGCTGGACCATGGTCGCCCGGGCTTCCTTCGCCGAGCCGTGGTTCATCGGGGCGATCTTCGGCCTCTTCCTCCTCGGTGCCGCCTCGACCAAGGACTTCTCGGACATGGAAGGCGACCGCGCCGGCGGCTGCCGCACCCTGCCCATCGCCTTCGGGGTGAAGAAGGCGGCCTGGATGATCGCGCCGTTCTTCGTCCTCCCCTGGCTGCTCATGCCCCTCGGCGCGCGCACCGGCATCCTCACCGGCAACGGGACGTTCATCACCATCCTCGGCTTCGTCCTCGCCGGCTGGGGCGCGTACACGGTCTGGCTGATCGTGCGCAATCCGGACGAGCTCACCGCCACCGAAAACCATCCCTCCTGGCGGCACATGTACCTGATGATGATGGCCGCGCAGATCGGCTTCGCCGTGGCCTACCTCGTATGATCAGTTTCGAGCCCGACCTCACGCGCCTCCGCCCCACCCTCGGCGACGCCGTCACGGACGCCCTCGTGCGCCGCGAGCGCCGGGAGGTCTTCTCGGTCTACCCCGAGCTGCGCATCGCCGCCTGGGCCGGGGCCATGCTCGTCGCCACCGCCGCGGGCATCGTCCTCAAAAACAACCTCGAGCGCATCGGCCCGCTCGCGCTCGCGGTGCTCCTCGGCCTGGCCGCCGCCGCGTGCTACGTCTGGACCTGGTGGCGCCGCGATCGCGCCACCCTCGTCGACGACTACGTCCTCCTCCTCGGTGCCCTCCTCCTCTCCGCAGACGTCGGCTTCATCGAGCAGCAGTTCAAAGTCCTCGGCGATGCCTACGCCCGCCACTTCCTCTTCCTCGCCGTCGTCCACGGCACCACCGCCTACGCCTTCAAGTCGCGGATGGTCCTCTCCCTCTCCATCAGCGCCCTGGCCACTTGGCTCGGCGTGGAGTGGAAGACCGACGGCCCGATCGAGCTGGCCGGCCGCGCCTTCGTCCTCTCCGCGATTCTCCTGACCTGGCGCGCCCTTGATCAATGGCAGCGCCCGCAAACCGACTTCGCGCCCGTCTTCGAGCACTTCGCCGCCCTGGCCGCCCTCACCGGCGGCTTCGCCCTGATGTTCGACAACGACACCCGCACCATCGGCTGCCTCGTGCTGGTGGCCATCGCCGCGCTGATCATGGCCTGGGGCTTCCGCACCCGCCAGGAGCTGTTCGTCCTCTACGCTTTCGTCTGCGCGGTCATCGCCGTCGACGTCCTCCTGATCTCGCACATCGACGAAGAGGCGGTCGGGTTCCTGATCATCATCCTCTCCATGATCGCGGCCATCGTCTCGCTGATCGTCATCCACGGCCGTTTCCGGAGGAGCGCATGAACGCGGCCGACGAACG
>JBIOTX010000356.1:0-9466 GCA_044866315.1 Thermoanaerobaculia bacterium | reverse complement strand
CCCCCCCCCCACTCCTAGACTACTCCCGAACGATCCGTCCCTCCACGTTCGTCGTCACCGTCCCCGCCTTGCGAATGGCGGCCTCCACGGTCTGGCGCAGGTCGGCCTCCCGCTCGGTGTTCACCTTCGGCGGGCGGGTAGCGTCGGAGAAGAGCATGAAGCCGTCGCCCGTCCCCTGCTGGTACATGTAATCAATGGTGGCGACGGTGTAGGTCTTCGCCAGGTCGAGCGGCTGGCCGCCGACGGTGACGTCCGACGGCTCGATGACGAACTGGCCGTCCTTCGGGTGGTACTTGAAGTTCAGGCCGGACACCTGGAGGAAGCGGCCGTCGCCGGAGTCGGCGCGGGAGACGCCGTTGCGCAGGAGGTCGAGGAGCTGCTGGCCGGTGGCGCTGAAGGCGACCAGGGTGTTCGTGTAATAGAAGACCCCCTCCATGTCGTACTTGGTGATCGGGCCGGGGGGGATGTTGTCGTTGATGCGGATGCTGCCGCCGTTGATGATCCCGACGTCGGTCTGCATCTGCTCGCGGGAGGCGTCGGCGAGGAGGTTGCCGAGGGCGGTCTCGCGGCCGCGCACGGCGGGCTCGATGCCTTCGAGGAGGTACTTCGTCGTGCCGAGGGTGTCGTTGCCGCCGAGCTCCTTGGAGAGCTCGGCCAGCCAGCGCTGCACCTCCTGATCGACCACCGGGTCCTTGGCCACGGTGGAGTCGAGGACGAAGCGCAGCGGCGTGGCGGTGACCCGTCCGAAGCGCGGCACGGTCACGTCCCAGACGATCACGCTCTTCGCGTCCGCGTCGGCCTTGGCGATCCAGGTGCTGTTCCCGGCCTGCTGCTGCATGAAGAGGTGATCGTGCCCGCCGACGACGAGGTCGATGCCGGGGACGGCCTGCACCATCTTCACGTCCTGGGGCATGTCCTGATGGGTGAGGGCGATGACCACGTCCGCCCCTTCCTGGCGCGCGGCGGGAACGGCATCCCAGGCCGCGGCGATCGGATCGCCCGACTCGACGTACGCCTTCTTGAGCGGATAGAGCAGCCCGACGACCGCCACACTGACGTCGTTGTCCAGCTCGACGATCAAGACGTCGCTGGTCTTCGGGAACATCTCCGTGCACGACGGATTGCACCAGCGCGTGTTCGTGGCCACCCACTGGAAGGCCGACTCGTTGAGACACGCCAGCAGCACGCGCGCGTCGCTCTTGTCGAACTCGTGATTGCCGAAGGTGACGATGAGGTGGTCGTCGACCTTCTCCGGGTCGCCGTCGAGGAGGTTCAAGACCTCGATCATCGGCCGGGCGTCGAGGTACTTGCTCATGACCGAGGGATAGATCGCGTCCCCGGCGTGCATGACCAGCAGCGGTGTGCCGTCCGCCTCGAGATGCTTGCGCAGCGTCCGCACGCGCGCCAGCCCGCCGGACTGGCCACCCTCGAGGCCCTCGATTTTGTAGACGTCGTTGAGTTGGAGGATGCGGAAGCGGGCGGGGGGGCGGGTGGTGGTGGTGGTCGTACACGCCAGGAAGATGAAGGCAGAAGGCAGAAGGCAGAGGGCAGAAGGCAGAAGCGATGGGCGCACTCGCATCGCGCCATTCTAAGTTCTGCCTTCTGCCTTCTGCCCTCTGCCTTCTGCCTTCATATAATCCGCGCGCCATGACGCGCCTCCTCCTCGCTCTCATCCTCACTCTTCCCCTCTCCGCCCAGATCCCGAGTCCGTCCCAGTTCCTCAAACTCGACATCGGCAAGGATCGCGTCCTCGCCGACTACTCCCAGATCAAGTCCTACTTCCGCGCCCTCGACGCCGCCTCCCCGCGCGTCGACGTCGAGGTCCTCGGCAAGACCACGTTGGGCGACGAGATGATCATGGCCGTCATCTCCTCCGAGGAGAACCTGCGCAACAAGGAGCAGATCCGGCAGGCGGCGAAGCGGCTGGCCGATCCGCGCGGGCTGTCCGACGCCGAGGGGGACCGGCTCGTGCGCGAGGGCAAGGCCGTCGTCCTGGTCACCTGCAACATCCACTCGACCGAGATCGGCTCGAGCCAGATGGCCATGGAGTGGGCGCACGCGCTGGCCACGGCGAACGACCCCGAAACGAAGCGGCGGCTCGACAACGTCGTCCTCCTCATCGTCCCCTCGCTCAATCCCGACGGCCAGACCATGATCGTCGACTACTACCGCAAGTACGCCGGCACCAAGTACGAGGGCGGGCGGCTGCCCTGGCTCTACCACCACTACGTCGGCCACGACAACAACCGCGACTGGTACATGCTCACCCAGGCCGAGACCCGGGCCCTGAGCCGGGCCGTCTACCACCGGTGGAATCCGCAGCTCTTCGTCGACGAGCACCAGATGGGCTCCGACGGGCCGCGCATGTTCATCCCGCCGTTCGCCGACCCCGTCGATCCCGACGTCCATCCGCTGATCTGGCGCGAAGTGAACATCGTCGGCTCGAACATGGCGTTGCGCCTGGAGCAGGCTGGCAAGACCGGCCTCATTTACGGCTACTCGTTCGACGCCTACTGGCTCGGCGGCACGCGCAACACCGGCTGGTGGAAGAACATCACCGGCCTGCTCCTGGAGATCGCCTCGGCGCGCATCGCCTCGCCGGTCTACATCGAGCCGAACGAGCTGCGCGGCGGATCGAAGGGCCTGGTCGAGTACAAGCCGACCATCAATCATCCGAACCCCTGGAAGGGCGGGTGGTGGCGGCTCCGCGACATCATGGACTACGGCCGCATCGCCTCGGACGCCCTGCACGAGATCGCCGCCACGTACCGCGAGGACCTGCTGCGCAACCTGCTCACGCGCTCGCGGGCGGCGGTGGCGCTGGCGAAGCCGGGCGACGCCTACCGCATCCCCAAACAGCAGCACGACTGGCCGACCGCGCAGCACCTGGCCTGGCTCATGGCCGAGCACAACGTCGAAGTGCACCAGGCGTCGAACGGCGACTACTGGATCCCGCTCGCCCAGCCGTATTCGAAGTTCATCCTGGAGATGATGGAGCCGCAGCGTTACCCGGAGGTGCGGCTCCAGCCCGGCCGCGACATTCTGCGGCCGTACGACGTCGCCACGTGGACGCTACCGCTGCAGATGGGCGTGAAAGTCGAGCGCGCGACCATGCCCGAGGGCACCACGCGCGTGACCGAGATCAAGCCGGCCACGAAGGAAGTGATCGCCCGCGGCCAGAAGCTCGCGCGCAAGCCCAAGGTGGCGACGTACAAGCCGTGGCAGCCGTCGATGGACGAGGGCTGGACGCGCTGGCTGCTCGACACCTACGGCGTCTCGGTGAAAGGCCTCTCCCCGCAGGACGTGCAGAAAGGCATCACCGGCTACGACGCCGTGATCCTCCCCGACGTGCACAAGGAGATCCTCGCCGCCGGCCGGCGCAAGCCGAGCGACACGACCATGCGCTACGAAGAGGAGATGCCCGCCGAGTACCGCGGCGGTCTCGACAAGTCGGGCGCCGACGCCCTTCGCAAATTCGTCGACGGCGGCGGAACGCTGATCGCCTTCGGCGACGCCTGCGAGTACGTCATCGAGGAATTCAACGTCCCCGTCCGTAACGCCCTGGCCGGCGTGAAGGCGGAGGACTACTCCAACCCCGGCTCCCTCGTCCGCCTGAAAGTGCGCGGCGACCACCCCGTCACCGCCGGCCTGCCGGGCGAGGTCGCGGCCTTCCTCGACTCCGCCCTGGCCTTCGAGACCACCAACCCCGGCCCCGACACCCAGCGCTGGGTCCTGGCCACGTACCCCGAGGACGAGCGCGACGTTCTGCTCTCGGGCTGGATCCACGGCGCCGAGCGCCTCACCCGCAAGGCCGCCGCCGTGGCCGTGACCTACGGCAAAGGCAAGATCGTGCTCCTCGGCTTCCGCCCCCAGCACCGCGGCCAGACCCACGCCACGTTCCCCTTCGTGTTCAACGCCATCTGGTGGAGCGTCATGTAGGGCGGCCGTCCCGGCCGCCCCCGCCGGGCGTCCACGCCCGGCGGCGTCGGGTCAATTTCAACCATGGATGAAGTGAAAGCCATCCCGGGTGACTTTTAAGCCAGACCCGGTGACTTAAAGTCATCGCGGATGAGATAAAATTCAACCATGGATGAAATCAAAGCGATTCCGGATCACTTTTAAGCCATTCCTGATAGATGAATTCATCCATGGATGAAGTCAAAGCCATCCCGGGTGACTTTTAAGCCAGATCCGGTGGCTTTTAAGTCGAATCCGGTGGCTTAAAAGTCATCGCGGATGAGATAAAATTCGTCCATGGATGAATTCAATGTGATCTCGATGACTTTTAAGCCATCGCGGATGAGATAAAATTCATCCATGGATGAATTCAAAGCCATCCCGGGTGACTTTTAAGCCATCCGCGGTGGATCGATATCAGCCGGACCGGACCGTCTATCATTCCTTCCGGCATGGTCCGGCCCGCCGCTCCCGACGACCCGCTGCGATTCATCCAGCGTTGCGTGCGCGACCGGAAGGTGTACTGGACCTATCACGTCAATCTCCGGCTGGAACGGCGTGACATCACCCGGCAGGAGATTCTCGCGGCGGTCGATACCTACGAGATCGTCGAGGAATACCCGGAAGACAAATACCTGCCGAGTTATCTCGTTCTAGGCAACGGCAGCTTCCACGTCTTGGTCGCAGTCGACGTGGAGAGCGACAATGTCAGAATCGTGACTGCATACCGGCCCGACCCTGCCGAATGGGAGCCGGGATTCCGGACGAGGAGACCCCACCCATGAAGTGCCGCGTTTGCGGAAGCAGGCTCGTGGAAGTTACCACCGACCTTCCCTTCAAGGTCACCGAGCGAACGATCGTGATCGTGAAGGAGCTGCCCGTTCTGCAGTGCGAGCGCTGCCCGGAATACACGCTCGCCGACGCCACGATGGCCCGGGTCGACGAGATCCTCGCCCGCACCGATACCGCCGCCGAGCTGGAGGTCGTGCGCTTCGCCGCGTAGACTTGCCTCCGGCATGCTCCGGTCCGCCGCCCCCTTCCTCATCGCTGCCGCTCTCTCCACCGCCACCCTGGCCGAGCCGGTGACCCTCTCCGGTCCTCCCCTCTTCGACACCGGTCCGGGCAAGAGCGAGCAGCTCGCCGGCGGGGACTTCGACCGCGACGGGAAGCGCGACTTCCTCGTCGTCCACCCGGCGGTCGCGATCAGCGTGCACCGCGGCCGCGGCGACGGGACGTTCCTGCCGCCCGTGACGACGCCGATCGACGAGACCGGCTTCATGTTCGCGACGGGCGACCTCGACGGCGACGGCGTGCTCGATCTCGTGGTCGACTACACGGTCTTCCTCGGCAACGGCGACGGCACTTTCCGCGAGTCCGCGACCCTGCCGCGCCTGGAGTACTACGGCGCGGTGGCCATCGGCGAGTTCACCGGCGACGCCAAGGCCGACGTCCTCCTGCACAGCGACACCCTCCACGGCGAGCAGGACACGATCTCGGTCTTCCCCGGCGACGGGGCCGGGCACTTCGGCACTCCGTCCGTCACGGAGTCGAACGTCGGCGCGCATGTCGTGACCACGGCCGACCTCGATCACGACGGGAAGCTCGACCTGGTCACCGGCGGCTCCAGCGGTCACGCGTGGCTCGGCACCGGCCACGGCACGTTCGTCAGCCCGCTCTTCTTCACCGACGGCCAGGAGATCGCCCTGGCCGACTTCAACGGCGACGGCCACATCGATCGCGCCGCCACGTCCTCGTACCGCAATTTCATCGACGTGAGCCTCGGCAAGGGCGACGGCACGTTCCACGACATCGTCCGCTGGCGCACCCCCTACGACCCCGACGCCATCGTCGCCGCGGACATGAATGTCGACGGCAGAGTCGACCTCGTCCTCGGCCCCTCCGGCGCCAGCGCCGTGACCATCCTCCTCGGCCGCGGCGACGGCACGTTCGATCCGCCGCGCATCCACGCCACCGACGCCCGGACGTATGACCTGATCGCGGGCGACTACACCGGCGACGGCTGGCGCGACGTCCTCACCATCGAGTACGACGGCACGGTCTCCCTGCTGCGCGGCCACGGCGACGGCACGCTCGACGCGCCGCGCATGTTCCTCACCAGCCTCGCCGCGCTGGAGGTCTATCCCGACGTGGAAGCCATCGGCCTGCGCCTCGCCGACGTCACCGGCGACGGCAAGGCGGACGCGATCACCCTGACCGAGCTGGGGATCGCGGCATTGCCCGGCGACGGCAAAGGCGCGTTCGGCAGGCCGATCGTGACCGAGGTGTCCGACGTCGACGATTACGCCGTCGGCGAATTCACCGGCGACGGGAAGCTCGACGTGGTCGTCGTCGACGATGACACCTTCGTGCTCTACACCGGCAACGGCGACGGCGCGTTCCGGCAGTCGACGGTGAGCGCGAAGCTCGAGGAGCAGGGCACGCTGGTCGCGGGTGACTTCACCGGCGACGGGAAGCTCGACCTGGCGACTTCGGCCTGGCGCATGACCGTGTATCCGAACGACGGCAGCGGCGCGTTCTCCACCGGCCCGTCTTCCGAGGCGGTCGGGGTCGACGACCCGCGAGGCGTGATCGACGTGAATCGGGACGGCAAAGCAGACCTGGTGCAGAGCAGCGAGCGCGTGTTCCTCTCCGACGGCACCGGCGGATTCACGCTCGTGACCTCGGCGGCGACCGAAGGCGGCGACGTCGTCGGCGTCGGCGATCTCGACGGCGACGGCAACGTGGACGTCGTCTCCCAGCTGCATGCGACCGTGTTCGTCGCCCGCGGCAACGGCGACGGCACGTTCGCTCCGCCGTCGCGCTTCGAATTCGGCCGCGGGCTGGCCAGCTTCACCGGCTTCCGCTGGCCGGCCGTCGCCTTCGCGGACGTCAGCGGCGACGGACACGTCGATCTGGTCTTCGGAGTGTCCGTGCTGCTGGGCGACGGCCGCGGATCGTTCACCGGCTACCAGGAGCTGCGCGCGTTCGTCACGGAGATCGACCTCGCCGACCTCGACGGGAACGGCTCGCCCGACATCGTCGCGCTCGACCGCGCATCGGGCGAGGTCGAAGTCGTCCTCACGCGCGTGGCCGAGGGACTCGACCGGCCGGTGACGGTGACGCTCGAGTCCTCGCTCCCCACGGCGCGCTACGCCGAGAACGTGACCTTCACCGCGCGCGTGAGCACCGACTCCGGCTACGCGCTCCGCGGGACGGTGCGCTTCGACGTCGACGGCGAGCTGTTCGCGATCCTCGTGCTGGACGAGGAAGGGAAGGCGTCGATCGATTTCCGGTTCCCCTCGGTCGGCACGCACACGGTCACGGCCACGTTCCAGCGCACGGACCTGCACGCCTCCGCGGCCGCGTCGCGGCAGCAGGACGTCGTGAAAGGCACCGTGAAGCTCCTGGTGCGCGGCACTCCGAATCCCGTCGTCGCCGGGCAGCCGGTAACGATCACCGTTTTCGACCAGACCACCGGCGGCCGCCCGAGGGACACGGTCATCCTCCGCGACGGCCCGACGATCCTCGGCACGATCGACCTCGGCGTCACGCGCCGTTTCACCACCTCGTTCGCCACCCTCGGCACGCACACCATCACCGCCGAGTATGCGGGGAGCGAGAACTTCGAGCCGGCGGCGGCGAGCTACGAGCAGCAGGTCACGGGCGGGCGGCGGCGGTCGGTGCGGTGACGCTCATCCGCGCGCTTTCCGCCGCCGGTCGAGCTGCCGCATCACCAGCCGGCTGAGCGCCGCCAGGGTCTCCCGCTGCGACTCGGACAGCCGCCGCGGGCGGACGTCGATCGCGCAGATGGTGCCGAGCTTGTAGCCGTCGGGGGTGATCAGCGGCGCGCCGGCGTAGAAGCGGATCTTCGGCTCGGCGGCGACCAGCGGGTTGTCGGCGAAGCGCTCGTCCACCGAGGCGTCGGTGACCTCGAAGATGTCCTTGCGGAGGATGGCGTGGCCGCAGAAGGAGATGTCGCGCGGCGACTCGGTCAGCTCCTCCTCCACCCCCACCCGGGCCTTGAACCAGTTGCGCGTGCCGTCGACGAGCGTGATCAGGGCGATGGGCGTGTCGCACACGCCGGCACACACGTGGGCGATGTCGTCGTAGACCGCCTCCGGCGGCGTGTCCAGGACGTCGTACTCGCGGAGCACGTCCATCCGCTGCGGCTCGTCGGGAGGAATGGGGGGCTTGAGCATGGGCGATGTAGGTCAGAATGATACGCGCGAATGACCTGGATCGAGTGGGCCGCCGCCGCCGTCACCCTCCTCAGCGTCATCCTCAGCGCCCGCCAGAACATCTGGTCCTGGCCCACGGCCATCATCGGCGTGTCCATCTACGCCTGGCTGTTCTGGACCGTCCGGCTCTACGCGGACATGGGCCTGCAGTTCATCTACATCGCCATCTCGTTCTACGGCTGGTATGAGTGGCTCTACGGCGGCGAGCAGCACAGCCGGCTGAAAGTCTCCCGGGCCTCGCCGCTGACGAACCTCGTCTCCGTGGCCATCGCCGTCGCCTTCTCCCTGGCCCTGGGCGCGCTGCTTCAGCGCACGACCGACGCCTCGCTGCCCTACACCGACGCCGCGCTGTCCGGCTTCAGCCTCCTCGCCCAGTGGCAAATGACTCGCAAGTACCTCTTGAACTGGGTGATCTGGATCATCGTGGACGTCTTCTACATCGTGCTCTTCATCGTCAAGGAGCTCTACGTGACCGCCGGCCTGTACGCGGTGTTCATCGGCGTGTGCGCGATGGGCCTGGTCGAGTGGAAACGCTCCCTGGCGCAGGTGAACGCATGAAGCGGCTGCACGACCTCACCCCGTTCGATCTCGAGCGCGCCGCGGTGTGGCACTACGACGGCGAGAGCGACGACAACGCCCAGGTCCGGGCCACCGATCGCAAGGAGCTCACCGCCAGCCATGCCACGGACTTCATCGCCCGCACCCAGTTCGCCCTCGCCAACGGCACGCAGTTCATCGGCTTCTGCTCCCCCGCCCAGGACACCCTCGACGTCACCCAGCCCGTGATCGTCACCCCCGAGGGGCCGGTCTTCTTCTATTTCGAAGAGCCGCCCTCCCAGGAGACCCTCGACGAACAGTGGCGGCGGCTGGGCGTGGGGCACGAGCAGATCTTTCCCGTCCACTTCCGGTGCACGGTGCCGGTGGATGGGAGATATGTGACCGGGGTGATCGAGGCGGATGATTTGACGGGGGTGGCTTAGGAGTGCGGCGGCCGTAGCCGCCGCTGTTCTATCCGGATCACAGAGCGGTGGCTGCGCCACCGCACTCCTAAAACGGCGCTACGCGCCGTTTGGTCGCCTGCTCGAACGCATACCCGATCCGGATCAGCGTCGGCTCGCTGCATGCCATCCCCGTGAAGCTCACGCCGTACGGTCCCGGCTTGGCCTTGAAGTCCTCGGGGAAGGCCGTGGTCGGCGCGTTGGGGATCATGGCGAAGGGGACGATCACCGTTGGGTAGCCGGGCCTCGCGGCGATGGACGCGCCGAAGTTGC
>JBIOTX010000355.1:0-13640 GCA_044866315.1 Thermoanaerobaculia bacterium | reverse complement strand
CCCGACCTCGCCAAAGCCCGCCGCCTGCGCCGATATGTTTCCGGCGCGGTGGTCGCTCTGCTCGTCATCGTCGCCACCGTCGCCGTGGCCCGGCTCAAGCCGGCCGCGCCAACGGTCGACCGCGGCGGCCTGTTCATCGACACCGTCCGCCGCGGGGAGATGCTCCGCTCGGTCCGCGGCACGGGCATCCTCGTTCCGGAGAACGTGCGCTGGATTCCGGCGTCGACGGAAGCCCGGGTCGAGCGGATCGTGCAGCGGCCGGGGGCGATCGTCACCGCCGACACGATCGTGATCGAGCTCACCAATGCCGAGGTCGAACAGGCCGCGCGCGACGCGGAGCTGCAGCTCGGCGCGGCCATCTCCACCCAGCGCCAGCGCGAGGTGGAGCTGGAGAGCGCGATCCTGGCCCAGATGGCCAACTCCGCGAACATCGAGGCCCAGCTCACCGAGGCCAGGGCCCAGGTGGAAGTGAACGAGGAGCTGGCCCGCAACGGCGTCACCTCCGCCCTGACGCTCAAGCTCTCCAAGTCGCGCGCCGCGGAGCTGGAAACGCGAAGCCGCATCGAGAAGCAGCGCATCGAGATCGCCCGCAAGTCGGCCGAGGCGGAGCAGGCCGTGCAGCGCTCGCGCGTGGAGCAGTTCCGGGCCCTGCACGAGCTGCGGCAGAAGCACCTCGCCGCGCTGCACGTCCGCGCCGGCATCGACGGCGTGCTCCAGCAGCTCCCGGTCGAGATCGGCCAGCGCGTCGCCGCCGGCACTCCGCTCGCCAAGGTCGCCCAGCCCGCGCCGCTCAAGGCCGAGCTGCGTGTGGCCGAGACCCAGGCGAAAGACATCGCCATCGGCCAGCCGGTGGTCATCGACACGCGCAACGGCGAGGCCCGCGGCAGAGTGGCCCGCGTCGATCCCGCCGTGCAGAACGGAACGATCGGCGTGGATGTGACCTTCGACGGTCCGCTGCCGAAGGGCGCCCGTCCCGATCTCACCGTCGACGGCGTGATCGAGCTCGAGCGCCTGACCAACGTCCTCTACGTCGGCCGTCCGGTGCAGGGGAGCGACAACACCACCATCGGTCTCTTCAAACTGAGCGCCGACGGCAGCGAGGCCGTGCAGACGAGCGTCGCCATCGGCCGTACCTCCGTCGACCGCGTCGAGATCCGGAGCGGCCTGCGCGAGGGCGACCGGGTGATCCTCTCCGACATGTCCGCCCATTCCGAGCACAACCGAATTCAACTCAAGTGAGGACCGCATGGAGCCGCTGATCCACCTCGACGGAGTGACCAAGGTCTTTTACACGGACGAGATCGAGACCCATGCCTTGTGCGGGATCCATCTCGACATCAACCAGGGCGAGTACATCGCCATCGCCGGCCCGTCCGGCTGCGGCAAGTCCACCCTCCTGTCCATCCTCGGCCTGCTCGACTCGCCGACCGAGGGGGCCTACTCGCTCAACGGCACGCCGGTCGCGCAGATCACCACCACCGAGCGCGCCCGGATCCGCAATAGGGAAGTCGGCTTCGTCTTCCAGAGCTTCAACCTCATCGGCGACCTGACCATCTTCGAGAACGTCGAGCTCCCGCTGACCTACCGGGGCATGCCCGCCGGGCAGCGCAAGGCCAAGGTCCAGCAGGCCCTCGAGCGCGTCGGCATGGCCCACCGCATGAAGCACTACCCGGCGCAGCTCTCCGGCGGCCAGCAGCAGCGCGTGGCCGTGGTCCGCGCCATCGTCGGCGACCCCTCGATCGTCCTCGCCGACGAGCCCACCGGCAACCTCGACTCCCGCAACGGCGAGGCCGTGATGTCGCTCCTCCGCGACCTCAACCGCCAGGGCGCGACCATCTGCATGGTCACCCACGACCCGCGCTACGCCAAGCATGCCGACCGCTCCGTGCATCTCTTCGACGGCCGGGTCGTCGAGGAGGAGCACCTCCCGGCCGCGGAGCAGGAGCTGCGCGAGAGCGGATTCACCATCCAGTAGGGGAGAGATCAAAGGAGGCCGGACATGCCGCTCGTCCGCCAGTTGCTGCGCGCCCCGCTCTTCACGGCCACGGTTGTCCTGACTTTCGCGATCTCGACGGCCGTCGTGGCCGTCACCTTCGCCCTGGTCTGGCACATCCTCGTGCGCCAGCTGCCGTATCCGGATGCCGCGCGGCTGGTCTTCGTCTGGAACCGCTACGGCGCGGAGAAGCCCGAGAGCTCGGCGCTCTCCGCGCCCGACTTCGACGACCGCCGCAAGGCCCGCTCGTTCGAGGCCTCCGCGATCTGGGAGTCGTCCGGCGTCAATCTCACCGACGGCGAGCCCGAGCGCCTGAACGCCGCCCGCGTCACCGGCGACTTCTTCCGCACCCTCGGCGTGAGCGCGGCTCTCGGGCAGACCTTCACGCGCACCGAGGACCGCGTGGTCGTGCTCAGCGACGCCCTCTGGCGCCGCCGCTTCGGCGCGCGGCGCGACATCGTTGGCAGCACCGTGCAGCTCAACGGCCGTCCGTGGGTCGTCGCCGGCGTGATGTCACCGCGCTTCGCCTTCCCGAAGCGCGACGTCGACCTCTGGCTCCCTCTGCATCTGACCGCCGAGCACTTTGCGGATGCGAACCGCGGCAACGAGTACTACGCCATGATCGCCCGGCTCAAACGCGGCGTTTCCCTCGAGGAGGCGCGCGCGGAGATGGGCGTCATCGATCGCGCCGTGATCGGGCGCGTGCCCGACCGCCGCAAGTGGCTCGAGGACAGCCGCTGGCACGTCGACGTCTTCTCCGTGCGCGACGACCTCGTGCGCCGCAACCGCACGTCCCTGCTGGTGCTCTTCGGCGCCGCGCTGCTCGTGCTTCTCCTCGCCGCCGCGAACGTGACCGGCCTCTTCGTCGCCCGCACCACCTCGAGGCAACGAGAGGTCGCCGTCCGCGCCGCCCTCGGCGCCGGACGCTGGCGCATCGCCCGCGAGCTGTCGGCCGAGGTGATCGCGCTCGCCGTGGCCGGCGCGGCGATCGCGCTGCTCATTGCCCGTGCGGCGATTCCGTGGGCCGCGCAGAGCGGACTCCCGCGCGCCGAGGAGATCACCGTCGGTCCGGCGGTCATCGCCATGGCCCTCGGCAGCGCGATCCTCACCGCGCTCGCCATCGGCCTGGCCATCAGCACGTGGGCTTGGCGCAACGCGACCGCCGGCGATCGCGGCGGCACCGCCTCGCGGCAGACGGCGCGCGTCCGCAGCGTCCTCGTCGCCGCCCAGGTCGCCATCGCCGTCACCCTGGTCATCTCCGGCGCGCTCCTGGTCGAGACCTGGCGCCGCCTCAAGACCGTGGAGCTCGGCTTCGATCCGCGCGGCCTCGTCACCGCACGCGTCGAGCTGCCGCGCGCCAAGTACGAGACCCCCACGTCACGCCGCGCCTTCTTCACCGAGTTGCAGGCGCGTCTCGGCGCCCTCCCGACCGTCGCCGCCGCCTCCGCCACCAGCGACCTCCCGCTCTCCGAGACCGACTGGACCGCCACCTTCGACGTCGCCGGCCGCGATCCCGCCCTGCAGATGCCGTCCGCGCACTTTCGGGTGATCCAGAACGGCTACACCGAGGCCATGCGCATCCCGACCTTGCGCGGACGCGCCTTCACCGCCGCCGACCGCGATGGCACCGCGCCGGTCGTTCTCATCGACGACGTCGCCGCGCGCCTGTACTGGCCGGGACAGGACCCCGTCGGCCGAACGCTGAGCTTCAACGACAAGCCCCGCCGGATCATCGGCGTCGTCGGCGCCGTCCGCCACGGCACGCCCGGCGAGGACGCCCAGCCTCACGTCTACTTCGCGATGCTGCAGAGCTCCGAGCGCTCGATGTATGTCGTCGTCCGCGCGAGCGGCGACCCGGACCGCGTCGGCGCCGACCTCCGCGCCATCGTCCGCTCCATGGATTCCGCGCAGCCGGTCTTCGCCGTGCAGACCATGGAGGAGTACCTCGAGCGCGCCGTCGAGCAGCCGCGCATGCGCGCGGCCCTCGTCGGCGTCTTCGCCGCCGTCGGCCTCCTCCTCGCGGTCCTCGGCCTCTACGGATTGCTCGTCTTCACCGTCGCCGCCCGCACCCGCGAGGTCGGCATCCGCATGGCCCTCGGCGCGCGCGCCTCGCAGATCGTCGCCTTCGTCGGCCGCTGGTCCTTCGCCGTGACCGCCGCCGGCGTCGGCATCGGCCTCGCTGGCGCCGCGCTCATGACCCAGACCATGCAGGCCATGCTCTTCGGCGTGGATGACCTGCGCGGCCGCGTCTACGTGGCCGTGGCCTTCCTCTTCGCCCTCGTCGCCGCCATCGCCACGATCATCCCCGCCGCGCGCGCCGCGCGCATCGACCCGGCCATCGCCCTCCGGCACGACTGACATGCGACACCTCCTCCGCCATCCCGCCCCCGCCCTGGTGATCGTGCTGACCATCGGCCTCGCCGTCGGCGTCGTCTCCACGATCTTCACCGCCTTCGACGCCGTGCTCCTGCGCGACCTGCCCGTGCGCGACGCCGACCGCCTCGTCCGCGTCGCCGCGATCTCGCCGCGCGGCACCGTCAGCGACGCCTTCCGCTGGAGCGAGCTCGAGGCCCTGCGCCACGTCTCCGGTCCCATCACCATCGCCGCCTTCACCGGCGGACAGGAAGTCGTGCGCGATCCCGCCACCGGCACGCTTTCCGTCGCCGGGGTGAGCGGCGTCTCCGAGGGCTTCTTCGAGGTCGCGGGCGTGCGCATGCTCCGCGGCGACGCGGCGCAAGCCGTGGTCTCGGAGCGCTTCGCCTCGCTGCGGGAGATCGTCGTCGACGGCGTGACCTATCCCGTCAGCGGCGTGGCGGCGTTCCGAGGAATGAACTTCGCCAGCCCGACGGACGTCTTCCTGCCGCTGAACCGTGGAGCGGCGGGCTCTCAGCCCGCCGACGTCCTCGGGGGGCTGAGAGCCCCCCGCTCCACGGTGCGCATCATCGGCCGCCTCGCCGACGGCGCTACCTACGACGACGCGGAGAAAGCGCTCGCCCGCCTGCTTCCCGACCCCCGCACCACCTCCGGCGTGCGCGTCGGGCCGGAGCGGGCCATGCTCATCAACCCCGAGGCGCCGGGCATGGTCCGCGCGGCGACGCTCGTCGCTGCGCTCCTCGCTCTCGCGGCCGTGCTCGTCGCCGCCGCGAACGTGATCGGCATCCTCTTCGCCCGCGTGGCCGTGCGCCGCCGCGAGCTCGCCATCCGCGTGGCCCTCGGCGCCACGCCCAGGCGCATCGCGCTGCAGCTCGTGCTCGAGACGCTGCCGCTTGCGCTTCCCGCCGCGCTGCTCGCGTACGCCGTCACCGTCGGCGGCAGCCGCGTCTACACCGCCTTCATGCCGGCGACCGTCCGGCCGATGATCGACTTCACTCCCGGCATGCGCGTCGCGCTCTTCGCCTTCGCGATGTCGCTCCTGGCGACGCTCTTCGCCGCGCTCTCCGCCGCCGTGCACGCGCGCAAGCCCCGCGCCTCCGTGCCCCTCTCCCTGCGCGTCCTCGTCGTCGCCCAGCTCGCCTTCACCGTGCTCGCGCTCATCGTCGCCGCGCTCCTGGTGCAGACCGCGCGCGCCTACGGCGCCGTTGACCCAGGTTTCGAGTACCACCGCCAGCTCAATGTCGACCTGCGCGATGGACGTATCCGCGAGATTGCCGATCGCATCCGCACCCTGCCCGGCGTGACCCACGTCGCCATCGCCACGAACACGCCTCTCGGCCGGCAGACGCCGGCCTCGCTCACCATCAACGGCGAGACCCGCGACGGACGCGTCTCCCGCATCGAGGGCGACTTCTTCGGCGCGGCCGGCATCCCGCTCCTGCGCGGACGTCACCTCACCCCGAAGGACGTGGGCGTCGCCGTGGTCAACGAGGCCGCGGGCGTCGACGTCGGCAGGCGCCTGAGCGTTGACGGCGTGACCGTCACCGTCGTCGGCGTCGTCCGCGACGCGCGCCTGTCCGCCCTCGCCGAGCGCCCCCGCCCGCACGTCTGGCTGCCGTGGACCGACGGTCCCGCGCGCCTGTTCATCCGCTGTTTGGAGTGCGGCGGCATCGCCGCCGCTTTCCGGAGCGTAGCGACGATTACGCCTTTGGCGGACGTCGTCGACTCGGATCGCTGGCTCGCGCGCACTGCCTCCGCCGTCGCCGGCGCGCTCGGGGCGCTGACGCTCCTCCTCGCCGCGATCGGCCTCTTCGGCGTCGTCTCCACCACCGTCACCACGCGCCTGCGCGAGATGGCCGTGCGCATGGCTCTCGGTGCCACGCGCGGCGACGTCGCGGGCATGGTCGCCAAGGCCAGCGGGCGCTTCCTTCTCCTCGGCATCCTCTGCGGCGCCGCGCTGGCCGTCCCCGCGGCGCGTCTTCTCGGCGGCCTGCTCTTCGGCGTCCACGCCTATGACGCCGCCAGCTGGGCCGCGCCCGCGCTCGTCATCGCCGCCGTCATCGCCCTGGCCACGCTCCTGCCCATGCTGCGCGCCATGCGCGCGGAGCCGCAGACGCTTCTTCGGGAGATCTGATGCAACCTCTTCGCTTGGTCGTCCGCAGTCTGCTCAAGGCCCCCGGCTTCACTGCCGCCGCCGTGGCCACGCTGGCCCTCGGCGTGGCCTTCACCACCGCCATGTTCGCCGTCGTCGACGGCGTGCTCCTCCGCCCGCTCCCGTTCCGCGATCCCGAGCGCGTGGTCCTCCTCCAGGACGTCAACACCAGGACCCAGGCCCTCGACGAGCTGTCCTGGCAGAACTTCACCGACCTCCGCGAATCGGCGAAGTCGCTCGACTCCGCCGCGCTCTGGATCATGGAGTCGCACGCCCTCGCCGACGGAGACGTGCCCGAGCGCGTGCACGCCCTGCGCGTCACGCCCTCGCTCTTCCGCGTCTTCGGCATCGGCACGCTGCACGGCCGCGGCTTCCGTGAGGACGAGACAACTGAAGGGCGCGGGAACGTCATCGTCCTCTCGCACGCCTTCTGGCAGACCCGCTTCGCCGGCGATCCGAAGATCGTCGGCCATACCGTGCGGGTCGACGGCGAGCCGAAGACCGTCATCGGCATCCTGCCGCCGGAGGCGACCTTCCCGCGCGGCGACGTCGCGTTCTGGGAGCCGCTCGTGCTGCGCCAGTACGAGCGCGACTACCGGGACAAGCGGATGTTCCGCTCCATCGCCCGTCTCGCTCCCGGCGTGGGCATAAAGTCCGCGGCTGCGGAGATCCGCGCGATCTCCGCGCGCCTTGAGAAGCAGTATCTGGACAACCGCGACTGGCTGACGCTGGTCGTCCCCGCGCGCGAGGGCGTGGTCCCCGATCAGCGCCCGCTACTGCTCCTCCTCGCCGCGGCGCTGCTCGTGCTGATCCTCGCCTGCGCGAACGTCGCCAACCTCCTCCTGGCCCGCGCCACCGCCACCCGCGCCGACGCCGCGGTCCGCGCCGCCCTCGGCGCGCGCCGCTTCGATCTCGCCCTGCACGCGCTGCGCGAGGCCGCCGTGCTCGCCGCCGGCGGCACGATCCTCGGCATCGGACTCGCCGCGTGGATCGTCAACCTGGTCGACAAGTTCCGCCCCGCCACCGTCCCGACCTGGAGCCGCATCGCCATCGACGCGCGCGTGCTCGCCGTCAGCGTCGGCGTCCTCGTCGCGGCCGCGTTGCTCGCGGGCCTCCTCCCCGCGATCGCCGCCTCGCGCGAGGCCATGCAGTCCTTCGCCGCGCGCGGCGGTGTCGGCGCGCGCCGCGGCGGCATGCTCCGCCGCGTCCTCACCGCCACGCAGGTCGCGCTCGCGGTCGTGCTCCTCGTCTGCGCGCTCCTCCTCGTGCGCACCGTCCTGGCCCTGCAGGCCGTCGATCCCGGCTTCCGCTCCGAGAACCGCGTCGCCGCCACGCTCTTCCTCCCCGAGTTCGGCGCCTACCGCGACGATGCCCGGGAGATCGGCCTCTTCCGCCGCTACCTCGAGCGCCTCCGGGCCACGCCCGGCGTCGTCTCCGCCGCCGGCGTGACCTCGCTGCCCCTCAATCCGGT
Source organism: Thermoanaerobaculia bacterium (assembly GCA_044866315.1). Lineage (GTDB taxonomy): Bacteria > Acidobacteriota > Thermoanaerobaculia > Gp7-AA8 > Gp7-AA8 > QHVT01. The sequence goes on along the minus strand of JBIOTX010000355.1, from coordinate 5,651 downwards.
CGGCGTGCACTATGGCGCCGAGATCTTCGTCGATGGATTTCAAAGCGAGCGGGCGCCGGAGGCCGACTACCGTCTGGCCACGCCCGGCTTCTTCGCCACCATGGGCATCCCCTTTGTCGTCGGGCGCGACTTCCGGGAGTCCGACGACGCCCGCGCCGCGCGCGTGGCCATCGTCAACGCGGCCTTCGTGAAGAAGTTCGCCGGTGGGCGCGACCCGATCGGCATGAACGTGCGGCTCTTCTGCCCCGACGACTGCCCGCGCTACACGATCGTCGGCGTGGTCGGCGACACGCGCCACGACGCCCTCGACCGCCCGGCCGCGCCGCAGTTCTTCGTCCCGTACACCCAGGAGCCGCACGGCGAGCTGACCATCGTCGCTCAGGTGAAGGGCGATCCCAATCTCGTGAAGGAAGTCATGCGCCGCGAGCTCGTGCTCCTCGATCCGAACCTCGCCCTGGCCAACATCGCCACCGTCGACGAGATCGTCCGCCGCTCCATCGACAGCCGGCGCTTCAACGCCCGCCTCCTGGCCGCGTTCTCCGCCTGCGCCCTGCTGCTCTCGGCGATCGGTCTCTACGGCTCGCTGAGCTTTTCTCTCGGTCAGAGAAGACGCGACATCGCCGTGCGCATCGCTCTCGGCGCGCAGCATCGCAATCTCTGGCAGCTCGTGCTCGGCGAGGCCGCCACGCCCGTCCTCGCCGGCGTGGGATTGGGGCTCGCCGCGAGCATCGCCGCCTCGCACGCGCTCGAGGCCATGATGTTCGGCGTCACTCCCTCCGATCCCGTCAGCTACGCCCTCGTCCTGCTCACCTTCGGCGCCGTCGTCGCGCTCGTGGCCATCGCCGGCTTCCGTCGCGCCGCGTCCGCCGACGTGCGCACACTCCTTTCGGATGTCTGAGGAACGAATGCAAGACCTTCGCTTCGCCGTCCGCAGTCTCCTCAAGTCGCCCGGCTTCGCCGCCGCGGCCATCCTCACCCTCGCCGTCGGCATCGGCGCCAGCACGGCCATGTTCAGCATCCTCTACTCCGTCGTGCTCGACCCGCTCGGCTTCCGCGATCCCGGGCGCGTGGTGCGGGTGTGGGAGACGGACAAGCACAACGCCAGCTTCCGAGAGGGAGCGTCGCCTCCCGACTTCTTCGACTGGAAGGCCCAGCAGCGCGTGTTCGCGTCCCTCGCCGGGACCTCGAACCGGGAGATGAACCTCACCGACGCCGCCGGCGACCCCGAGCGCGTCGGCGTCACCGCCGTCTCGTACGACTACCACGCCCTTCTCGGCGTGCGCCCGATCGTTGGACGCGGCTTCGTGGAAGCCGAGGATCAGCCGGGGGCGGCGGCGGTGGCCATCGTGGCCGAGAGCTTCTGGCGGCGCCGCTTCGGATCGAGATCCGTCGTCGGCCGGGAGATCACCCTCGACGGCGTGAGCCACCGCATCGTCGGCGTGATGCCGCAGGCGGCCGCGCTGTCGCGGCAGCAGACCGACGTGTGGATCCCGCTCGCCCCGGCCATCGCTGCCTATCGCGAGCAACGCGGCGTGCACAACGTGTTCGTGCTCGGGCGACTCCGGGAAGGCGTGACCCTGAAGCAGGCCCAGAGCGAGATGAGCGTCATCGCCGGGCGTCTCGAAAAGAAGTACCCCGCCGACAACGTCGGCCGCGGCGTGTTCGTCGAGCCCGTGCTGGAGAGCATGATCCGCACGGTCCGCCCTCGGCTCTACGTCCTCTTCGCCGCCGCCGTGGCCGTGCTGCTGATTGCCTGCATCAACATCGCCGGCCTGCTCCTGGCGCGCGCCGACGCCCGCTCCCGCGAGCTGGCCATCCGGGCCAGCCTCGGCGCCTCGCGCGGGCGTCTCGTCCGCCAGCTGCTCACCGAGAGCTTGGCCATCGCCGTCATCGGCGGCGTCCTCGGCACCCTCCTGGCGTGGTGGACCACGAAGACCTTCATCGCCCTCGCGCCGTCCGTTCCCCGCCTGCAGCAGACCGGCCTGAACGTGCCCGTGCTGCTCTTCGCCCTCGGCGTATCGCTCCTGTCGGCGCTGATCTTCGGCGTCATCCCCGCGATGCGCACGTCCTCGGTGCGTCCCGCGTCCGCCCTCGGCGGCCGCGGCATCGCCCGGGCCACGCGCACCGCGGGCCGAGGCATTCTGGTCGTCACCGAGGTCGCTCTGGCCGTCGTGGTGGTGACCGCGGCGGGGCTGCTGCTCAAGAGCCTCTCGCGCCTGATGGCCGTCGACGTCGGACTCTCCGACACCGCCAAGGTCGTGACCTTCTCCATGAAACTGCCGGAGGCCAAGTACGCGGATGCGCCGGACGTGGTCGGCTTCTACGATCGGACCCTGCGCCGCGTCGGCGAGCTTCCCGGCATCTCCCGCGCGGCCATGGCCATGAACCATCCCCTCGACAGCGGCTGGACCTCGCGGATCTTCATGCCCGGGCAGCTCGCGACCGACGGCCCCAAAGACGAGATCCGCATCCGCGCGGTCACGCCCGAGTACTTCGCCGCCCTGGGCATGACCATGCTCCGCGGGCGCAGCTTCACCGCCGACGATCGCGACGGACGTCCGCCCGTCGCGGTGATCAACGAGACCCTGGCCGAGCGGTACTTCGCCGGACAGGATCCGGTCGGCAAGCAGGTCGGCTTCTGGGGCAAGCCCCGCACCATCGTCGGCGTGGTGAAAGGGGAGCGCTTCGGCGGTCCGGTCAGCGAGCGCGAGCCGGCGATCTATCCGCCGCTCGCCCAGCTGCCGATGAGCGACGTGACCCTGATCGTGCGCACCCACGACCCGGCCACGGCCACCTCCAACGTGCGCACGACCCTGCGCGCGCTCGACCGCGACATCGCCCTCTTCGACGTGGAGACCCTCGATGTCGCCCTGAGCCGCACCGTGGCCACGCCGCGCTTCCAGGCCATCCTCCTCGCCAGCTTCGGCGCGGTCGCCTTGGCTCTAGCGGCCATCGGCCTGTACGCGCTGATCAGCTACCAGGTCCAGCAGCGCACCAGCGAGATCGGCGTGCGCCTGGCCCTCGGCGCCACGCGCGCGGAGGTGGCCCGGCTGGTCCTCACCCGCGCCTCCGCGCTCGCCCTCACCGGCGTCGCCGCGGGCCTGGTCGGCGCGATCCTCGCCGGGCGCTTCCTGCGGGCGATCCTGTACGGCATCAGCACCACCGATCCGGCCATCTACTCCACCGTGCCGCTCCTCCTCGTCGCCGTTGCCCTGATCGCAACATGGCTGCCCGCGCGGCGAGCGATGGGCGTCGATCCCGCGGTCGCCCTGAGGTGGGAGTGATGCTGCGCGTCGCCCTGCGCACGCTCCTCCGCCGCCCGGCCGCCCCGGCCATGGCCTTGCTGACGCTGGCCCTCGGCCTGGCGATCTCCACCGCCCTCTTCACCGTCACCCGCGACGTCGTCCTGCGGCCGTTCCCGTTCCGCGATCAGGACCGCGTCCTGGCGATCTGGTCGCACATCCCCACCCAGAGCGTGCCCCACCTCGAGCTCACCCTCGCCGAGGTGGACGAGATCCGCAACCGAAGCAAGACCCTCGAAGACGTGGCCACGTTCTCCGGCGCGAACTTCAACGTCGTGGTCAACACGCCCGACCCGGTGCAGGTGAAGGCGAACTTCGTCTCCAAGACCTTCTACCGCCTCCTCGGCGCGCGCGCCGAGCGCGGGCGACTCTTCGTCGAGGCCGAGCACGCCCCGAACGGCCCGCGCGCGGTTCTGATCAGCCACCGCCTCTGGACCTCGCTCTTCGGACGCCGCGCCGGCATCGTCGGCGCGCCCATCGACGTCGAGGGCGACAAGTTCACCGTCGCCGGCGTCCTGCCGCCCGAGCTCGACCTCCCGGCCGGCGCGGACATCATCTTCACCCTCGAGCCGTTCATGCTCGGCGAGGACGCGCGCCACAACTCCGTGCTCGAAGGAATCGGGCGGATGAAGCCGGGCGTGACCCGCGAGGCCGTCGACGCCGAGCTGAACGCGATCGGCGACGCGGTTCGCCGGGCCTATCCGAAGAAATACGACGGCGTCCGCAAGTACACCACCCCCATGGTCGAGGAGATCCTCGGCACCACCCGCCCGGCGATGAAGACCCTGTTCGTGATGGCTCTGCTCGTCCTGGCCATCGCCACCTTCAACGCCGCGAGCCTCTTCGTCGCCCGCGCCGTCGCCCGCCAGCGCGACACCGCCATCCGCGTCGCCCTCGGCGCCTCGCGCTTCGGATTGCTGCGGGAGACCCTGGCCGAGACGCTGCTCGTCTCCACCGCCGCGGCGGTCCTCGGCTTCGTGATGGCCAGGCTCGCCGTCGCCGCCCTCGTCGCCGCCGGCCCGGACACCATCCCCCGCCTGCACCAGGCCAGCGTCAGCGGCACGACGTACCTCTTCACGGCAGCGGCGGCGATCGCCGTCGCCCTTGTCTGCGCCATCGTTGCCACCCGCCGCCCCTCGAGCCCCCGTGCCCTCGTGACCTCTGCACCCATTGCCCACTCGCGCCGCCTGCTCACCACCCTCGCCGGCATCCAGCTCGCCGTCGCCTTGGTCCTCCTCGTCGGCGCCGCCCTGATGATCCGCAGTTTCCTCGCCGTCGCCTCCATCGACGCCGGCTTCACCCGCGACTCCGTCGTCACCGCCCACCTCCCGCTGCCCGGCGCCAAGTACGGCGACGCCAACGTGCGCAAGAAGTTCTTCGCCGACGTCGTGGAGCGCCTCCGTTCGCAACCCGGCATCGAGGCCGCGGGCGCGGTGCTCATCCGCCCGCTCGAGCTCGAGCTGGGATGGGACTGGACCCATACCGCCGAGGGACAGAGCGCGGCGGAGCAGGAGAAAAACCCGCTCGGCAACCTCATCTCCGTCACCCCGGGATACCTCGAGGCCATGGCCGTGCCTCTGCTGCGCGGGCGCCTGATCACCGAGCACGACACGGACAAGGCCCAGATGGTGATCGTCGTCGGCCGGGCCTTCGCGATGAGGCACTGGGGAACCGTTGACGTCCTCGGCAAGCGCGTCAAGGCCGGCAAGGTCGACTCCGACAGGCCGTGGCGCACCATCGTCGGCGTCGTCGGCGACGTGCGCTACCGCGGCCTGACCACCGAGAAGCTGGACGTCTACTTCCCGTACCTGCAGAGCCCCTGGACGCCGCAGTACGTGGCCGTGCGCACGTCCGGCTCGCCGGCGTCGGCCGAGGCGACATTACGGAGCATCGTCCGCTCGATCGACCGCGGCGTGCCCGTGGCCTCCGTGCGGACGACCGCGCAACTCATCGACGCCAAGCTCGCCGCGCCGCGTCTGAACGCCTCCATCCTCGGCACCTTCGCCGCGGTCGCGCTTCTGCTGTCGATGATCGGCGTGTACGCGGTGCTCAGCTACGCCGTGCGCAACCGCACTACCGAGATGGGCGTGCGCCTGGCCCTCGGCGCGCGCTCGCCCGACCTGCTGCGCCTCGTCGTCCGCGACGCGGTGGTCGTCTCCGCCATCGCCGCCGGCGCGGGCTGCGTCGCCGCGATCGCGCTGACGCGCTTCCTGGGCAGCTTCCTCCACGGCGTCTCGCGCGCCGAGCCGGCGACGCTCGCCGCGGCCTGTGCGATCGTCGTCGCCGCGGCCATCGCCGGCAGTCTCGTTCCCGCCATGCGCGCCGCCCGCACCGAGCCGATGAATGCAC
>JBIOTX010000354.1:0-20126 GCA_044866315.1 Thermoanaerobaculia bacterium | reverse complement strand
GAGCCCGCCGCTCCACGTGAACTATGCGTCCCGGACCGCTCCTCATCCGCCTCGCCGCGATCATCGCGGCCGCGTCACTGCTGATCGCGGTGCTCCCGCTCTTCGTGTGGGTCATCGCGGCCGCGGGCATGGCGCTGCTGATCGCGGCGGTGGCGGAGGCGCTGGCGCTGCGGCGGGTGGTGTTTCACGTCGAGCGGCAGAAGAAGCTCGCGTTGCCGCTGGATGAGCGGGAGACGACGACCGTGCGCATCACCACCACGGCCCGGCGCGCGCTGCGGCTCACCATCCGCCAACGCTGGCCGGAGATCGTGGAGCCGCGGTCGAGCGTGACCGAGGCCATCTGCCGCGCGGGCGAGGTCCTGTCGATCGACCTCGCGGCGCGCGGCATCGCCCGCGGCACGGACACCGTCGAGCCGTTGTACCTCGGCGCCACCTTCAACGGGCTCATGGAGCGCATCACCGCCGCGGGCGAGACCTCCACCGTGCACGTGCTCCCGAACCTGCGCGCGGTCGGGCGGATGCACAAGAAGCTCAACGACTACGCGCTGCGCTCGATCGGCGCGCGCGTCGCCCCGCGCATCGGCAAGGGCCGCGACTTCGACCGCCTCCGCGACTACGTCCTCGGCGACGACTACCGGGACATGGCCTGGCGCGCCTCCGCCCGGCACGGGCGGATGATCGTCCGCGAGTTCCGCATGGAGCGCAGCCAGGACATCCTCCTGTGCATCGACGAGGGCCACCGCATGGCCGCGCGCGTCGAGCAGATCACCCGCCTCGACCACGCCGTCAACGCGGCGGTGCTCATCAGCTACATCTGCAACCGGATGGAGGACAAGATCGGCATCCTGTCGTTCGACACGCGCGTCGACAAGGGCCTGCCCGCCGGCCGCGGCGCCGCCCACCTGCGCGCGGTCACCGCGTACGTGAGCCAGCTCGAGGCCGAGTACCGCCACACCGACTACCTCGGCCTCGCCGCCAGCCTGCGCCGCCGCCTGCACCACCGGACCCTGATCCTGATCCTGACCGTCCTCCCCGAGCGCGAGGAGCGCTACGACGTCCTGCGCGCGGTGGACATGCTCGCCCCGCAGCACCTCCCGCTCTTCGTCACCCTCGCGGACCGCGACCTGGAGGCCCAGGCCAGCATCCTCCCCGCCGACCGCGACGAGCTCTCCCGCACCCTGGTCGCCCGCGACCTCTCCCTCGGCCGCATGGAGCTGATGCGCGAGCTGCGCTCGCGCGGCGCGATGGTCGTGGACTCCACGGCCGTGGACTGGGGCGTGGACGCGGTGAACGCGTACATCGATGTGAAGAGGAGACAGTTGCTGTGAACATCGAGCGCTTCCTCGCCGACCGCCGCCCGATGTGGGACGAGCTGGACGCGCTGCTCAATCGCGCGGACGAGGTGGAGCTGTCGCGCGCGGAGATGCACGAGCTGGTGCAGATGTACCGGCGCACGTGCTCGGATCTCAATCGCGCGCGCTCCTACACCGCCAACCCGGAGATCCTCGGGGAGCTCAACCAGCTTACCGGGCGCGCCTACCGCTACATCTACCGCGCCGGACAGGCCACGCCGGTCTGGTCGACGTTCGTGCGGCTGGTGACGCGCGAGATTCCGGCCGCGTTCCGCCGCGAGCGCGTGGCCATCGCCGTGGCCGCCGGCGCGTTCCTGGCCGGCACGCTCTTCGGCGCCATCGCCGTACTGGTCAATCCTGCGAACGGCGAGCGCCTCGTGCCGGCCATGTTCTTCACCGACAGCCCGCGCGAGCGGGTGGAGAAGATCGAGCGCGGCGAGGAGCGCATCGAGAATGTCGAGGAGGCCCTGCTCTTCGGGGCCTCGCTCTACACGCACAACATCAAGGTCTCCTTCCTGGCCTTCTCCCTCGGCGCGCTGACGATCCTCCTCGGGCTGGTCATCCTCTTCTACAACGGCGTGATCCTCGGCGCGATCGGGACCATGTACGTCCTCGACGACGTGCCGCTGTTCTTCTTCGCCTGGGTCGGGCCGCACGGCGCGCTCGAGCTTCCGGCGATCATCTTCGGCGGCGCGGCCGGCCTCATCGCCGGACGGGCCCTGCTCATGCCCGGCGCGCTCTCCCGCGGCGCGTCGCTGCGCCGCGTCCTGCCGTCCGTGTGGCGGATCATCATCGGCGCCGCGCTGACGCTCGTCCTGGCCGGTCTGATCGAGGGCTCGTTCTCGCAGTTCTCGGCCAAGACCATTCCCTACGTGGTCAAGATCGGCGTGGCCGCGCTGCTCTTCCTGGGCCTGATGACCTACCTGTTCCTCAGGCGCGTGGGCGAGGACTCCTGATGCGCGAGCTGATGACCATCGTCACCCCCGAGCACGTGCACATCCGCCTCGAGCCGGCGGGCGCGGGGAGCCGCTTCCTGGCCATCCTCATCGACACCCTGATCACCATGGGCATCGGGATGACCCTCTACAGCATCCTGGCTGCGCTCCTCCCCGGCGGGATCGCCGCGGCGATCTCCATCACCCTGCAATTCCTCATCACCTGGGGCTGGCACATCTACTTCGAGACCCGCCACCAGGGCCGCACGCCCGGCAAGCGCGCCCTGCGCCTGCGCGTGGTCGACGCTCGCGGCCTGCCGGTCTCGCTCTACCAGTCGCTGGTGCGGAACATCGTCCGCGTCCTCGACTTCGCCCCCGCCTTCTACGGCATCGGCGCGATCGTGACCCTGGCGACCCCGACCCGCCGCCGCCTCGGCGACCTCGTCGCCGACACCATCGTCATCCGCGACGCCCGGGGCCTCGCCTACCGCGGCCAGCTCGCCGCCGAGCGCAGGCAGAACGCCCTCCGCACCCCGCGCGTCTTGCGCCTCATCCGCCACCGCATCAGCCTCGACGACCGCGAGTTCCTCCTCACCCTCTGTCTCCGCGCGAACCGCATGTCCCCCACCGCGCGCTACGACCTGATGGAGGAGGTGGCCAACGTCTACCGCGAGAAGCTCGGCATCGAGGAGGAGCAGATGAGCGGCGAGAACCTCGTGCGCGATCTGACGGCCGTCCTATTTCAGCCGGAACGTGGAGCGGCGGGCTTCAACCCGCCGAAACGAGCGGCGGGCTGACCCACCACGGCGTCGGATCGCGCGGCATCTCCCGCGGCGCGGCACAGACTCCCAGTCCCTCCAGCTCCGCGACCGCCAGTTCCGCGGCGCGCGGAACGGCCTGCTCCACGCCCTCGCTCATCCCGAAGCCGTCCAGCCGCTCGGGCACGACGCCGAGGAGTACGACCGTCCGCGGCTTGTCGCCGAGGAGCTCCAGGGTGAGCAGCGTCTCCTTCAATGAGGGCTCGTGCGGACTGAGGCGCAGGCCGGGCGGATGCGCGAGCAGTTCCGCGCGCGAGTAGCGGAGCAGCGTTCCCGGAGGAGCGGACGCCGCAACGGCGTCGACGAAGATTGCGGCGTCGAGGTCCGCCAGGCGCCCGGCCAGGTCGAGGCTCGGCGTGCCGAGGTCTTCCAGGATCACGTTCTCCGGAAACGACCACAGCGCGTCGAGACGGGTGACGACGGCCGGGCCGAACGCGTCGTCCCCCATCAGCACGTTGCCGATCCCGAACAGGCCGATGCGCATCAGAGCACGTTCACCCGGGCCAGGTGCTTCCCTTCGGCGTCGAACGTGTGCACCGCGCAGGACATGCACGGATCGAACGAGTGCACGGTGCGCACGACCTCCAGCGGATGCTCCGGCTGGGCGACCGGATTGCGAAGCAGTGCGGCCTCGTACGGCCCGGGCGTTCCCTTCGCGTCGCGCGGCGACGCGTTCCACGTCGTCGGCACCACGGCCTGATAGTTCTTGATCCGGTCCTTGTCGATGACCACCCAGTGCGAGAGCGTCCCCCGCGGGGCCTCGTGGAAGCCCATGCCCTCCACTTCCCCCTTCGGCCAGCTCGGCGCGTTGAACGTCTTCGTGTCGCCCTTGGTGATGTTGGCGACGAGCAGCTCCCACTGCTGCAGCGCGAGATCGGCCAGCACCGAGCAGCGGATGGCCCGGGCGGCGTGCCGGCCGAGGGTCGAGTGCAGCACCTCGGGGCCGACCTTCTTGCCGGAGATCGCGGCCACGGTCTCCAGGGCCTTGGTGGCCCACTTCTTCGTCAGCGGCTCGCCCGCGGCGAACATGCAGAGCACGTTCGCCAGCGGCCCGACCTGCATCGGCTTGCCCTCGAAGCGCGGGCTCTTGACCCAGGAGTACTTGCCGTCGTCCTTGAAATCGGTGAACTCGGGCTCGGTCTCCCCCTTCCACGGGTGCAGGCTGGAGGTCTTGTAGTAGGCGTGGGTCGTGTCCTCGACCACGCCTCGGCGGAAGTACTCGTCGTCCGGTCCGGTGATCGGCTTGTAGGTGCCGAGATCGCCGTTGAAGATCGTCCCGCCGGGCATGGCGAACTTGGTGTTCCTCGTGTCCAGGGCGATGTCGGGAACGGAAAGGTAATTCGTCACGCCGGCGCCGTATCCGAACCACTCCGGATAGAACGAGGCCACGGCGCAGACGTCGTTGAAGTACACCTGCTGGACGAACGGGATCACTTTGTCGAACAGGGCCTTGATCTGATACAGCCGATCGAGATTGAGCGTGGCCTCGGAGTTGAGATTGATGGCGTTGGCCACGCCGCCCGGGGTCAGGTTCTGGATATGCGGGGTCTTCCCGCCCAGCATGGCCACGATCTGGTTGGCGTAGCGCTGATACTCGAGGGCCTGCAGATAGTGGCTGGTGGCCAGGAGGTTCACGTCCGGCGGCAGCTTCATGGCCGGGTGGCCCCAGTAACCATGAGCGAACGGACCGAGCTGGCCGCTGGCGATCAGTGCGGCGACCTTCGCCTGCACGGCCTTCAGCTGCTTGGTCGAGTTGCCGGTCCAGTCGGAGAGCGTTTCCCCGAGCGCGGAGGCCTTGGCCGGATCGGCCTTCGTGAGCGTCGTCACGTCCACCCAGTCCAGGGCGCTGAGCTGATAGAAGTGGACGATGTGATCGTGCAGCGCGTGCGCGATCACGATCAGGTTGCGGATGTACTGCGCGTTGAGCGGGATCTCCATCTTCAGGGCGTTCTCGACCGCGCGCACGGAGGCGAGCGCGTGCACGGTGGTGCAGACGCCGCAGAAGCGCTGGGTGTACGCCCAGGCGTCGCGCGGATCGCGGCCGACCAGGATCTTCTCGATCCCGCGCCACATCGTCGAGGAGGCCCAGGCCTTCTGCACCTGCCCGCCGTCGACGTCGACGTCGATGCGCAGATGGCCCTCGATTCGGGTAATGGGGTCGATGACGATGCGCTTGCTCATGCCCGCTCTCCTTCAGCTCCGCCCAGGATGGGGAAGCTCTTGACGACGGCGATGTAGATCGCCACTTCGGCCGCCACCAGTCCGACGGTGATCAGCTGCTCGGCCACGGACGGGAAGTACGACCAGCCGGGACCGGGGTCGAATGCGACCAGGAACGTGTCGAAACGATAGAGGGCTCCGCCGAACGCGACCAGCATCGCCGTCCGGAGCAGTCTCCCCAGGCTCTGCCCGCCTCGGAGGAGCAGGAAGAAGGGCAGCGTGAACAGGACGGTCTCGATCCAGAACATGGCCCCGTGCAGATCGAGCCGCCAGAGCGCGGCCGTCTGCCCGCGCACGATCAGGTCGGCGAAGCGCAGGATCACGAACAGCAGCGTCCCGCCGGCGGCGAAGCGGCCGATGCTCGCCAGCATCTGTGTGGCAGGGCGATGCCCGAACGCGCGCGCGGAGAATGCCGACTCGGCGGCGACGATCGCATATCCCATGGCCAGACAGGTGATGAGATAGAAGAGCGGGAGCAGCGGCGTGAGCCACAGCGGATGCAGCCGCGGACCGGCCAGCATCATCAGCGACCCGAGCGAGGACTGGTGCATCGTCGGCAGGAGCATCCCCAGGGCGATGATCCAGATCAGGGCCTTGTCGAAGAACGCCAGCGCGCGCCGGGAGAACGCCTGCAGCCTCGCCGGACCGCGGTCCTTGAACTTCTCGAAGAACGCCGGCGAGAGCTCGATCCACAGCACCACCACATAGGCCATGATGCAGACCGCGACTTCGAGCAGAACGGAGTTGACGTTCCAGGTCCAGACCTTGATCGGCAGCTTCCAGGCCAGCCACGGCCGGCCGACGTCGATCATCACCGAGAGCCCGGCGATCGAGTAGCCGAGGGCGCTGGTCAGGATGGCCGGGCGGACGAGCGGGTGATACTTGCCCTTGTTGAACACGTAGACCAGCAGGGCTATCGCGTACCCGCCGCAGGCGAGCGCGGTTCCGGTCACGACGTCGAACACGATCCAGAGACCGAAGGGATAGCCGTCCGACATGGCCGTGGCGGCGCCGAGCCCCACGACGAAGCGCCAGGCGATGAGGGCCATGCCGACCGCGGCCACGAAGAGAAGGATGGTGTAGGCGCGCGTGAAGATCCGCGGGCGGACGGCTCCGGCCGCGAACGGGGGCGATCCGGCATACGTGGTCATTCCTCACCGCCTTTCTTCCGGTTGCGGAACAGCACCGCGCCGAGGAGGCCGTACAGCGCCAGCGGGGCCACGAAGCCCTTGTAGACGCCGTGCTGCACGGTCTGCTGGAGGTGTGGGACGGACTCTTCGCCGGAGAAGCGGAACCCGAGCTTCTCGAACGGCACGTGGGAGAGATAGAGGACCTGCGTGCCGCCGAGATCTTTCTCCCCGTAGACCTTCGGCACGTAGCGATCGGGCTCCGCGTCGATCCGCCGATGGGCCTCGGCCAGGAGGTCGTTGCGCGGGCCGGAGATCACCGCCCCGCGCGGACAGGCTTCCACGCAGCCCGGCTGCTTGCCTTCCACCAGCCGGTCCGCGCAGAGGTCGCACTTGACGATGCGCGGGCTGGTCTTGCTCCACTGGAACTGCGGCACGTTGAACGGGCAGGCCACCTGGCAGTAACGGCAGCCGATGCAGCGGTTGTTCTCCCAGGTGACCGCGCCGAAGGCGCGCTTCTGCAGCGCTCCCATCATGCAGGCGCTCACGCAGGCCGGGTCGATGCAGTGCATGCACTGCTTCTTCACGAACGACGACTCGTCGCCGTCCTTGTAGAGCTGGATGATGTTGCGGGTGTACTCGTTCAGGCTCTCCGGCGCGTCATACAGGCCGTCGCCGTAGCCGTCCACGTCGGCCGGGAGACCTCCCACCTCCTTGCAGCGCACCACACAGGCCTTGCAGCCGACGCATTTGGTCGTGTCGTAGAGCAACCCGATCGCATCCGCGGGAAGTTTCGGCGGCGTGCGCGCCTCGGCCGGCGTCGAGACCACGGTCATCGTCGCCGCGGCGGCGAGGCCCTTGAGCAGGGATCGTCGATCGGTGACCATGATCTACTCCTCGCCCGCGTCTTGTCTCTTCGAGGCCAGCACCGCGGCTCCGACGGCGGCTCCGGCGATGACGCCGCCCACCCCGGTGGCCAGAGGACTGATGCCTGCCCGCTCCGCGTGAATCCCCGGATAGGTATCCGGACCGAAGGGCCGGAAGATGGGAGCGGTCTCGGCGAGGGCGACGGTGTAGCCGATCGTCTTCTCCGTGCAGCCGAAGCAGGGAGCGCCGATGCCGATGGGCCAGGCATCGACCACGTCATTGAAGTGCCGCGTCGAGCAGGGCGCGTGCGTGACCGGCCCCTTGCAGCCGAGCTTGTACAGGCACCAGCCCTGCCGGTGCCCGCTGTCGCCGAACTGCGCGGCGAAGCGGCCCGCGTCGAAGTGCGGCCGGCGCGGACAGTGATCGTGGATGACCCGGTCGTACGCGAACCGCGGCCGCTTCAGCTCGTCGAGCTCGGGCAGCGTTCCCGTCCGGGCGTACTGCAGCACCACCGCCAGCGTCACGTACGGATTCGGCGGACAGCCGGGGAGATTCACGATCGGGCGGTTCTTGATGATCTCGTCGACCCCCACCGCGCCGGTGGGATTGATCCCGCTCGACTGCACGCCGCCCCACGACGCGCAGGAGCCGATGGCGATCACCGCGGCCGCATGAGAGGCCACGTCCTTGATGCGGTCGATGCCCTTCTGCCCGCCGATGGTGAGATAGATCCCGTCCTGGGCCGTGGGTATCGACCCTTCGACGACGAGCACGAACTTCCCGTCGTTGGCTTTGATCGCATCGCGCAGCGCCGCCTCGGCATCGTGTCCCGACGGCGCCATCACCGTCTCGTGATAGTCGAGGGAGATCAGATCGAGGAGGATCGTGGCCAGGTCGGGAGTGGCCGGCCGGAGCAGCGTCTCCGTGCACCCGGTGCACTCCTGCATGTGCAGCCAGATCACCGACGGCCGCCGCGCGGCAGCCACTTCCTGGGCCACGGCGTCGACGCTGAGAAAGTCGGTGATGGCCAGCCCGAACGGCGCGGCTACCATGAGCTTTCCGCAGAAAGTCATGAAGTCGCGACGACTCACGCCGCTTCTTCGCAAATGAGCGCCAATGGAGTCGTCCATCGCGTTCTCCTTTCCTGCTACCAGGGAGCGATTCTGGCGAGGCGAGCATTCGGCGGCGGTAGTCACGGACACGCGTCGCCGTGTCGGCAGTCACGGGCCGGGATGACGGGAAAGCAGAACGTTGCGGCGTGCGCCTGTTCCTCGCGTTCGTCGCCGTCCTCGCCTTCGCCGCGGGCTGCGACACGGAGCGCTCCTCGTTCGGGAACGCCGCGCGCGGCCGCGAGCTGGTCGAGCGCTATCGCTGTCAGGCCTGCCACACCGTCCCGGGAATCGCACCGGTCCCGGGAGCGACCGCGCCGTCGCTCGCGCGCCTCGACGTCCCGCCGGCGACGTTGGCCGCCTATCTCCAGAACCCGCGCATCAGCGATCCCTCGAACACCATGCCGGACCTGGACATCCCGCCCGAGGATGCGCGGGATCTGGCGGCGTTCCTCATGACCCTGAGATGAGTGGGGACGGAGTGACGCTCAGGCGAGGGCGCGCTTCTTCTCTCCGCTCGCGCGGGCATGACGCTCGAGGCTGTCGATGAACTGATGCATGAAGTCGTCGATGGCCACCCAGTTCGTGTACACGACGTCGCACGAGGTGTCGGTCTTCCGGCCGGCCGTGCGCGATGCGAACTTCATGATCAACCGCGTCAGCGGGCCGTACTTCGTGAACAGCACCGCCCCGGCGGCCGAGAGCGTCTGGTCCGGATGCCATTCGGTGCTGCGCAGGAAGTCCTGAATGTACTTGTTCGCCTCATCCACGCCCTCGAGGGATGCGGCGGCGCCGCTCACGGAAACGAACGCCGACGGATGCGAGGAGAGCCAGTTCAGGCTCCGCTCCACGAAACGGCGGAGTGGGGCGGCGTGGCGTCCGAAATGGATCGACCCGGCGACGACCGCGGCATGGCAACCGTCGAGCACGTCTCCGGCCGATCGCACGTCGGCAACCTCGGATTCGAGGTGGCGCACCGCTGCGATCCGGGCGAGTCGTTCCGCGATCGCCCGAACGTGCCCGTGCTTCGATGAGTAGACGATGGCGATCTTCACGATTGCGATTGTGGCGACCGCACTCGCCTCGCGCCGCGGCGGGAGCCATCGTCGCCCGTGACGTCCATCACTGGCCCTGGTGTCCGCCCGCATCCCTCGCCGTTCGCTCCGTGCGTACCGTGACGGCATGTCGCAAGGCGGCCTGCACATCGAGATCCGGGGCACCGTGCAGGGCGTCGGCTATCGCCCGTGGGTCTACCAGCTCGCCCAGCGCGTGGGGATCGGCGGGCGGGTGTGGAACCACACCCGCGGGGTGTCGATCGAGGCCCACGGCTCCGCGGATGCGATCGCCCAGTTCGTGGCCGCGATTCGCAACGACGCGCCGCTCGCGGCCCGGGTGACGTCGGTCGTCTGCACCGAGATCGCCGCCCCGGGAACAACCGCGTTCGTCATCGATGAGAGCGTCGCCTCCGGCGAGCGGCGCGTCTCCATTCCCGCCGATCTGGCGACCTGCGACGACTGCCTGCGCGAGCTCTTCGATCCCGCCGACCGCCGCTACCGCTACCCGTTCATCAACTGCACGAACTGCGGGCCGCGCTACTCGATCGTGCGCGACGCGCCGTACGACCGCGGCCACACCTCGATGGCGCCGTTCACGATGTGTCCGCACTGCCGTCAGGAATACGACTCGCCGCTCGACCGCAGGTTCCACGCCCAGCCGAACGCCTGTCCGCGCTGCGGGCCCACGCTGACCGCCCTCACTCCGGGCGGGCGGGAGATCGCCACGCCCGATCCGGTTCGCTTCGCCGCCCGGGCCCTCCACGCCGGTCTCATCGTCGCCCTCAAGGGCCTCGGCGGATTTCATCTCGCCTGCGATGCCACCTCCGAGGCAGCCGTGCGGCGCCTGCGCGAGCGCAAGCACCGTGAGACCAAACCGTTCGCGATCATGGTCCGCGATCTCGCCGAGGCGGAGAGACTGGCCGTCCTGACCGCCGAAGAGCGGGAGCTGCTCGTCTCCGTAGAGCGTCCGATCGTGCTCGCCCGCAGCCGCGAGGACGGCGAGCTCCCGCTGATCGGCCTCTTCCTCCCCTATACGCCGCTGCATCACCTCCTCCTGCGCGACGCCGGCGTGCCGCTGGTGATGACCTCCGGCAACGTCTCCGACGAGCCGATGGTCACGACCAACGACGACGCCCTCGCGCAGCTCGGCGACATCGCCGATCTCTTCCTCGTGCACGACCGCGAGATCGTCACCCGCGTCGATGACTCCATCACCCGCGTCCTCAGCGGCGCACCGGTGATCCTCCGCCGCTCGCGCGGCTACGTGCCGCGGGCCATCGAGACCGCGCACGCGTTCGACGAGCCGATCCTCGCCTGCGGCGCGCACCTCAAGAACACTTTCGCCATCGCCGCCGGCAACAGCGTCTTTCTCGGGCCGCACATCGGCGACCTGGAAAACGTGGCCACGCTCGACGCGTACGAGACGGCGATCGAGCGGATGAAGGACTTCCTCGGCGTCTCGCCGCGCGTGCTCGCGCACGATCTCCATCCCGACTACCTCTCCACGCGCTACGCGCTGGCGCAGACGGACGTGCGAACGCTCGGCGTGCAGCATCATCACGCCCACATCGCCAGCGTCATGGCCGAGCACGGCCTCGACGGCCCGGTCCTCGGCATCGCCTACGACGGCACGGGCTTCGGCACGGACGGCACGTCCTGGGGCGGCGAGCTGCTGCTCGTCCGCGCGGGGAGCTTCGAGCGCGTGGCCACGTTCCGCCCGATCGCGCTCGCCGGAGGCGATCAGGCCATCCGCCAGCCGTGGCGCATCGCCCTGGCGCTGCTCGAGGACGCCTTCGACGGCAAACCGCCGCTCCGCGCCCTTCCGCTCTTCCGCGAGCTGCCGCCGAGCGAAGTCGCCGTCATCCGCCGGATGATCACCAACGGCATCAACATCGCTCCCGCCCGCGGCATCGGCCGCTACTTCGACGGTATCGGCGCGCTCGTCCTCGGCATGCCCGTCGCGCGGTACGAAGGCGAGATCGCCTTCCGCTGGAACATGGCCGCTGCCGAGGCGGAGCGCGGACGCTACCCGATCGTCGTGCGCGACGGCGTCACGCCGTGGGAAGTCGACCCGCGGCCCATCGTCCGCGGCGCCGTCGACGACCTGCTCTCCGGGATCGATGCCGCTACGATCTCGGCGCGCTTCCACAACACGCTGGCCGCGGCGACGGTCGAGCTCGCGCGGGCAGGGCTGGCGTTGTACGGGGAGATGCCGGTCGTCCTGAGCGGCGGATGCTTCGCCAATGCGCGGCTCGCGAGCTCGATCCTCGACGGCCTGCAAGAGAACGCGCGCGTCCTGATGAATCGCCACGTGCCGCCCGGCGACGGCGGCATCGCCCTCGGCCAGATCTTCGTCGCCGCCGTTTCCCCTCTCCCCGCCGCGCGGGGAGAGGGTGGAACCGAGGAGGTCCCCGCATGTGCCTAGGCGTTCCCGGACGCGTCATCGAAGTGCGCGAGTTCACCGCCACGGTCGACTTCTGGGGCGTGCGCAAGGAAGTCCGCCTGGACATCGTGGACGAGCCGGTCGCGCCGGGCGACTACATCCTCAATCACGTCGGCTTCGCCATCCGGCGCATTCCCCCGGAGTCGGTCGAGGAGACGCTCGCGCTGTACGACGCGCTCCTCTCCGGCAACGAGTCCGACCTCATGACCATGGACGTGCGCGGCGAGATCGAGGGCGCGTCATGAGCGGCGCGCCGCTGCAGTTTCGCGATCCGGAGCTGGCCCGCGCCCTCGCCGGGAGACTGCGCAAGCTCGTGGCCCGCCTCGACCGGCCGGTCGCGGTGATGCACGTCTGCGGCAGCCACGAGCAGGCCATCGCCCGGTTCGGCCTGCGCTCGCTCTTCCCGAAGGCGCTGGACGTGATCATGGGACCGGGCTGCCCGGTCTGCGTGACTGACGTGCCCGAAGTCGACGAAGGGGTACTCCTGGCGCGCCAGGGAGTGCGCATCGCCACGTTCGGGGACATGCTCAAGGTGCCCGGCACGGTGCAGTCGCTCGCGGACGCGCAGGCCGAGGGCGCGAAGATCGACATCATCTACAGCCCGCGGCAGGCCGTCGACCTCGCCCGCGGCACGGACGAGGAAGTGGTCCTCTTCGCCACCGGATTCGAGACCACGGCGGTGGCCACGGCCGCGGTCGTGCTCGACGATCCGCCGCCGAACTTCTCCGTCCTCTCCGCGCACAAGTACATCCCGCCGGTGATGGAGATCGTGGCGGAGATGCCGGGCTCGCGCATCGAGGGGTTCCTGGCCGCGGGCCACGCGGCGACGATCACCGGCTCGGCGGTCTTCGACTCCTTCGTGGAGACGCACGGCGTGCCGGTGGTGATCGCCGGCTTCGAGCCGATGGACATCCTGGCGGGTCTGGTCGAGCTGGTGGAGCTCATCGCCATGAAGACGCCGTGCGTGGTGAACGCCTTTCCGCGCTGCGTCACGACCGAGGGCAACCTCGCCGCGCAGGAGCAGCTCTGGCGCGTCTTCCGTCCCATCGGCGGGCGCTGGCGCGGCATCGCCCACGTCCCGAACGGCAACCTCCGCCTGCGCGACGAATTCGCCCACGTCGACGCGCGCCGGCGCTTCCCCCTCGATCTGGCCTCGCTGTGGGACTTCGCGCCGCCGGCGCTGGCCCGGCAGTGCATCTGCGGCGACATCATGGCCGGCATCCGCAATCCCCGCGACTGCCGCCTCTTCAACCGCGAATGCGTCCCGGAGAACCCGATCGGCGCGTGCATGGTCTCGAACGAGGGCACGTGCAAGATCTGGCATCTCTATGGCGGCGTCCCCGACCTGGAGGCCACCGCATGAGCGCGCACGTCACCCTCAAGCAGGGCGCGGGCGGGCGGGCCATGCGCGGTCTCATCGAGCGATTGTTCGTCCGCGACTTCGCCGCTCTGCCCTTCGACGGCGTCGGCGTCGAAGCCATGGACGATGGCGCCGCGGTGAAGATGGGCGACGACTGGCTGGTCATCACCACCGACTCCCACGTCATCCATCCGATCGTCTTCCCGGGCGGCGACATCGGCAAGCTCTCCATCTGCGGCACGGTCAACGACCTGGCCATGATGGGTGCGACGCGCGTCCTGGGCCTCACCTGCAGCGTCATCCTCGAAGAGGGCTTCCCGCTCTCGTCGCTCGAGGCCATCCAACGCTCGATGCTCGCGGCCTGCATCGAGGCCAACGCGCCGGTCGTCACCGGCGACACGAAGGTGATGGGCCGCGGCGAGATCGACGGCATCGTCCTCAACACCTGCGGCATCGGCCTCACTCGCACCCTCGTGCGCGACAACGGCCTCCGTCCCGGCGACCGCATCCTCGTCACCGGCTCGATCGGCGAGCACGGCCTGGCGGTGATGGCCGCGCGGCACGGGATTGCGATCGAAGGCGATCTCGTCTCCGACGTCGCGCCGCTGGGCTCCCTCGTCGACACGATCGTCGCCGACGTCACGGCCATGAAGGATCCGACCCGCGGCGGCGTCGCCAGCGCACTGCACGAGATGGCCTCCAAGAGCGGCGTCGGCATCGTGCTCGAGGAGCGGGCCATTCCCGTCCTTCCCGCCGTTCGCGCCGTCGGCGAGCTCCTGGGCATCGATCCGCTGCACGTCGCCAACGAGGGGAAGGCCCTCCTCGGCGTCCGCCCGGAGAACGCGGAGCGCGTTCTGGCCGCGCTGCGGAGTCACCCGCTGGGTGCGCGCGCCGCGATCATCGGCACGTGCGTCGCCGAGCGTCCCGGCTCGATCGTGCTCGACACCGGATTCGGAAGGAGGCTGCTCGCCGAGCCGGAAGGCGAGCCGCTGCCGCGCATATGTTGACCGCCGGCGTCCTGACCTCGAACCGCGCGCCGGGCCTGGAGGCCCTGCGCGAGCGCGTGAACGTCGCCGTCGTGCTCGACCGCCGTCCGCCGCGCGGCGGCGACCGCAAGGCGTTCGATGCCGAGACCGCGGCCATGCTGCGCGGCTGCGACGTCGTCGTCCTCCTCGGCTATCTCTTCGTCGTCACCGAGCCGCTGCTCGATGCCTTTCCGGGCCGCATCCTCAACGTGCACGACTCCGATCTCCCTCGCTATCCCGGCCTGCACGCGACCCGCGACGCCATCTACGCCGGCGAGCGCGAGACGCGCAGCAGCGTGCACGTCGTTACGCCCGAGGTGGACGCCGGACCGGTGATCGCCCGAAGCCGGGCCTTCCCCGTCGCTCCGTTCGTCCACGAAGCCGTCGCCCGCGGCGAGCACGACATCGTGCGCGCCTACGCGTACGCCCAAAGAGAATGGATGATGCGCAGCACCTGGGGCGCGCTGGCCGCGGAGGCCATCGAGAGGCTGGTGCTGGAGGCGGTTGCATGACCCACATCCTCACCAGCATCGACGACGCCGTCGGCACGATCACCATCGATCGCCGCGAGCGCTTCAACTCCCTCGACGTGGAGACCGCCCGCGCGCTCCGCAAGGCCGGCCTGCGGATGGCCCGCGACGCCTCGGTGCGCGCGGTCGTGCTGCGCGGCGCCGGCGGCGTGTTCTGCAGCGGCGCCGACCTGAAGGACATCCGCGGCGCCGCGCCGGCCTACGGCGACTCCTTCAAGGAGATCCTCGAGTACATCCACAGCACGATCTCGGAGATCCGCCGTGCGCCGAAACCGTTCCTCGCCGCCGTCGACGGCATCGCCGCGGCCGGCGGCTTCGGCCTGGCCATGTCGTGCGATCTGGTCCTGGCCTCCGAGCGCGCGTCCTTCGAGTGGGCGTACTCGAAGACCGGCCTCACCGGCGCGGAGAGCTCGACGTTCATGCTGCCGCGGCTCATCGGCCTCAGGCGCGCGCTCGAGCTGATGCTGCTCAACCCGCGTCTCGACGCGGCGCGCGCGCTCGAGTACGGACTGATCACCGCCGTCGTTCCGGCCGCGGAGTTCGACGACGAGGTGCAGCGCGTCGCGCGGCAGCTCGCCTCCGGCCCGACGGAGTCGATCGCCATCGCCAAGGAGCTCCTCAACCAGGCCGCGGGGATGGATCGCCTCGACGTCCATCTCGACCGGGAGCTCGAGCAACTCGCGCGCATCGCCGACGGCGGCGACTTCGCGGAAGGCATCGGCGCGTTCTTCGAGAAACGCGCGCCGAGATTCGGAGCCGTGTGATGCACGAATACTCGATCGTCCAGTCGCTCGTCGATTCCGTCGCCGCCGCGGTCGGCGATCGCCAGGCTTCCGTGCAACGCATCGACGTCGCCATCGGCGAGCTCGCCGGCGTCGACTGCGCGCTGCTGGCCACGGCCTTCGAAGTCTTCCGCGGCGGCACGCTCTGCGAGCACGCCGCGCTGACCATCGACCGCGTCCCCGCGCGCTGGGAGTGCTCGCGCTGCGGCGCCGGCATCGCCCGAGGCGGTTTTCTTCGCTGCCCGCGCTGCAATGGTTCCGCGTACCTCGCCGAGGGCGACGAGATCGTGCTGCAGCGCATCGAACTGGAGGTGAACTGATGTGCCAGGATCGCAACACCAGGCCGGAGCCGCTCGAGCTGCAGACACGGATCCTCTCCCGCAACGACAGCGTCGCCGCGCACAACCGCGAGCACTTTTCCGAGCGCGGCATCTTCACCGTGAACGTCATGGGCTCGCCGGGGTCGGGAAAGACGGCCGTGCTCGAGGCCACCGCGCGCACCTTCCAGGTCATCCGGCGCCTCGCTGCGCTCGCCGGCGACCTGGCCACCGACAACGACGCCGCGCGCCTCCGCCGCGCCGGCATGCGCTCCGGCGCCATCGAGACCGTCCAGGCCTGCCATCTCGACGCGGAGATGGTGCACCACGAGCTGCATCACTTCGATCTGAGCGGCGTCGATTACCTCTTCATCGAGAACGTCGGCAATCTGGTCTGCCCCG
The DNA here is from genome assembly GCA_044866315.1 of Thermoanaerobaculia bacterium. GTDB lineage: Bacteria > Acidobacteriota > Thermoanaerobaculia > Gp7-AA8 > Gp7-AA8 > QHVT01. The sequence continues at coordinate 3,784 of JBIOTX010000354.1, read as the reverse complement.
CCGTCTACGACCTCGGCCAGCACGCCAACGTCGTCGTCCTCTCCGTGACCGAAGGCGAGGACAAGCCCCTCAAATATCCGACCATGTTCGCCAGGGCGAACCTGGTGTTGCTCACCAAGGGCGACCTGCTGCCGCACCTGCCGTCGGTGAGCGTCCCGGCCATTCTCGACGCTCTCGCCCGGGTCATGCCCGATCCGCGCGTGATCCTGATCTCGCCGCTCACCGGCGAGGGCGTGGCGGAGTGGATCGACTGGCTGGCGATGAGTCGCGAGGCCGCGCTCGCATCGAGCGCGGTGATGGTATGAACTGGACCTTGCCTCTCGCCGCGGCCACCGTCGGCGCGCTGCACACGCTCGCCCCCGATCACTGGATGCCGTTCGCCGCGCTCGCCCGCGCCCGCGGCTGGACGCCGGCCCGCGCGCTGCGCACCACCGTCCTCTGCGGCCTCGGCCACGTCACCGTCTCCGCCGTCCTCGGCATCGCCGCGCTCTCGATCGGCCTCGGCCTGGCGGAGCTCATCGGCGGCAGGCTGGCCTCGCTCGCGCCGGCGCTGCTGATGCTCTTCGGCGCCGCGTACATGCTCTGGGGCCTCCGCCCGCACCGCCATCGCCACGAACAGCAGGGCGTGACCGAGGGCGCGCTGTTCGTGCTCTTCTCCTCCGATCCGTGCGTCGCCCTCATCCCGCTCATCCTCGCCTCCGCCGGCGGGGGATGGCCGCTGATCCTGGCCGTGATCCTCGCCTACGAGGCCGGCACGATCGCCTCGATGTCGATCCTCGTCGCCGGCGCCCATGCCGGCGCGCGCGCGATCCGCCTGCACGTGCTCGATCACTACGGCGACGCCGTCGCAGGAGGGCTGATCGTCACGGTCGGGATCGCGGTGCAGATGCTGGGGATCTGAGCGTGCGGGGCGCGCTTCTCGTGCCTCCCGCCCACCCAGGTCCCTCGCTCACGCTCGGGATGACACACCATTTGGTACGATTCCCGGCACTCCATGATCTGCCGCAATCACGTGGATGTGTCGGAAGGCGTCCGGCGCTGCTCCCGCTGCGGGGCCGGCTTCTGCCCGGACTGCCTGGTGACGATCCAGGACCGCCCCTACTGCGCGACCTGCAAGAGCGAGCAGCTCCTCGACGTCCGCTCCGGCGTCGACCGCACCACCCTGCACCTGGCCAGCGTCTGGAAGCGCTTCGCCGCGCACATCATCGACCAGGTGGTGATCCTCATCCCCTTCTACATCCTCTTCTTCGCGGTCATGTTCCTCACCCGCAACGCCCGGGGTGAGCCGAACCCGCTGGCCATCCTGGCCATCTTTCCGCTGATCTTCGCCACGCCGGTCTACGACGCCCTGATGATGCAGTACAAGAACGGCCAGACCCTCGGCAAGATGGCGCTCGACGTGCGCGTGGTGCGTGCGGACGGCTCGCCGCTCACGCCCGGCAACGCCTGGGGGCGCTCGGCCTCGAAGTTCCTCCTCGGCGCCTGCCTCTCCATCCTCAACTTCATCCCCGCGTTCTTCACCAACGATCGCACCGCCCTCCACGACATGGTCGCCTCCACGCGTGTGGTGGAGGCTCACTGATGCTGCCGGTCTGCCGCAATCACCCCGAGGTCAGCGAGGGCATACGGCATTGCGTCCGCTGCGGCGGCACGTTCTGCCGCGACTGCCTGGTCGAGATCCACGGCATGCCGCACTGCGTCACCTGCAAGAGCGAGGCGATCCGCGACGTGCAGTCCGGCGTCGCCCGCACCGCCGGCCCGCTCAACTACGCCTCGGTGTGGAAGCGCTGGGGCGCGGTCATCATCGACGGCCTAATCACCACCGCGCCGCTCTACATGGTCTTCCTCTTCTTCGTCATGTACCAGGCCTTCCAGGGGAGAGAGCCGCACTGGGCTCTCAACTTCATCGGCATCCCGATGATGTTCATCACCATGGTCTACGAGGGCGTGCTCTTCCAGCGCTGGAACGGCCAGACCGTCGGCAAGAAAGCCCTGCGCATCCGCGTCGTGCGCGCCGACGGCTCCTCGCTCACGCCCGGGCAGGGCTGGGGCCGGGCCGCGCTGAAGCTCCTCTTCGGCTGCCTCTCCATCTTCGACTACCTCCCTGCGCTCTTCACCGACGAGCGCACCACCCTGCACGACATGGCCGCCAAGACGCGGGTGATCGACATCTGACGATGACCGTGACCGTCGCTCCCGGCTACGGCGGACCGCAGTGCCCGCGCTGTCATGTGCCGCTGGCGATGGCCGCGCTGCACACCGGCTCGCTCACCTGCGACTACTGCCGGCGCAGCTTCGAGGCCACGGTCTTCCATCCGGCCGAGCCCCAGCGCGAAACGATCACTGAGGTCGTGGCCGTCGGCCCCGAGGGCGCGATCGCCTGCGCCAACCACGAGCGCAACGCCGCGGTGACCTCGTGCGGCCGCTGCGGCCTCTTCATCTGCGCGCTGTGCGAGATGACCGTCGCGGAAGGGTCGTTCTGCCCGTCGTGCTTCGACCGCCTGACCGCCGAGGGCGCGCTGGCGACGGCGCGGACGCGCTATCGCGACTACGGGCTGCTCGCGCGCCTGTGGGTCATCGCCGGACCGCTCCTCGCCCCCTGCTTCCTCGCCCTGACCCTGCTCCCCTTCGGCATCCTGGCCGCGTATTACGCGAAGCACGGCGTGGCCCAGCGGAGAGCGGAAGGCCGCTCCATCGCCGGCGTGGTCATCATCGGGATCCTCGGCATTCTGGAGGCCCTGGCCGGCATCGGCCTGCTCATCTTCTGGATCTTCGCCTTCACGAAGGGGGCGACGTGAGCGCTGCCCCGCGCGTCCGCCTCAGCCGCTACCGAACGCCCGCTGGAGGGGATGCCGTCTACCAGCTTCCGGACGGCCTGGAGGTGGAGTCGCACGTGTTCTACGAGGTCACGCGCCGGCGCGTCTTCTTCGACGACGTCCTGCTCGTGACCTACCACCGCGAGTCCGGCCCGCTCTACCTCGTGATCACGGCCGTCATCGGCCTGATCTTCGTCGCCATCGCCGTGGCCATCCTCGCCGCGAACACCGACTTCTGGCCCGCCGCGGCCGTGTTCCTGGCCATCGGACTGCCCGTCCTGGTGATGTTCTTCCTCCGCCTCGCCTTCGGCCTGGACGTCATCACCGTCTTCGGCCGCCGCTCCAAGGCCGTCCTGCGCTTCGCGATGAAGAAGGCGCGGGCGCGCGAGGTGTATGGGCAGATCTGCGCCGCCGTTAGGCGGGCGCAGGCGCCACCGCCCGCGGCGGAAGCGGCGGCACCGCCGCTTCCGGCGGATGTGCCCCTGCCGCCGGGCTGAGGAGCCGTGGCGACTCGCGCAGTCCGCTCTGACGACTCGCGCAATCCCACTCGTCGACTCGCACAATCCGCCATGACGACACGCCCCGCTCCCGCGTCGACTCGCACCGTCCGCCCGTCGAGTCGCACCGTCCTCCCGGACGACTCGCGCCGTTCCACCTGTTGATCGGCGCAATCCCTCACGTCGATCCGCGCCGCGCGCGTGAGACGGGACGCATCGCCGCCTGCCGGTACGCACGTCGCGCGGCTCCGGTCCGCAACTCGCCGGTCTGCGAGATGCGCCGTGCGCGGTCATGGGGCTCTTCCTCCGCCGGGATTGCGCCTGTCGTCGCGGTGGATTGTGGCGGTCGTCAGGGTGAATTGCGCGAGTCGTCGGGGAGGACTGTGCAACTCGACGGGGGGATTGTGGAAGTCGACGCGGGAGCGGTGTCGGTCGTCAGGTCCTCTTGTGCGAGTCGTGCGGTGGGATTGC
>JBIOTX010000353.1:0-2689 GCA_044866315.1 Thermoanaerobaculia bacterium | reverse complement strand
TCAAGTTCATCCTCGCCTCCTACAACGTCGGCCTCGGCCACGTCGAGGACGCCCGCCGCCTGGCCGAGAAACACGGCGACGACCCCGACTCCTGGGACAACGTCGCCTACTGGCTGATCCGCAAGTCCAAGCGCGCCGTCTACAACGACCCGGTCGTGCGCCACGGCTTCGCCCGGGGGACGGAGCCGGTGGCGTACGTGGACCTGATCCTCGAGCGGTACGAGCATTACCGGCAGTTTGTTGTGGAGGAGGAGGGCGCAGAGGGCAGGGCGCAGGGCGCAGCCCCCGCCCGTCCCCGTTTTCTCTGCGCCCTGCCCCCTGCGCCCTGCGCCCTGACTTCACACCTCACCCTCCGAAATCGTCTTCTTTCCGAGTCTCGGGTCCCCAGGTCCCTTCGAAGGAGCTAGCCGAATGGCGCACGCGGCGGTCGTAGCGACGGTTGATCGCTTTCCCGTGACGGACGACGACCTGTCCGACGTGTCCTCGATCGCCAGCATCCTGGAGCTGCGGGCCGACCGGGCCGGGGAAGTCGATCCGGTCTGGCTGCGGGCGCGGTTTCACGGGGAGCTGCTCTACACCGCCGGGGCCACGACCTGCACGGTCCGGGAGCGGCGGGAGCTCCTCCGCCGCGCCGCGGCGTCGTGGGACCTGGTCACGCTCGAACAGGGCGACCTCGTCGACTCGGTCCTGCGCGAGATCCCGCCGCACAAGCGGGTCATCACCTGGCGCGGCCCGTCCTCGGACATCGACGAGCTCCGCCACCGCCTCCGCCACCTCACCGCGACGCCGGCGCGACTCTACGTTCTCGAAGTCGTGCCGAAGACCGTCGCCGGGCAGCTCCATCCGCTCGCGCTCCTCCACGCGGAGCAGCGGACGGATGTGATCGCATTCGCATCCGGAGCGTCCGGGGTGTGGACGCGCATCGTCGCGCCCCGCCTCGGCGCTCCGGTGATCTTCAGCCGTCTCGGCGACGACTACGGCGAGGACGGCACGCCGCCCACGATGCGGCTGGCCGACGACTACGGCTTCCCCGATCTCTGGCCGGCGGCGGAGCTGTTCGCCATGGCCGGCAACCCGGTGATGCACTCGCTCTCGCCGCGCATCCACAACAGCGGCTACCGCGCCCTGGGGCGCGAGGCTCTCTACGTCGCCTTCCAGGTGGACGACTTCGGCGAGTTCTGGCGCGAGGTCGTCGCCTCCGGCGCGCTCGACCGCCTCGGCCTCCCGCTGCGCGGGATCTCCGTGGTCTCGCCGTTCAAGGCCGTCGCCCTGGCCGCGACCCAGCGCCGCAGCGCCATGGTCGACCGGGCCCGCTCGACGAACCTCCTCCGCCGGGAAGGCGAGGAGTGGATCGCCGAGACCACCGACGCCGACGGGGTGATGCTCACCCTGCGCGATCACTCGGTCGTGCTGCGCAACCGCCGCGCGGCGGTGATCGGCTGCGGCGGCTCCGGCCGGGCCATGGCCGCGGCGCTGCAGCAGGCCGGCGCGGATGTCACGCTGGTCAACCGCGGCCTCGAGCGCGGCTCGCTGGCCGTGCGCCTCCTGCGCCTGCCGTTCATGCCCCTCAGCGCCTTCTCCGCCGAGCCGTACTCGATCTTCGTCAACGCCACGCCCGTCGGGCGCGAGGAGGACGAGACGCCGTTCGCGGTCGAGAAGCTCCCGCGCGACGCCGTGGTGGTGGATCTGGTCTACCGCAGCGGCGCGACGTCGCTGATCACGCGCACGCGCGGCCCGGGAAGGATTACCATCGACGGCACGGAGATGCTGCTCGCCCAGGCCGCACGGCAGTTCGAGCTCATGACCGGCGAGGAGATGCCGGAAGGACTGGCGCGCGCGGCGATCGGCCTGGCGGAAGCGGCCGTGGTGGAGCAGGGATGAGACTGGCCGAGAAGTGGGAAGAGCGGGACATTCCCCCGCCGCCGCCCCGGATCGAGATCGAGACCCTGACCGGCACCTGGCGCAAGACCAACGAGAAGCCGCAGTGGATCGACTCCCTCACCGTGACCACCGAGGGGGACGAGCTGTTCGTGGAGATCTTCGGCAGTTCCGCGCCGTCGCCGCCAAGGTGGGGCCGGGTCAAGGCCGAGGTCCTCTTCTCCGGCGGCATCGACACCGGTGACGCCCGCGCGGGCGCATTCCTGGCCCGCTATCGCTTCGAAGGGATGGACGTCGAGGTCCACGCGAACCTGAACATCGGCCTGCTCGTCGTGGCGACGTTCGTGAAGTTCCGCGCCCGCGGCCCGCTGGTCGACCGCTTCACCCGCGAGTTTTTCTTCCGGGAGAGTGCATGACGGCGATCGCCGCCACAGCGACCCGTCTCGATCTCTCGGTCATCCTCGGCGACTGGCGGAACACCAACGCCGCCGGGCGCGTGTCGCGCATCGTCGTCACCGTGAACGACAACGGCGGCGTCGACGTGCAGGCCTTCGGCCGCTTCGCCGACGGCGACTCCGACTGGGGCACCGTGGCCGCGAGCGTCTACTCGTTCACGTTCGAGGAGTACGCCGCCGGCGCGTTCCTGGCCAAGTTCGACTTCGACGGCGCGTGCGTGCGCCTGCAGGCGAACACCAAGGCGGGCGTGCTGGTGGTGGTGGAGCTGGTGGAGTTTCGGGATGGCAGCGGACGGTCGAACTTCTTCGACCGCGAGTTCTACTACCGCGTGCGGTGACGTGGAGCGGCGGGCTCT
>JBIOTX010000352.1:0-7717 GCA_044866315.1 Thermoanaerobaculia bacterium | reverse complement strand
CGTGATCGCTCACCGCGATCCAGCCCTGCATCGGGAAGTTCTGCTCGACCTGCGTGTGCGGCGGGAAGCCGAGCTTGTCGTACTGGTGCAGGCCGATGATGTACAGCCCGACGTGCTGGATTTTCTCTTCGCGCAGGACCTCGCGCAGGCGCAGCGCGTCCTGTCCCCAGTCGAGATTGCTGTCGACGAGGATGCGCGACGGATCGCGTCCGGCGAGCTCGTTGAAGTAGGGGAAGTAGTCGGGATGCGCGAGCAGCGACGCGCCGGTGTGCCACACGAGAAGCACGATTGCGGCGATGCGCACCCAGCGCCGCGGGTGCGCGAGCATCGCCGCGGTCGCCGTGGCTGCGGCGATCATCAGCGGCGCGTAGAGCGGCAGGACGTAGCGCACGCCGAGGTCGAGCGTGCTCGGGATTCCGGCGAGCAGCAAGCCGAGGGCGGCAGCGAAGGGGATAAGGAAGGCGCGCGTGCGGGCGAAGAAGAATCCGCAGATGACGAGCAGCAGCGAGGCCAAGGTCGTCTTCACGGCGATGCCGATCGGAAAGTAGGAGCGGAAGCCGGTCATGCTCAGCTCGCCGAGGAGGTAGGAGAGGTGCCCCTCGCGGTCGAGGCGGATCAGACCCGCCACGCCGGCGACGACGTGCGGCATCGGGATGTTCGCCTTCGGATCCAGCTTCGCGAAGACCCGCGCGGCCGTGCCGTCGCCGAGCGGCGGGATGCGCAGCTCGTAGTCCTCGAGCGAGCCGAAGACGAAGGCGTAGCTGGCCCAGACGGTCAGAAACATCGTAACGAACGCGATCGGGAAGGCGATCGCGGCGCTTCTCCAGTCGCGGCGGCGGGCTACGGCGAACATGGCCAGGCAGGCCAAGGGGATATACGGGAGACAGGAGAACTTGCAGGCGATGGCAAAGCCGTAGGCCAAGCCGAATACCGCCGCCCGCCCGCCCGTCGGCTGGTCGAGCCAGCGCGCGAAGGCGAGGAGGGAGACGGCGACGCCGGCCAGCGCGGGGGCGTCGTGATTGGCGATGCCCGAGTAGCCGAGGACGATGGGCTGGGTGGTGAAGAGCAGCGTGGCCAGCGCGCCGCCCGCGGGTCCGAGCTCGCGCCGCGCCCAGCGCCAGACCGCGATCGCTGCGATCAGGAAGAACAGAAGGTTGCCGATGCGGCCGACGGCGACGTTGCGGATGTAGTTCGGCTGCGAATAGAAGAGGCCGCGGACCTGCTCCCATGGGTCGATGTTCGGGTTGAAGGTCAGGCCGGCCAGGAGGGGAGGCGCGGCCATGATCACCCGCGGCAGCGGCGGGTTCTCGAGCTGGAGGCTGTAGCGGTGCTGCGTCAGCAGCTCCAGGCCGCAGGAGAGGTGCATCGACTCGTCGGAGGTCGCGGAGAAGACGGTGAACGTCGCGGCGATGCGCACCACGGCGATGGCCATCAGGATCATGGCGACGAGGTCGCCACGTTTGCCGAGCCACCGCTCAGCCCGGCCCGCGTTTTGCCTGCCTGTTTCGCCGAAGGAGAGCTGTTCGATGCGCAAGCTGTTTGTGAGCTTACTCTGCCTGGCCGCCCTGGCGGGCTGCAGCCGCGACGCCGCGGAGACGCCGGCGAGCGATACCGCCGTGAGCTACACGGGGGATCTGTCCACGACGTCGACGACCACGACGATGGATACGTCGTCCACCGCGCCGATGGAGGCGACCGGCACGTCGGTGGTCACGCCGACGGACACGAGCTCGACGATCGTGACGCCGACCACCACCACCGCGTCCGTGACCACCCCCACCGAGACCACCTCCACGGTCGTCACCACGACCAGGAAGCAGTAGCCGTGCGCGTCGCCGTGCTGCTCGCCGCTTGTCTCGCCGTCGCCGCGTGCTACCGGGAGGCGGCCGACGCCTCGCGGACCGGGCCGTCGCAGTCGACCACCGTCGCCGGCGACACCAGCGCGACGGAGCAGTCGAAGCTCAATCCGCCGATTCCTCCCGAGAAAGACGAGCCGGCCGGCAACCGCGCCACGGCCGCGCCGCCGACGCAGGAGGTGCATCTCATCGAGTACGCCATCCACATGCCGCAGACCGCGCCGGCGGGGACGATCGCGTTCCACGTCGAGAACGGCGGCAAGGAGGAGCACGCGTTCGAGATCGAGGGCAACGGCATCGAAGAGAAGACAGAGAAGCTGCCGCGCGGCAATACGGCCACGCTGACCGTGAACCTCAGGCCGGGCACGTACACCGTCTACTGCCCGGTCAAGGATCACGCGAAGAAGGGCATGAAGACGACGCTCACGGTGCAGTGATCACCAGGAACCGTTGGCCGGCGAGAACATCACCTCGTAGACCTTGCGCGCCCAGCTGCGCTTGCCGAACTCCACGCGCCCTTCCTGGCCCAGCCACTCCTTGATCGGCAGGGTGAAGCCGGTCTTGCGCCGCGCGCGGACGGCGTCCGGCAGCGGCGGGCGCGGCGCGTTGGCGAGGATCTGCTTGCCGCGCTCCTTGCGCGTGACCAGCACCGGCGCGAGCTTGGCCAGCAGGTGCGCGTCCACGAGCGGCACGCGCACCTCCAGGGAGTGGGCCATGCTCGCCCAGTCCATGTCCCGCAGCAGCTGATTGCGCAGGTAGAGCGACGACTCGAGCGCGGCCACGCGTGCGTACGGATTGCCGGGATCGGGAGTGACGGCGCGCTCGATCAGCCCCAGGACATCGAGCCGTCGCAGCCCCTCCTCGGCGATCTCGCGGCCGAGGACGTCCGGGAGCTCGGAGGCGAGAAAGCGTCCGCGCTTGACCAGGTAGGCCCCGGCGTAAGACGAGCCGTAGCGGAGGATCTCTCCCATCTTCGGGCTGATGTGCCGGCTGCGCTTCGCCAGCAGCGAGTTCAGTTTGTACACGCCCTGAGCCAAGCCGGGCACGCGCGAGAGCCGCGAGGTGATCGGCATCCAGCGCGGGATGTCGCGGAAGGATGTGTAGCCGCCGAACAGCTCGTCGCCGCCCGTGCCGGAGAGCGCGACCTTGAGTCCCAGCTCCGCCGCGGCCTTGCTGATGAAGTAGCTGTTCAGACCATCGACCGTCGGCTGGTCCATGGCCGCGAAGATGCGCGGCAGCTCGGCCCTGAAGTCGGCGAGGGTGAGATCGCGGATGGTGTGGCGGACGCCGTACTGCCGGGCCACGCTGGCCGCGAGCGGCGCCTCGTCGTTGTCGCGGCCGCGGTACTCCTCGAAGCGGAGGGTCATCGTCTGCAGGTCCTCCGCGCCGCTCTCGCGCGCCAGGGCGACGATGGCGCTGGAGTCGATGCCTGCGGAGAGGAACGCCCCGACTGGAACGTCGGCGACCATGTGATAGCGGACCGACTCGAGCACCGCGTCGTGGACCATGGCGCGCCGCTCGTCGTCGCTGACGGCTCTCGCGTTCTCCACGCCCTCGCGCAGCGTCGCCGCGATCGAGAAATACTGCAGCGGCTCGTGAGCACCGCGCTCGTCCACCCAGCAGTACGACCCCGCCGGCAGCGCGCGGATGGCGCGATACATGGTGAACGGCTCCGGCACCGTCCCGCGCAGGAAAAACCCCGCCGCCGCGGCCGGATCGAAGCGCTTGTCCACCCGTCCGCCCGCGATCAGGGCCTTCACCTGTGACGCCACGCGCAGCGTGCCGCCGTCGTCGGCGTAGTACAGCGGCTTGATCCCGTACGGGTCGCGCGCCAGGAGCATGCGCCGCTTCGCCCCATCCCACAGGGCGATGGCGAACATCCCCCGCAGCAGCGGCAGCATCGCCTCGCCCATCTCGTCATACAGCGCCAGCAGGACCTCGGTGTCCGAATGCGACGTGAACGTGCGCCCTTGTGACTCCAGCCGCGCCCGCAGCTCCCGGTAGTTGTAGATCTCGCCGTTGAAGACGATCACCCGCTCCCCGCGCCGCATCGGCTGCGCCCCGGCGGGGGAGAGGTCGATGATGGCCAGCCTCCGGTGCCCGAAACCGACCCGGCCGTCCTCGGACACCCAGACGTCCGCGGCATCCGGCCCCCGCGAGCGCATGCACTCGCGCGAGATCAGCAGCTCCTCGCGATCCACCGGCGGCGCGCCCGCGCGCCAGGCGAAGATGGCGTTGATGCCGCACATGAGGGGCGGAGTTTATAGAATCCCGCTCCATGCGCCGCATCCTCGCTTCGACGCTCCTCCTCACCACCACTCTGACCGCCCAACCCGCCCCGAAGCCGATTTACGGCTTCACCGATCCGGCGAAGCAGCATGCTCTCGAAGCGCAGTTCGACGCGAAGCTGAACCGCGACAACCTACGCGAGTGGATGAAGCGCATGACCGCGCATCCGCATCACGTGGGGTCGCCGCACGGGAAGGACAACGCCGAGTTCATGGCCTCGCTGTTCCGGTCATGGGGGTACGAGACGGCCATCGAGCGGTTCGATGTGCTGTTCCCGACGCCGAAGGTGCGGGTGGTGGAGCTGGTCGGGCCGGAGCGGTACGTGGCCAAGCTCACCGAGCCGCCGCTGGCGGAGGACGCGACCTCCGGGCAGTCGGGCGAGATCCTGCCGCCGTACAACGCGTACTCGATCGACGGCGACGTGACGGGCAAGCTGGTGTACGTGAACTACGGCATCCCGAAGGACTACGAGGAGCTGGAGCGGCGCGGGATCGACGTCCGCGGGAAGATCGTGATCGCGCGCTACGGCGGGTCGTGGCGCGGGATCAAGCCGAAGGTCGCCGCGGAGCACGGCGCGATCGGCTGCATCATCTACTCCGATCCGCGCGATGACGGGTATTTCCAGGGCGACGTTTACCCGAAGGGCGCGTATCGCAGCGAGTACTCGGCGCAGCGCGGCTCGGTCGCGGACATGCCGCTGTTTCCGGGCGATCCGCTGACGCCGGGGGTGGGCGCGACGGAAGGGGCGAAGCGGCTCGACCGCAAGGACGCGCCGACGCTGACGAAGATCCCCGTCCTCCCCATCTCCTACGCCGACGCGCTGCCGCTGCTCCGCAATCTCGGCGGCCCGATCGCGCCGCAGGACTGGCGCGGCGTCCTGCCGATCACCTATCACCTCGGCCCCGGCCCCGCGCGCGTACACCTGAAGCTGGCCTTCGACTGGAAGCTCGCGCCGGCCTATGACGTGGTCGCGCGCCTGCGCGGCACGGACCTCGCCGATCAGTGGATCGTCCGCGGCAATCACCATGACGGCTGGGTGCACGGCGCGCTCGATCCGGTGAGCGGCATGGTCGCCCTGATGGAGGAGGCGCGCGCGATCGGGGAGCTGGCCAAGAGCGGCTGGCGCCCGCGGCGCACCCTGGTCTTCGCCGGCTGGGACGCGGAGGAGCCGGGGCTCCTCGGCTCGACGGAGTGGGTCGAGCAGCACCTCGCCGACCTGAAGCAGCACGCCGTGCTGTACATCAACTCCGACTCGAACGGCCGCGGCTTCCTCGGCGCGGACGGCTCGCACACGCTGGAGCGCTTCGTGACCGAGGTCGCGCGGGACGTGGAGGATCCGCAGCGCGGGGTGTCGGTGCTGGAGCGGCTGCACGCGGCGAACCTCGTGAGGATGACCTCGCCGAGCGAGCAGAAGGAGTACCGCGATCGCGCCCTCATGCGCCTCGACGCCCTCGGCTCGGGCTCCGATTACACACCCTTCCTGCAGCACGCCGGCATCGCCTCGCTGAACATCGGCTACGGCGGCGAGGGGGAGTACGGCGTCTATCACTCCGCGTACGACTCCTTCGATCACTTCATCCGCTTCGGCGACCCGAAGTTCGACTACGGCGTGGCCCTGGCGAAGACGACCGGGCGGATGATGCTCCGCCTCGCCAACGCCGACTTTCTGCCGTTCGAGGCCACGACGTTCGCGGACACCGTCGACGGCTACCTGCGCGAGGTGACCAAGCTCGCCGACTCGATGCGCGCGGAGACGGAGGAGCGGAACCGCCAGGTCCGCGAGCGGACGATGGAGATCGCCGCCGATCCGACCAAGCCGTTCGTCATGCCTAAAACCCAGGAGCCCGTGCCGCATCTCGAATTCGCGCCGCTGCAGAACGCGGTGGAGCGGCTGCAGAAGGCCGCCCGCGCATTCGACAAGGCGCCCTCACGCGACGACGCGGCGATCATGCGCCTCGAGCACGCGCTCACGCGCGACGAGGGACTGCCGGGGCGGCCCTGGTACAAGCACCACGTCTACGCGCCCGGCTTCTACACCGGCTACGGCGTGAAGACGCTGCCCGGCGTGCGCGAGGCCATCGAGCAGCGCAAGTGGAAGGAGGCCAACGAGCAGATCGTTATCCTGGCGCGCGTGCTGGACGGCTACACCTCGCTCTTGGAGCGCTCGACCGTCCAGCCGCCGGGATAGTCGGTCGGGAAGCCGTTCTCATCGACGGTCAGCTCGGCGACGAAGGAGCCGCCGGCACTCGAGTAGCGATAGCGATCGCGCGCGAGGCGGCGGTAGACCTGCTCGAGCGGCTCGAGCTGGAACGAGGGGAAGCGCAGCCACGCCGCGCGCACCGTCGCCTCGGTCTCGACGGCCATATTCAGCCGGCGGATCGGCAGGAGGTTCGTGCTCGGGCTGAAGTTGAGATCGATGTCCGTGCAGCCGCGGACGGCCTCGACTTCCACGCCATTGAGCCGCCACGGATTGGTGGCGATTTCGATGTCGATCTCCCGGTCGCCGACCCAGCCCGTCACGCGCGCATGCTGCGTGCGCCAGGCGTCATCGCAGGTGATCACGTAGTCGAGGCGGCACGGATGGTCCTCGTGGGCGAAGACGGCGCAGCCTTCGAGACGGATGCCGATGAGGCGAGCGGCCTCGTGGCCGGGGCGGAAGAGACAGCGCCAGAGGATCACTTCTTCGGCAGCATGTAGACGACCTCACCCTTGCGGGACATGCCGAGGTCTTCGCGGGCGATGCGCTCGACGGCGTAGGTCGACTTCTTGACGCTCTCGATCTCCGCGCGCAGGCGCGCGTTCTCGGCCTCGATCCGGTCGATCTGGGCGCGCAGCGCGTCCACCCGGGCGCGGGCGTGCTGCAGCTCGGGCAGGCCGCGGTCGCTGAAGAAGAAGGAGATGAAGAACACCACCGTCAGCGCGCCGGACAGCAGGATTACGGCCTTGAGCGTGACCTGGGTCGCGCGACGCGAGTCGTGGGTGGAGACAGACGGGAGCATTCGGACGCTAGTGTAGCGAATATAATTCATCCGTGAAGCGCGATCACGCCTCGAACCCGCTGACGGAGCGCTACGCGTCGCGGGAAATGTCGTACCTCTTCTCCCCCGACTTCAAGTTCCGCACGTGGCGGCGGCTCTGGATCGCGCTGGCCGAGGCGGAGAAGGAGCTGGGGCTCCGGATCACGGACGCGCAGATCGCGGAGCTGAAGGCGAGCGCCGACACCATCAACTACGAGGATGCCGAGCGCCGCGAGCGCGAGGTGCGTCACGACGTGATGGCCCACATCCACGCCTACGGCCTCCAGGCCCCCTCGGCGAAGGGCATCATCCACCTCGGCGCGACCTCGGCCTACGTCACCGACAACACGGACGTCCTGCAGATGCACGAGGGGCTGCGGACTCTCCGCGGCCGGGTCGTGACCCTGATGGCGAAGCTGCGCGACTTGGCCTGGAAGTGGCGCGCGACGCCCGCGCTGGCGTTCACGCACTTCCAGCCCGCGCAGCTGACGACGGTCGGCAAGCGCGCCACGCTCTGGCTGCACGATCTCCTCCTCGACTACCGCGACCTCGAGT
>JBIOTX010000351.1:0-9291 GCA_044866315.1 Thermoanaerobaculia bacterium | reverse complement strand
CCACGCTCGGGATGACACGGGGCGCTCACCATGGCAGCTTCCCGTAATAGAACACCGCCGCGATGTGCAGCGCGGCGAAGACCAGCAGCGCGATCGTGAACGGCACGTGCACGTAGAGCCACGACTCGAGCACGTTCTTGTAGCGCTGCTGGTAGACCAGGCGCAGGAGGAGCTCCTTGCGCTGGCGGGAAACGACGAGCATCTGCCGCAGCTCTTCCTGTTCTTCCTTCGGCACGAGGGCGATCAGGCGCGCCCAGTCGGCCGGATCCTGCTGCTTGCGGTTGCGCATCCGCGAGAGGAGCAGCCGCCAGCCCGCCAGCGGACCGGGCGTGGACTGGCGCAGCAGCTCGTCGTAGATGCGCTGGAACGGCGCGCTGCGTCCGGAGGCGATGCGAGCCATCGACCGGGCGAGCTGGTTGAGCTGGTCGGAGATGTCGTCGACGGTGAGATTGCTCTCCACCTCCGTCAGCATCCGCGGCACGGTCACGTACAGCACCGCCCCCACCGCCCCGCTGGCGACGACGATCAACACCAGCCCGAGCGTCGCCACCGCCACCTTGTCCTCGAACCGCCCGCCGGTGTGGAAGAAGAGGATCACCGCGGCAAGGATGCCGAGGTAGATGTGCGACTGCAGCCACTGCTCGAGCGTGCCGAGGGTGGAGCGATACCAGCGCTTGCGAACGCCGAAGAAGGCGAGAAGGAGGATCAGGGCCGTGCCGGCGATGCCGAAGGCCAGACCGATGTCGGAGCCGCCGTGCTTGAACTCGCCGCGGGCGGAGTAGAAGTAGAGGGCGATCGTCCCCGCGAGGAGGACGAAGAAGATCCGGCGCCAGAGGACTCCGCTACGCGCGATGGGCATAGGAATTAAGAGGTTCGAGGTTCGAATGAAGAGGTAAGAATTTCTTCATTCTTCCCTCGAACCTCGAACCTCTTCATTCATCTCTCCCCTCTGGAGATCACCAGTTCTTCCAAAGTCTCGCGATACTGTTCAGGGGTCAATCGGATTGCCGCTCCCGTCGGGCACCCTCGCACGCACGCCGGTCCTCCGCTGATGTCGCGGCAGAGGTCGCACTTCACGGCCACGGTCTGTTCGACCTCGGCGACCTTTTCCTTCCGGAACAGGGACTTGATCCAGCCGAAGATCGAGCGCTCGGGCTCTTTGTGGACCATGAAGATGTTGCCGTAGGGGCAGTTGCGCTCGCAGTTGCCGCAGCCGATGCAGTTGGACTTGATGTAGACCTCGCCGCGGGGGTCGCGGGCGATGGCGTCGGGCGGGCAGTCGAGCATGCACAGCGGGTTCTCGCACTGCCAGCAGGAGTTGGGGGCCAGGAGGTTGTAGAGCTTGATGCCGGTCAGGGAGAGGCGGGCCTGCCCGTCGTCGTGCACGCCCTCGCAGGCGGCGATGCAGTTGCCGCAGCGGATGCAGCGGTGCTCGTCGATCATGAGCGTCTGCGTGCCCATGACCACTTCCTCGCGAATGAGGTCGCCGAGGATGTTGCCCGAGCCGGGTGTGCCCTCGGCGATGAGGCCGGCGATGCGCCGCTCCTCGAGCTTGCGCAGCGGGGCCTCGCGCAGGTCGGGGTTCGCGGCCAGGAAGTTGTCGAAGTCGCGCTTGGAGAGCTTGATCAGGTCGGAGGGGAAGATCGTCGTGACCGTGGCCGTGCGCGCGGCGTCGGAGAAGAGCGCGGCCTCGCCGAAGAAGTTGCCGGCCACGAGGTAGCTGAGCACGACCTCCTTGTCGCCCGACTTCTTGGAGATCTTCACCATGCCGTTGCGGATCAGGTAGAAGGCGTCGGCGACGTCGCCCTGCTTGAAGACCACGGCGTCCTTGCCGAGGCTCTGCACGACGGCGCGGTCGACGAGCTGGCCGAGGAGGGCCTCGGGGACGCCGGGGAAGAGATAGCCGCCGAAGGCGCGGAGGAGAAAGGCCTGGTCGACGAGGGCCTTCGCCTTCGGGGCGTTGGCGAGCAGCTTCAGGATGGCCTTGCGCGGGATCTCGATGATGCGCGTCGGGCCGATGGCCGTGGCGGTGGCGGTGCGGCGGCGGCCGGAGATGAGGCTCATCTCGCCGAAGAAGTTGCCCGCGGTGAGCTCGGCGATCTTCACCTCGGCGGTCTGCTGCTCCGGGCGGCGGTACAGCGCGACCCGGCCGGAGGCGACGATGAGGAAGTCGTTGGTGTAATCGTTCTGGCGGATGATGGTCTCGCCGTCGTGATACTCGCGCACGCGCGCGGCGAGGAACGTGTCGCGCAGCTGCTGCTCGTCCGCGGCGGCAAGGAGCGGCACGCGGCTGCGGATGGCGGCGATGCGCTCGCGCACGGAGCCCTGCCAGAACGGGAGGCGCTCCTTGAGCACGGCCTCGTCGGCCGGCTCGACCTCGCGGCCCATGAGGTGCTCGACCACTTCCCAGCCCTGGTTCATGCCGAGCTTGATCAGGTCGCGGCCGCTGGCCGCGCCGATGAGGAACAGGCCGGGCACGCTCGACTCGTGGTACGGGCTGAGGATCGGCCGGGCGTCCTTGCCCTCGCCGGTGAAACGGATGCCGCAGGCCTCGAAGAACTTCCGCGGCGGGTCGGCGCCGAGCTTGAGGAAGATCAGCTCCGCGGGAACGCGGGTGATCTCGCCGCGGACGTTGAGGTCCGCGTAATCCTCGAAGACCTCCTTGACCTGGGTGTTGAAGTAGACGGTCATCCGCCCCGCGGCCTGGCGGGAGAGCACCTCGCGGGTGAGGATCTCGTTCGCGCGGGTGATCTCCGGGCCGCGGACGATCAGGCCGACGCGGTTCTCGTCGGAGAGGGCGATGGCGATCTCCAGCGCCGAGTCGCCGGCGCCGACGACGAGGATGTCCTGGTCCTGATGCTCGGCCGGATCGACGAGGCGATAGAGCACGTGCGGAAGCTGGTCGCCGGGCACGCCGAGCTTGCGCGGGTTGCCCTGCGTCCCCATGGCCAGCACGATCTTCGCCGCCTCGTACTCCCCGCCCGCGGAGGTCTTCACCAGGAACCGGTCGCCCTCGCGCTTGAGCGACTTCACCTCGGCGCCCAGGACGACGTTCAGCTTCCCCTCGTCGACATGCCGCTGCCAGGCGTTCAGGATCGACTCGCGCGAGCCGGCCTCGAACGGCACCTCGCCGCGAGCGGGGATCATCACCGGCTCGGCCATGACGAACTTGCGGGCCTGGTAGGCGAAGATCGTGTCGGCGAGATGGTCGGTGCGCTCGAGGAGGACGTAGCGCAGGCCGTTCGCCTGCGCGTGGGAGGCGGTGGCGAGACCGGCGGGACCGGAGCCGACTACCAGGAGGTCGTAGCGCATCAGACGACGCGCACCTCGGGCTGCGTCGAGTCCGTCGTCTTCGACTCGCGCGCAACGTTGAAGGTCATGATGATCTTGCCGACGCGAATGAGGTCGCCGTCGACGAGGAGGCGCTTGTCGGTCACCTTCTCGCCGTTGACGAACGTGCCGTTGCGGCTCTGGAGGTCTTCGAGCACGAAGCCGTCCTCGGTGCGCAGGATGCGCGCGTGGTTGGAGGACACGCTGCCGTCGCCGATGGGGATAGAGTTCGACGGGGCGCGGCCGATGGTGTGCTCGGCGTCGAGCAGCGGATAGACGTTGTCCGGGGCGTGGTCGGGCGTGAGCGAGCCGACGAGCGTGCGCCGGCGGGGCGCCGGCTTGAGGCCCGGCGCCGTCTTCGCGTCCGCCACCGCCATCGCCTCCTCGGGCACGGCGGTGGTGATCAGTCCGAGCTTCATCAGATTTCTCAGGCGTTCCGTCAGTTCAGTCCGCGGCGAGCCGATCTCGGCGACGAGCTCCTTGAAGCTCTTGCCCGCGGCGAGGCGGAAGAGGAGCCGCAGGTCGTCGGCGGTGAGGCTGACCTGCTGCTGGAGCGGGTCTTCCACGACCCGGAAGAGCGTGTTGTCGGCGAACGAGGCCGCGCGGCGCCTGGACTCCTCGATCAGCGCCGTGAGGTCGAGGGCCACCGCGCCGGCGTTCTCGGGGAGGGCGGCGGAGTCGAGCAGGGTGAAGCTGCCGGCAGTCCAGTCGAAGGCGTCCAGGACGACGTCGCGCACTTCCCCACCCCGCGACGACTCGGCCCAGAGGACCTTCTCGCCGTCGAAGAGGATGCGCGTGCGCCGGCCGGTGCTCTCGAGATCGAGCGTCCCGCCCTGCCCCCGCCCGGCGAGGAACACGAGGAGGTCGGCCGGCGGGAAGTGCCGGAGGCTCCCCTGGAGGATCACCTGCATGGATGGGAGTGTAATCTAGGAGTGCGGTGGCGGAAGCCACCGCTCTGCGATCCGGATACGAAAGCGGTAGCTTCGCTACCGCACTCCTAGAACAACTCGCCTACCGGGGCGTACTCGCCATCCTTGGCGAACGGCACGTACTCGAACCCACGCCCGAGGGGGTCGTCGGTGCGGACGGTGGTGTAGTCGATGCCCAGCGCGGAGTAGAGGGTGCAGGTGACGTCCTCGGGGCGGACGTCGCGGTTCTCGCTCCACTGGTACTCGAGGACCTTGTCGCCGACCTCGTTGGTCTTGCCGACGATCCGCCCGCCCTGCACTCCCCCGCCGGCGAAGACGTAGGAGTTGCGCAGGTAGTGGTCGCGGCCGGCTTGGCCGGTGACCGGGCCGACGGTGCGGCCGAACTCGCTGAGGATGACGATCAGGGTCTCGTCGAGGAGGGACTTGCCGGGCGTCGATCCCGCGGTCGAAGCCAGGTCGGTCAGGAGCGGCCCCAGGGCGTCATCGAGCTGCTTGCTCTGGACGTAGATCGACTGGGCGGCGTTGCGGTTGTAGATGTCGCTGTGATGATCCCAGCCGCCGAGGGTGGCCTGGACGAAGCGGGTGCCCCGGCCGGAGCCGACGAGGTTGCGGGCCACGATCAGGGCGTCGCCGAAGTCGGTCGAGCCGTAGCGGGCGTGCTCGGCGGCGGTGAAGGAGAAGAGGGCGTCGATGCCCGGCGAGTCGATGATGGCCTTGGACTGGTCGTAGAAGTCGTTCATGTCCATCGACGGCTTGCCGAGGCGGCCGGTGGCGCGGCTGCGGTCGAGCTGGTGGAGGAGATCCCAGCGGCGGCTGAAGCGCGCGGCCCCGTCGGGGTGGTTGAGCGTGGCCAGCCCGTTCTCGTCCGTGGTCACGCCGAACGGGCCGTACTTCGCCGGCAGGTAGCCCGCGGCGGGGATGTTGCCGGAGTTGAGGGCGATGAAGCCGGGCAGGATGTCGTCGGCCTGGCGCTGGAGCTGGTACTCGAGCGAGGCCACGGCGCCGATGTGCGGAGAGATCGCGCCCGTGGCGCCGGTGGGATTGCGCGAGATCTGGGCCCAGGTCTGCCCGAGCTGATGCACGGCGGCCCAGGAGAGGCCGCAGCGGACGATGCTCAGCTTGTTCAGATGCTCGGCCGTCTTCGGCAGGAGGCCCTGCGGCCAGCGGATGGCGCCGTAGCTCGTCGGCGCAAGATCGGGGGGCGTCCAGGAGCCTTCCTTGAGGTCCCACATGTCGGTCTGGCTCATGGCGCCGGAGCAGAAGATGAAGATGCAGCTCTTGGCGGTGTTCTTCAGCGTCGCGCCGTTGACCACCGTGGCCGCGGAGAGCAGCCGCGGGTCGAGGACGTCGGCAAAGTACGAGGCCACGAGGCCCGTGCCGGCGACGCGGAGGAAGCGCCGGCGGGAGAAGCCCTCGCCGTTCAGATAGGGACTGGAGCCGCCCGGTTTGCAAGTGCAGGTTTTCATGGCTCGATCTCAGTTGAAGAGGAACTCGAGGCTGTTGATCAATGCGAACTGCAGATCCTCGGCGCGCTCGGTCAGCGGGCCGCCCTGGAGGTACTCGACGGCCTTTTGCCGCTCCTCGCCCGTCGGTCTTCGTGAGAGCGTGGCGAGGTAGAGCTGGTCGGTGACCGCGCCGGGATCGCTCGTCGCGGCGAGGACCTTGGACATCGTGGAATTGGCGGTGGCGCGTTTGACGCGCACGGTCACGGTCGGATCGTTCATCAGCGCCAGGGCCTGGGAGATCGCGCTGTCGTTCGAGCGCGGGTTCTCGTCGCGATTGCCGCGCCCGAAGTTGTTGAGGAAGACGGCCGCGGGGCCGCGGCGGCCGCCGTCGAGCGGATCGGGAAGCTGCATGGCCTTCTGCACGGGACCGATGCCCTGCACGTTGAAGGTGCCCGGCAGGCTGGTCGCGGAGGTGACGGCGTCGAAGAGCATCTCCGCCATCAGCCGGCGCGGATAGCGCCGCGCGTAGTACGGGACCCAGGCCTCGTTCCACGCGCCCGGCGTGTACGCCGCCGAGAGCTGGTAGGTGTTCGAGAGGGCGATGGTGCGGAGCAGCTCGCGCAGGCTGTAGTTCTTGGCGATGAGGTCGTCCGCGAGGGCCTCGAGGAGGTCGGGGTGGGTGGGCTGGATCTTGAGCTTGTTGAGGTCGAAGGCGTTCACCGGCTCGACCAGCCCCAGGCCGAACATCTCCTTCCAGAGATAGTTCACGGTGGCCCGGGCGAACTGCCGGTCGGCGGTGAGCATGCGCGCGTAGGCGACGCGGTAGTTCTCGCCCGTCTTCGGCTCCTCTCCCGTGGTCAGGAACGCCGGGGTGACGAAGCCCGGCTCACCATCCTTAGGGAGCCGTGGTGACTTGTTTCCGAAGAGCGTGTTGAGCTGGTACAGGCCCTGGGGATTGAAGGCCACGCGGAACTGGAAGATGTTCGCGTTCGGATTGGCGGGATCGCTGTAGCGCTCCGGCCGGGCGGTGGTGCGGGAGAAGAACGCCGCCGTCCGCCAGAAGTCCTTGCGGGTCTTGAAGCGGAGATAGACGTTGACCTGCTCGAGGTGCCCCGCGCCGTCGTGGCAGGAGATGCACAGCGCGGGCATGCCGAAGAACTTCTCGATCGAGTGCGAGGCCATGTTGTCGAGCGTGTCCTGCACCGGGCCGTTGCGCTGGATCTGCCGGACGACGTAGTTCGCCGCGCCGGCGTTGAAGCTCATCCCCTCGGTGGACAGGACCTCGCGCACCATGGCGTCGTACGGCTTGCCATTGCGGATGGAGTCCTTGATCCAGTTGTAGTAGGCGTTCTTGCCGAGGTAGTACTCGATGATGTTCGTGGAGACCTGGACGTTCTGCACCAGATCGCCGAACCACATCGTCCAGCGGTCGACGAAGGCGTCGGACCGCAGCAGCTCGTCGATCTTCCGGGCCCGCTTGTCGGGCGCGGTGTCGGCGACGAACGCCGTCACCTGCGCGGCCGTGGGGATCGCGCCGGTGAGGTCGAGGGTGACCCGGCGGAGGAACTCCTCGTCGCCGGCGATGGCGGTCGGGATGACGCCATCTTTGGTCTGCTTGGCCCCGATGTGGCTGTCGATGAAGTTCGCCACCGCCAGCGGTCCGCCGGGCCCCGAGGGGCCGCGCACCGAGCGGCGCTTGCCGGGCGACGACAGGCTCTCGGCGTTCTGCGAGAGCACGTGGTACAGCGCGGCTCGGTCGACGGTGGGCGGAGTGGCGTGAGGACAGAAATCGGCGGCGGATACGGGAACCGCTGCGGCCAACAGAATCACGAGAGCGAGTGATGTTCGCCACATATGCATACCTGACGGGCCCGTGCCGGGCCGCGTTTACATGGTTTACACCTCTACCGGCTCGATGTCATGCAGTTTCCGAAGATCGACGCTGATCACGCCCTCCTCGGACGGCGGATTGAACATGTTCCGGAACCGCGCTCCCCAGACGATCTCCTCGGCCTTGTAGGACGAGCGGGTGTGCACGGTCTGGGAGAAAGTCTCGTCGAAGCCATTGAGAAGAATGAGGAACTCCACGTCGCACTCGGCGAAGTCCTCGGCATCCCAGTCCCATAGCGGGCTCTGCTCGTCGATCGGATGGACGATCGTCCAGGCCAGGGGGAAGAAGACCACCCGGTCGCGCTCGAGCTTGAGGGAGAGGAACTCGCGGTCGACCGACGTCTCGCCGCCGTGCTTGCGCCGGCTCAGGAGCACCTTGGCCTCGAGATCGACCAGCTGATTGCTGCGCTGGTTGAGAATGCGGAACATGAAGCCGCGGCCGCCGCGGTAGGGGGCGATGACGGCCTTCTCGCTGAAGACGATCCGGGGCACGGGGCGGGAGAAGCGGGCGAAGGCGATCCCGGCGATGACGGCGAAGGCGAGGATGCCCACCAGCGACTCGATGGTGACGACGACGTTCGCGGCCGTGTTCGCCGGGGCGACGCTGCCGTAGCCGATCGTGGCCAGGGTGTGCACGCTGAAGAAGAAGGCCTCCACGAAGCGGAGCGGGAGCGGCTCGTCGCGGAAGGCGGTCAGGGCGTGCGCGCCGCAGGCGACGTAGGCGCCGGCGAAGAGGGCGTTGGCGCCGAGGTAGTAGGCGATCACCCAGGCGATGAACTTCGGCCAGGAGATGGTGACGAAGTAGTGGTAGACGAAGAGCGACTCCCAGAAGCGCAGCCCCTCGCGGCGGACGTTGAACGAGCCGTCCCGGTTGAGGAGGCGCTTGCGGCTCTCCCGGGCCACGACCGCGCCGAACCCGAGGTCGGCGTCGACGTCCTCCGGAGGACGGCCGCTGGCCGTCACCCGCTCGTCCACTGCGGTCATGGCTCAATCGTACCTTGTGTGCTACAAAGCCGGCATGCTCGACCAGCTCACCATCGAATCGTTCCAGCCGCACGTCGGCACGAGCTTCTGGCTGCACACCACCGACGACAAGGGCAATCACAAGATCGAAATGCGGCTCGTGCGGGCGGCGAAGGTGATGGAAAGCGAGGCCGCGCGGCTGCACCGCAATCCGTTCTCGCTCTACTTCCTGGGGCCGCTGCACCTGCCGCAGCAGATCTACCGCCTCACCCACGACGCGTTCGCCGAGCCGTTGGACATCTTCCTCGTGCCGGTGGGCAAAGACAGCGGCGGCTACGCGTACGAGGCGGTGTTCACCTGATCCCGAACGTCTCGCGCAGCCAGGCCGCGTCCCCGACATCGTAGTCGCGCCCGCGCGCACTTTTCACCGTCAGCAGGTCCTCCGGCGCGATGACCGGCACGAGCCGGCCGGCGACGGGCACCTGCCGCGCGCGCGGGGCCAGGTCCGCCCAGGCGATGGGATAGCGGATGTTCACGTCCACCTCGCGCCCGGCTCCGTCGAGCCAGCGCATCACGATCACGAAGGAGAGCGGCAGCGCGACCGTCTGCACGAAGCCGAGGGAGGAGAGGCACCGCGCGACCCGGTCCACGTTCTCCGGGCTGGAGGCGTCGATCACGACGTCGAGATCCGCGACCGGCCGATCGGCGTGGCCGTGCAGCACGAGGGCCATGCC
>JBIOTX010000350.1:0-18316 GCA_044866315.1 Thermoanaerobaculia bacterium | reverse complement strand
CCTGCCGAAGGAGATCGACGGCACGTTCATGAGCGGGTTCATTCGGGGGCGAAAGCCGCGTTAACATCCGCGGCGCATGAAAGACCGGTTGGACGCCATCCTTCGCCGGAACCAGGCGGAGTATCTCGACTCCCTCCTCCCGCCGCGCGACGCTCTGCTCGAAGAGATGGAGAAGTTCGCGGGCGAGAACGATCATCCGATCGCCGATCCGGAAGTCGCCCAGCTCATGCGCGTGCTGGTGCGGGCCGCGCGCCCGCGGCGCGCGCTGGAGGTGGGGACGAACATCGGCTACTCGGTGGTCGTGATCGGCCGCGAGTGCGACCCCGAGGCGGTGGTCGAGACCATCGAGATCGACCACAACACGCTCACCACGGCCAAGCGCTTCGTGGCCGAGGCCCAGCTGCCGTGCCGAGTGGTCTTCCACGAGGGGGCGGCGCTGGACGTGCTGCCGCGGCTCACCGGGCCGTTCGACTTCGTCTTCATCGACTGCGTGAAGACGGAGTACGAGGACTACCTCGACGCCCTGCTGCCGAAGCTCGAGCGCGGGGCGCTGATCGTCTGCGACAACCTGCTTTGGAAGGGGCGGGTGGCGGCGGGGGACCACGACGCGCCCACGGACGCGCTGCGGGCGTTCAACAAGCGGCTCATGAACGAGCCGCGGCTGAACACCGTCATCCTGCCGCTGGGGGATGGGACGGGGGTTTCGGTGGTCGTCTGAAAACAAAAGCGGCGGGCTGAAAGCCCGCCGCTCCACGTTTTCGATTCGCTGAGACTTACTTCGAGGAGGCGCTGGCCGGAGCGGCTCCGGCGGCCTTGACCATGCCCTTGACCGGGATGGTCACGACCGGCTTGACCTTGTCGCTGGTGAAGATCGTCACCTCGCCGTCGAGGGCGCCCGGCTTGGCGTTTTTGTCCACCTGCAGGGTCACTTCGTACTCGCCCTTCTTGTCGGTCGGCTTGAAGGCGGCGGTCAGGCCCTTGATGCCCGACTCCGCCTTGGTGACGACGAACGTCTCCGGGGCCTTGAGGTTGTTCGAACGCAGGGTGATGGTGCGCGTGGCGGCCGTGTCGGTCGGGGCCACCTCGCCGAAGTTGATGCCGGTCGGCTCGACGCGGAAGGTCGGGCGGACCACACCGGAGAGGCTGACCATGTACTCCGGCTGGTGCTTGGAGTTCGTGGTGATCTTGATCTTCTCCGCCAGCGGTCCGAGCTTCACGTCCGGGCCGCCCACGGTGACTTCGAGGCGGTACTGGTTCTGGTCCTTGCGGCCGACCGTCGGAACCGGTTCGCTCGACTTGGCGTAGTCGACCTTGATCCAGTCCGCCGGGGCCTCGACCTTCACGATCTCGAACGGCTCGTTCTCCTCGGAGTAGAGGGTGAGGGCCTGCTTCTCGGTCTCTCCCTGGAGGAGGTTGTAGCGGAGGAAGCCGGCCGGGTAGGCGTCGACGTACGGCTTGACGATCGCGGTGATGGTCACCTGCGCCGCGGGAGCGGCCGGGTCATTGGTCTCGATGGTCACCGACTTGGAGATCGGGCCGGCGAACGAGACGGTATCGACCGCTGCCGAGACCTTGCCGGTCTGGCCGGGCTTGATCACCTTGTCGAAATCGGCCACGGTGCAGCCGCAGGTCGGCTTGGCGGCGATGATCTCGAGGTCGGCCGTGCCGGTGTTCTTCACGGCGAAGCTCCAGTTCAGCTTCTCGCCCTTGGGCACCGTTCCGAAGTCCTTGACCGGATCGACGAGCGTGAGGCGCGGGGCCGCCTTGGTTTCCTCAGCCTTCGTCTCCTGGGCCATCGCCATCGGGGCGACGATCAGGGCAAAGACGAGCGTCATGAGCATCATTCGCTTCGACATTGCGCAGTTTCCTCCTGTGGTTACGAACCGTGTTTTCGGGTCAGGGTTCCGAACAGACCCGCTGAAAAGCCAATTCCATAGAAACGTTCCGACAATCCTACAATCTCGGCGCACGATTTTTGCGACGTGGGCCGCCGATGCCTCATCTCGAGCAACTTCCTCAAGTCAAACGCGTTTACCTCATCGGGATCTGCGGTACGGCCATGGCCTCGCTGGCGGGGATGCTCCAGCAGCGGGGCTACGAGGTCGCCGGCTCGGATGAGCACGTCTATCCGCCGATGTCGACGTACCTCGATAGACTTAGGATCCCGGTGCTCGAGGGATATACGAAAGAGCACCTGGAGACGTTCCGTCCGGACCTGGTGGTGGTCGGAAATGTCGCTAGTCCGACCAATGCCGAGGCCGCTGCCACGGTCGAGCTCGACCTGCCGTACACCTCCATGCCCGAGGCCATCTACCACCTCTTCATCAAGGACAGGCACTCGGTCGTCATCAGCGGCACCCACGGCAAGACCACCACGACCTCGCTCATGGCCTGGCTGCTCGAGGCCGCCGGCCGCGATCCGAGCTTCGTCGTCGGGGGGATCCCGGTCAACTTCAACCACAACTTCAAGCTCGGGGACGGGCCGGAGTTCGTCATCGAGGGGGACGAGTACAACACCGCCTTCTTCGACAAGGGCCCGAAGTTCCTCCACTACCACGCCAACACCTTGCTGGTGAACAACATCGAGTTCGACCACGCCGACATCTACTCCGACCTGGGGGCGATCCTGGAGGCCTTCCGCAAGGCCGTGCAGCAGGTCGCGCCCGGCGACGTGATCGTGGCCAACGGCGACGACGCGAACGTCGGCTCCCTGCGCAACGACGCCCGGGGGCGGTGGGTGACCTTCGGCTGGGACCGCCGCTGCGACGCCTTCGCCACCGACGCGGTCGAGCACCCCGAGGGGACGGAGTTCACGGCTTGGTGGGAGGGGCGGGAGTGGTACCGGTTCAAGACCACCCTCTCCGGCCGCCACAACGTCCTCAACGCCCTCGCCGACGCCGTGATCGCACACCTGCGCGGGGTGTCGGCGGAGGACATCCAGAAGGGCCTGGAGACGTTCCAGGGCATCAAGCGAAGGATGGAGGTGCGCGGCGTGGAGCGCGGGGTGACCGTCATCGACGACTTCGCCCATCACCCCACCGCCATCGCCACCACCCTCGGCGGCGCGCGCAAGCGCTACCCGGGCCGGCGGATCTGGGCCCTCTTCGAGCCGCGCTCGATCTCGTCCTCGCGCAAGGAGTTCGAGAGCGGCTACATCGACGCCTTCCACGAGGCCGACCGGGTGGTCATCGGCCCGATCTTCCACCGCGACCGCTACGAGACCCGCTACGGCCTGGACAAGATGATGTCCGTCCCGAACATCACCGAGGCCCTGCGGCGGGACAACGTGCCGGTCGAGCAGATCGACGACTTCGACGAGATCGCCGCCCGGGTGGCCGGGGAAGCCGGCGACGGCGACGTCATCCTGGTGATGTCCTCCGGAGCCTTCGGGGGGGTCCACGAGAAGATCCTGGAGAAGCTGCGGGCGGAATAGCAGTCTCAGGCGACGCGTTGACGGCGGCTCCAACAAGGAGAATCGTCCATGCCCGAGAACAAAGCTCACGAGCTTCTGCGGAAGCACAACATCGACCTCGACGACGTGAAGCAGCGCCGCACTTCGCTGCATCACCTCCGTCACATCGTCCACTCCGAGCAGCTGCCGTTCGACGTCTTCAAGGCCCTGGTCAAGCTGCGCCGGTAGCTGCCGCGCTTCGCGCGCAGCTCCGGCTGGCCGCGCTGCAGCCGACTGACGCGGCTGAGCGCGGCCGTACCACCCTCGGTTCCCACTCGCCCCGCTGAGCCGCCCGAAGGGTCGGCTCCAGCGCGGGCAGCCAACGCTGCCGTGCGTAGCGCGGCCAGCGCGTGGCTTGTATACAATCCGCGCTTCATGCCTTTCCGCGACGACGCGAGTGCTCTGATCCAACAGAAAAAGTTCGACGATCTGGAGTCGCTCTGGATGTCTTCCATCGAGAGCAACCCGGCGGACGTCGACTCCTATCTCACCGTCGCCAAGGCCCTCCGCAGGGCCGAGCAGCGCACCCAGTCCGACACCCTCCTCGGCCTCCTCGGCGACATCCTCAAGGAGCGCGGCCTGTGGCCGCAGCGCCTGCAGGTGCTCAAGGAGATCGGCCGCCTCTCCAAGCATCCCGCGCAGATGCGCCCGCAGATCGAGGAGGCTCTCAAGAAGAGCCTCGGCACGCACAAGAGCTTCGCCCGGGCCTACCAGTTCGCCGGCTTCGCCGATCCGCAGAGCAATCCCGTCGAGCGCGCGGAGAAGATCGAGACCTGGCTGAACTACGACGAGGGGGAGTGCTTCTTCATGGCCGGCCGCGGCGCGGGCTGCGTGACGGAGCTGAACCCGGAGCTGGGCATCTGCCGGCTCGACTTCGAGAAAGAAAAGCGCGTCTCCGTGCCCCTCGGCGCGGCGGCGAAGTTCCTCATCCCGCTGCCGGAGGGACACGTCCTCCGCGAGAAGTTCGGCGATGCCGAGAAGCTCAAGGCCGAAGCCAAGAAGTCGCCGCCGGAGTTCTTCGCCCGCATCCTCCAGAGCTTCGGCCGGCCCATGGTCATGGCCGAGGTGCGCGACGCGGTGATCGGGATCGTGCCGGAGGAGAAGTGGAGCACCTGGTGGACGGCGGCGCGGAAGAACCCGCAGATCGTCACCAGCGGCACCGGCGCGAAGGCCACCTACGCGTACGCCGGCTCGTCCAGCGACGCCGAGGCGGCCATCCGCCGCGACTTCGACCGCGCGGACGTGAAGACCAAGCTCGATCTGGCGCGCAAGCACAGCGCGCGGAGCCAGGAGCTCGCGGACGCATTCGCGTCCGCGCTGGCGACCGAGGCGGGCCGGCTCGCCCGCACCGATCCGGCCATGGCCTGGCAGATTCTCACCACCCTCGAGTCGCTCCCCGGCCAGTACACCGCACCGCTCGACGCGGCGTCCCTCCTCGGCGGCCCGATGGCCTCGCGCGCCGTCGCCGCCATCAACGACAAGGCCCTGCGCGAGAAGGCCCTCAGCGTCGTTCGGGAGAACCATCCTGACTGGCCGAAGGTCTACGGCGAGGCCTTCTTCTTCGACCAGGAGCCGCGCATCCTCACCGCGATCATGACCGCGCTGGAGGAGGCCGGGCAGACCGAGATCCGCGACCGCCTGGTCGACGAGACTCTGCGCTACCCGCGCCGCCATCCGCACGCCTTCTACTGGTATGTGAAGCGCCTCCACGACGACGAGTCGCCGAGCGACAAGGCTACCTACCCGCTGCTCTTCCAGATCCTCGACGCCCTCACCCACGACGAGTTCTCGCCGATGCGCGCGCGCCTCAAGGACCTCTTCGACAAGGGCGGCCTGGCCATTCGCATCGTCATGAGTCAGGACAACGAGGAGCAGGCCCGCAGGCTGGTGGAGACCCTCGACCGCTACGGCGCGCTCGAGGAGTACCGCCGGGACATCGTCAAGCACGCGGCGGTGATGAAGTACCCCACGCTCCGCGAGCCGCAGGCCGAGCCGGTCTATGCGACCGCGGAGTCGCTGGAGAAGAAGCGCGCCGAGCTCACCCACCTCAAGAACGTGGAGATCCCGGCGAACTCCAAGGCCCTCCAGGCCGCGCGCGAGATGGGCGACCTCCGCGAGAACTTCGAGTACAAGGCCGCCCGCCAGCGCGCCGAGTACCTCTCCGCGCGCGTCGGCGAGCTGGCCTCGGAGATCTCCCGCGTGCGCGTGCTCGAGCCGGGGCAGATCGACATCACCGCCGTGCGCGTGGGGACGAAGCTCGAGCTCTCCAACGGCGACGAGCGCCGCACCGTGACCATCCTCGGGCCCTGGGAGTCCGACCCGGAGCGCGGCGTCTACTCGAACCAGTCCGACGTCGCCCGCAAGCTCATCGGCCACGCCTCCGGCGAGATCGTTTCGTTCATGGGGAACGACTACATGATCGAGACTATCCGCCGCTGGAACGAATGAGCCGTGGAGGACAGGCAATCCTGCCTGTCGCGGTACAATCCCGCCCCACTGACCTCACGTCCGGAGGAAGATCTCGAAATGGCCTACGTGATTGCCGAGCCCTGTATTGGAACGAAGGACACCGCCTGCGTCGACGTCTGCCCGGTGGACTGCATCCACCCGCGCAAGGATGAGGCTGAGTTCGCCGAGGCGGAGATGCTCTACATCGATCCCGAGGTGTGCATCGACTGCGGCGCCTGCGAGCCGGCGTGCCCCGTTCAGGCGATTTTCCCAGCCGACCTCGTCCCTGCCCAGTGGGCTCATTTCACCCAGATGAACGCCGATTGGTACAAACGCGCCTGATGGTGACTTTTTGTGATGCAGCTCACAACATGGTAACGATTTGTGCTATAAGTTGAACCAGCTTTGGCGATCCGGCCGGTAAGCGGCAACAAAGGGGCGTACCGCCCCTTTTTTGTTTAGAAAAGTTCCTTGAGACGTCGATCGAGACCCTTCAGCTTCGCGCCCACCTCGGACCCAACCACGGTAGAGCGGGCGAATGGGCGTGCCTCCGTGGGAAATTGCTGAAGCTACCTCTCTCTCTCTGCAACGCGGGCCGGAGGGTCTCGATCGACGTCTGAAGGATTCACCAGCGGCCCTTCAGCATCCCAAGCAATCCCCTCCCGATTCCCTTCGCCACTTCCCGGGCAGCGCTGTCGACCATCTTCTCCGCCACCGACTTCCTCTGCCGTCCCGTTCTCCGCGGTGCCGCCGGCGCGCGCCGGGTCCGGCGTGGGGCTCCGGACGAGCGCCAGTCGAAGTCGTCCGCCTCGCCCTTCCAGCCGAAGTCGTTCCGCTCCTCCTCCTCGCCGCCGCTGGCTTCGAGTTTCTTCTGCAGGATCTCGTGCGCGCTCTCGCGGTTGATGGGGGTGGAGTATTTCGGCGCGAGGGGAGAGGAGGCGATGACGCGCTGGTACTGCGCGTCGTCGACCGACGTCATGAGCGATGACGGCGCGAGCACCTTCGCCGTGGCCACGGGAGTGGGAACGCCCTTCGGATCGAGCACCGTCACCAGGGCCTCGCCGATGCCCATGGTCGTGAGCGACTTGGCCACGTCCACGTGCTCGCTGATCGGGAACGTCGACGCCGTGGCCTTGATGTTCTTCGCGTCCTTCGGGGTGAAGGCGCGGATGGCGTGCTGCACGCGGTTGCCGAGCTGGGCGAGCACGTCCTCGTCCACGTCCTTCGGCGTCTGGGTGATGAAGAAGACGCCGATGCCCTTCGAGCGGATGAGGCGGGCCACCTGCTCGATGTGCTCCACCAGTGCCGAGGAGGCGTCGGCGAAGAGCTGGTGGGCCTCGTCGAAGAAGAACACCAGCTTCGGCTTGTCCGGATCGCCGACTTCGGGCATGCGGTAATAGAACTGCCCGAGGAGCCACATCAGGAAGGTCGAGTAGAGGCGCGGCTTGTCCTGCACGTCCGCGAGGGAGAGGATGTTCACCACGCCGCGTCCGTCCACCGTGCGCAGAAGGTCGTTGATGTCCAGCTCCGGCTCGCCGAAGAAGCGCGCCGCGCCCTGCTGCTCGAGCTCGACCATCTTCCGCACCAGCACGCCCACCGTCGCGCCGGACATGGCCCCGTACTCCTTGAGCTCTGCTTTGCCTTCGTCGGAGAGGTACTGCAGCACGCCGCGCAGGTCCTCGAAGTCGAGGAGGGGCATCCGCCGGTCGTCGCAATACTTGAAGACCATGGCCAGCACGCTCTGCTGCACGTCGGTGAGGTCGAGGACCTTGCCGAGAAGGATCGGACCGAAGGAGGAGACTGTGGCCCGCAGCTGCGTCCCGCGGTTGCCGGTGAGGCTGAAGAACTCGACCGGGAAAGCCTCGGGGGTCTGCGTGTGCGTGCCGGGAACACACATCCCGGCCAGGTCGCCCTTCACGTCGGCGAGAAACACCGGCACTCCCGCGCGCGAGAGCTGTTCGGCGAAGACTTGCAGCGTGCGCGTCTTCCCGGTGCCGGTCGAGCCGGCGATCATGCCGTGGCGGTTCATCATCCGCAGCGGGACGCGGATGGGCGTTTGGTCGCGAAGATCGTGGCCGATCACGAATTCCATGGACGCGCATTATCGACTACGCTGCGCCGCCATGAAGATCGCATTCATCGGACTGGGCGCGATGGGTTATCCCATGGCCCGCCACCTCGCCAAAGAGCACGACCTCCTGGTGTGGAACCGCACCCGCGAGAAAGCGGAGCGCCACGCCCGCGAGCACGGCACCACCCTCGTGAGCGACCTCGCCGACTGCGCCGCGGCCGAGGCCGTCATCACCATGCTACCGACCAGCAAAGAGGTCGACGAGATCGTCGAGAAGCTCCTGCCGCACCTGAGGCCCGGGACGCTCTGGATCGACGCCACCAGCGGCGACCCCAACGTGAGCCGCGAGACCGCGAAGCGCCTGGCCGCCAAAGGTGTGGAGTTCGTCGACGCGCCCGTGACCGGCGCGGTCGTCGGCGCGGAGAACGCCACCCTCACCATCATGATGGGCGGGACGCCGGAGAACTTCGAGCGCGCCCGGGAGATCCTTCGCCTCAACGGCAAGACCCTCATTCACGTCGGCCCTGTCGGCGCCGGCCACGCCATCAAGGTCCTCACCAACACCATCATGGGCGCGACCGTCTGGATCACCTCCGAGTGCCTGCTCGTGGCCAAGCAGTTCGGCATCGACATCAAGACCGCGCTCGAGGTCACCAACGCCGGCAGCGGGCGCTCCAACGCCTCCGAGAACCTCCTCCCCATGCGCCTCCGCGACCACAAGTGGCCGCTGGTCTTCAAGCTCGCCCACCACGACAAGGACATCCGCATCGCCGCGTCCCTCGCGCACGAGCAGCACGCGTCCACGCCCATGCTCGCCCTCACCCAGCAGCTCTTCAGCGGGGCCCTGCACCAGCTGGGGGAGGGAGCGGATTACATCGAGGTGGCGAAGGTGGTGGCGCGGATGAACGGGACGAGTTGGGATTAAAACGTCCCGCGATACAACCCGCCATCGATCTGGATCGACGCCCCGGTCACATAGCTCGCCCGCTCGCTGCAGAGGAACGCCACCACGTCCGCGAGCTCGCGCGGATCGCCGATGCGGCCGAGGGGGATCGATTCCGCCGCCTTGCGAAAGTACTCCTCCTCGGCGATCCCCTGCTCCTTCGAGCGGATCTCCGCCAGGTGCCGCTGCCGGTCGGTGAGGAAGTGTCCCGGCAGGACGGCGTTGACGAGAATGCCGTCGCGCGCGACCTGGTCCGCCAGGGTCTTGGTGAGGCCCGAGAGTCCCGCGCGCAGCGTCGAGCTGATCGTGAGCAGCTCCGTGGGCTGCTTGGCCACGAACGACGTGAGGTGGACGATGCGCCCCCACTTCCGCTTCTGCATGTCCGGAATGACCATCCGGCAGAGGCGGACGACGTTCATCAGCGTCGAGTCGATGCCGCTGCGCCACTGCTCCTCCTCGAGCTTGAGGAATGGCGCGGCGGGCGGGCCGCCGGTGTTGGTGACGAGGATGTCGACCTGCCCGAAGCGGCGAAGCGTCTCGTCCACCCAGCGCCTCAGGTCCTCTTCCTTCGAGACGTCGCAGGCGACGTTGAGGCTGTCGCCGATGGCCGCTGGCTCCGACCGCGCGCAGATCGAGAGCTTGCACCCCTCCGCCGCCAGCGCCTCCGCGATCGCGCGGCCGAGGCCTTTCGAGGCCGCGGCGACCATGGCGATGCGGCCTTTGATTTGAAGGTCCATGTTTTCAGTTTATCCCGCGCGAAGACGCGGGATCATCGGAGGCCTTGGCCTTGGGCAGCATCTCCGCGGCCGCTCCACTGATCCCGCGTCTACGCGCGGGATAAACTCGGTCAAAATGAACTGCCCCAACTGCGGCTCCGAGAAAACCCGCCGCGGCGGTACGACGATCTGGATCCTCTCCCTCGTCCTGATCGCGCTCGCCGTCCCCGCGGTGCTCGTCTTCAAGCTGAACGCGGCCATCGTTGGTGGGATCATGCTCGCCGTGGTCGTGATCGCCCACCTCCTCTTTAACCAGCGCGTGTGCACCGACTGCGGGCATCAGTGGCGTCCGGGATGACAAACCGCGCCTTTCGTGTTAATTGGGCGCGCCAATGCCCGACCCTCAGTCCATCCGTAATTTCTCGATCATCGCGCACATCGACCACGGCAAGACCACCTTGTCCGACCGGCTGCTGCAGATGACCGGGGCCGTCGAGCAGCGCGACATGCACGAGCAGATGCTCGACGACATGGATCTCGAGCGCGAGCGCGGCATCACCATCAAGGCCCGTGCGGTCACGCTCCGCCACCGGGCCAAGGACGGGCAGGAGTACACCTTCAACCTGATCGACACGCCCGGCCACGTCGACTTCAGCTACGAGGTCTCGCGCAGCCTGGCCGCGTGCGAGGGGGCGATCCTGGTCGTCGATGCCACCCAGGGCGTCGAGGCCCAGACCCTGGCCAACAGCTACCTGGCCATCGAGAACGACCTGGCCATCCTGCCGGTGATCAACAAGGTCGACCTGCCGTCGGCCGATCCGGAGCGCGTGCGCGAGCAGATCGAGAACGTGATCGGCCTCGACGCCCACGACGCCGTCTTCGCCTCCGCGAAGGCCGGCATCGGCGTGGAGGAGATCCTCGAGAAGATCATCACCCACATCCCGCCGCCGAAAGGGGAGCCGAACGCCGCGCCGCGCGGGCTGCTCTTCGACTCCTGGTACGACTCCTACCGCGGGGTCGTGTGTCTCGTGCGCATGATCGACGGCGAGCTGCGCAAGGGGATGAAGATCAAGTTCCTCTCCACCGGCCGCGAGTACGAGATCACGGAGATGGGCATCTTCACGCCCAAGTCGAAGGCCATCGACTCCCTCGGCGTCGGCGAGGTCGGCTTCTTCTCGGCGAACATCAAGGACATCGTCCAGGCCAAGATCGGCGACACCATCACCGAGGCCAAGGCCAACCCGGAGCCGCTCCCGGGCTTCCAGGAAGTCAAGCCCATGGTCTTCGCGGGCCTCTTCCCGATCATCACCGAAGAGTACGAGAACCTCAGGGATGCGGTGGCGAAGCTCAAGCTGAACGACGCCTCCTTCTCCTACGAGCCCGAGAACTCCGTCGCCCTCGGCTTCGGCTTCCGCTGCGGCTTCCTGGGCCTGCTGCACATGGAGATCATCCAGGAGCGGCTGGAGCGCGAGTTCAACCTCGAGCTCCTCACCACCGCCCCCGGCGTGCGCTACCGGGTCACCCTCAGCGACGGCGAGGTCATCGAGATCGAGAACCCGCAGAAGATGCCCGACCCGGCCAAGATCGCCAAGATCGAGGAGCCCTTCTTCGAGGTGACCATGCTGACGACCGACGAGTACGTGGGGCCGATCCTCGCCCTCGCCGTCGACCGCCGCGGCACGCAGAAGAAGCTCGAGTACGTCTCCTCGAACCGGGTCATGATCGTCTACGAGATGCCCCTCAACGAGGTCATCCTCGACTTCTTCGACAAGCTCAAGTCCATCTCCCGCGGCTATGCGTCGCTCGACTACCAGTTCATCGGCTACCGCGAGAGCGACCTGGTGAAGATGGACATCCTCGTCAACGGCGAGCCGCTCGACGCCCTCTCGCTGATCGTGCACAAGGACAAGGCCTTCGCCCGCGGGAAGATGCTGGTCGAGAAGATGAAGGAGTTCATTCCCCGGCAGATGTTCGAGGTCGCCCTGCAGGCCGCCATCGGCAACCGGGTCGTGGCCCGCGAGACCGTCAAGGCCCTCCGCAAGAACGTCCTCGCCAAGTGCTACGGCGGCGACATCACCCGCAAGCGCAAGCTTCTCGAGAAGCAGAAAGAGGGCAAGAAGCGCATGAAGCGGGTCGGGAAGGTGGAGATCCCGCAGGAGGCGTTCCTGGCGGTGCTGAAGATCGACTAGCGGATGAACGTGGAGCGGCGGGCTTCAGCCCGCCGGTAGGCCACCCGGCCCACCTCCCGCGCGGCCATCACCTCCTCACCGAACCGTTCCAGCTCACGCGTTGCCCGGCGCAGCTTCGTCCGCACTTCGTCGGCATGACGGAGCATTTCGTCCACTTCGGCGCGCGTCAGCTCCATGGCGGCAGTGTACCCGACCCGATCGCGGATCCGCCCGCCGCAAATAACCTTGGCACGCAATCGGCTCTCTGGCTGATCAGGCGAAGCGGAGCAAACGCGACGCGAGCTTGAATAAGTCATTGAAAGGTGGCCGTTTAGCCCGGACGGCAACGCGAGCCATGAACGCTCTGAAATCCCTGGTTCTCCTTGCATCCGTCTCCCTCGTCACCGACCTCACCGCCGCCTCGATCGACATGGACGATCCCCGCCGCTCCCTCGGCCGTGAAGACAATGTCCGGGTCGATGCCCAGCTCATCTCCGACACCGTGACCGGCGGCACGCCGATCGGCGTCACCTACCAGATCCAGAACCTCTCCGCCGACCCCATCGCCATCGCCGACAAGGTGTCCAGCGCCAGCTACGACGCCGACACGCGCACCATCACCGTCGCCATCGGCGCGGAAGTGCCGACGGACGGCCACATGCCTCAGATGCTCGTCATCGCCCCGGGTGAGAAGAAAGTCCTGCGCGCGGGAGCCACCCCGACCATCAACGTCGCCGCCATCCGCACGGCCTTCGAGCAGAGCCCGCGCTTCGTGCAGGTGAAGGTCACCATCCTGCGCGACCTGGAGCCGTTCCGGGTCCTGATCGACAACCAGCGGCCCACGCTCAAGCAGGCCCTCTCGGACGAGCTGTTCGAGAAGTGGTTCGAGCACGCCGACACGATCTTCCTCAACGCCGTGCCGGTGAGCTGGTCGAGTCGCTCCCGCATCGGCGGCAACGACGTCGAGCGGCGCAGCATGCAGCAGACCTTCTAGCCAGGGCCGGGCATTTCGGTTGCGGACGGGACGTTCCCGCGATCATAGGAGGACGTCCCGTGAACCGCCTTGCTGCGATCTGCACGTTGTTCCTTCTCGCCGGCTGCGCCACCACCGCCGTGAACATGGAAGAGCCCCGCCGCGTGGTCGGCACCGAAAACGCCGTCCGCGTCGACGCCCAGGTCATAGGCGAGTACATCCAGCCCGGCACGCCGGTGGTCATCAACTACGAGATCACCAACGATCGCGCGGCGCCCATCGCCGTGGCGGACATCCTCCCGGAGACGGTCTACGACCAGGAGACGCGCACCATTACCGTCAGCGTCGGCTCGGAAGTGCCGGGAGCGTCGCTCCTGCCGCGTCTCATCGCCATTGCCCCGGGGGAGAAGAGGAGCTTCACCACCAAAGCCCAGTTGAACTTCGCCATGCGCCCGGCCGCCGGGCCGATGCAGCGGCCGAGCGCTACCGATCTGCGGCTGAAGGTGAACTTCCTCGGCGACACCGAGCCCTTCCGGGAGCTGATCGGGATCTCGCAGGTGGCCGTGGGCGACCCGAAGCTCGCGGACACGCTCTTCCCGCTCTGGCTGGAGCGGAACGAGGTCATCTACACGAACGCGGTGCCGATGCGCTGGAGGGTCGTCCGGGAAGCCACGCCGGCGCCTGCTGCCACCCGTCCGGGGCGGCGGCGCCCGGGCGTGCCGTAAGCTGAACGTGGAGCGGCGGGCCTGAAGCCCGCCGTCCCGCTTCCAATTAGAAGCTCTTCACCGCCGCCTGCTCGTTGTCATAGACCTCGAACACGGTGATCAGCTGGGTCACGTGCAGCAGCTCGTTGAGCTTGGCCGGCAGGTGAAGGAGCTTGAGCTTGCCGCCGCGATTGGTCACGGTGGTGTACGAGCCGACCAGCTCGCCGATGCCCGACGAGTCGATGGTGGTTACTCCCGACAGGTCGAGCAGGATGTTCTGCTTGCCCGAGCTCACGGCGTTGCTGATGACCTCGCGCAGCTGCGTGTCGCCCGCGCCGATGGTGATCTTCCCATCCAGCTTGATGATCTCGATGCCGTCGACGGTCCGGGTGGTGGCTTTCATGGTGGGTTCTCCTTCTCTCGATTTCAGGCTTTCGTGCTGGCGATGCCGCTGCCCTTCGCCAGGTTTTTCGTCATGACCAGCGAAGTGCCGCCGCCGGGCAGGAACGAATAGCTGACCTGGTCCATGAACGTCTTCATGTAGAAGATGCCGCGGCCGCTGGTTTTCATGAGGTTCTGGGGGTTGAGGGGATCGCTGACTTTCTCGGGGTCGAATCCTTCTCCTTCATCGGCGATCCTGATCTCGAGCTCCGGACCGGTCAGCTCGAAGGTGGCGTTCACCTTCTTGCGGGCGTCCAGTTTGTTGCCGTGTTTGATGGCGTTGGCGACCGCCTCGCGCACCGCCATGCCGATCCAGTGGGAGCCGTCCTCGTCGACACCTGCGTTTTCGCAGAGGTGTTCCGCGATCACCTGAACCAATTCGATGTTCTCGAAGCGGCTGCTGATCGTGATCTCGATACGCTCGCTGTCGCCGCGCTCCATGGGCTGAATCGCCCGGCATTCTACACAAGTGGGGCGAGGATTTTTCGCCGGGGCGGGGCACGTTCCGCACCCCATGACCATGGCCCGTACCGCCCGCGTCCTGCTCGTCTTCGTCCTCGCCGGCTGCGCGAACGCCTCCTCGCTCGCCCCGGGGATGAAGGCCGTCGAGGAGATCCGCGGGCGCAAGTTCACGAAGGACGTCCGCAACATCGCCATCGATCGCGCCGACCTGGCCAGGCACCTCGAGCGGCAGATGAAGATGTCCACGCCCTATCCGCTCGAGGACTGGGGCCGGGTGCTGCGCGCGCTGCAGCTCGTCGACGTGAAGAACACCGACATCGTTCCCAAGCTGCTCGCCCTCTACGAGTCGCAGGTCCTGGCCTTCTACGACCCGCACTCGCACACCTACTACTCCATCAACCAGATGCCGAAGCTCCCCGAGTCGGCCAAGCTCGTCGACCCGAAGATGCTCGAGGAGACGGTAATGGTCCACGAGCTCACCCACGCTCTGCAGGACCAGCACTACTCCCTGGGGCCGAAGGAAAAGACCCTCATGCGCGACACCGACGCCAGCCTGGCCTACCACGCCGTGCTGGAGGGCGAGGCCGTGCTGGTGATGATGGCCCACATGATGAAGAAGATGGGCGTCGACATCGACGAGGTGCTCCAGGACGACGCCATGCTCAACCTCGTCACCTCCTCCGCGACCGCCGAGCAGTTCATGGACGCCTCCGCGCCGAAGTACTTCGGCGAAATGCTGAAGTTCCCCTACCTCGAGGGCGTGAAGTTCGTCATCGCCGCCTACAAGCGCGGCGGCTGGAAGGAAATCGACAAGGTGCACGCGAGCCCGCCGCGGACCACGCGGGAGATCCTTCACCCCGAGGAGTACTTCGCCCGGACCTTCAAGCCGGGAGCGTTCAGCGACGCCAAGCCGAATGCCGACACCCTCGCCGTCGAGCACCTCGGCGAGTTCCACTGGCGCTTCCTCGTCGGCGCCGACAACGCCCGCGGCTGGATGAATGACCGGGTCGTCGTCTCGCGCGGCGGCCAGGTGCACGCCGAGACCACGTGGGAGTCCTCCGAGCGCGCGACTGCGTTCGCCGATGCCTACGGCGCGTTCCTGAAGAAGCGCGGCGTCGAGGCCAAGCTCGAGCGCAGCGGCGCGTCCGTCGTCGTCGACTACACCGCGAAATGAACGTCGACTACGCGACGCTCGAGCAGGACCTCTACGACGGCACCTTCCGCCAGCGCCTCGAGGAAGAGCTGACGTTGGGCTTCCAGCAGATCCGCGACACCGGCGCGCGCCTGCCCACCGCCTCCCACTACGCCTCCCAGATCGCCGAGATCGTCAACCGCGGCGCCACCGAGCCCCTCCAGGCGGACACGAAGTACTACCTGTACCAGGAGATCCTCCTGGCCTGCGAGCGCGCACGGGCGACGGTAGAAGAAGGCTCAAAGGCGTAAAGGCGCAAAGGCTCACAGCAATCCCTGTGCGCCTCTGCGCCTCTGAGCCTCTGCGCCTCGCGATAACATCCCACCTGTGAAGCACTCGTTGAAGCGGCATCCGCCGCTCTCCTCATTCGCCACCACCGGCGGTTGAGCGTGCAAGCTGGGTCAGGATGACCTGCGCTCGATTCTCGCGAAGCTCCCCTCCACGGACGGGGTCGGGGATCTTCTTGTCGGGACGGCGACGTGCGATGACGCGGCGGTGATTCGCATCGCCGGGGACGTGGCCATCGCCCAGACCGTCGATTTCTTCACGCCGATCGTGGACGATCCGTACCTCTTCGGGCAGATCGCCGCGGCGAACTCGATCTCCGACGTCTACGCCATGGGCGCGACTCCCATCCTCGGCCTGGCCATCGCCGGGTTTCCGACGGACAAGCTGCCGCTGGATGTGCTGGAGGCGATCCTGCGCGGCGGGGCGGACAAGGCGGCCGAGGCGGGGTTCGTCGTCGCCGGCGGGCACACGATCATCGACGACGTTCCCAAGTACGGTCTCGTCGTCACAGGTGTCGTGAAGGCGGACAAGCTGGTGCGCAACTCGACGGCGAATGCCGGCGACGCGCTGTACCTGACCAAGCCGATCGGCAACGGGATCCTGGTCAGCGCGAACCGGGCGAAGAAGCTTTTCTATCAGCCGCCTTCGCTGGACGAGGCCATCCGCTGGATGATCACGCTGAACCGCGACGCGGCGAAGGCCATGGTCGACGCGGGCGCGAGCGCGGCCACAGACGTCACCGGCTACGGCCTCATCGGGCATCTGCTGGAGATGTGCGAGGGCTCCGGCGTCGGCGCGGAGATCCGCGCGAGCGCGGTTCCCGTCCTGGACGGCGTGCGCGAGGCCCTGGCCCGCGGCTTCCGCCCCGAGGGGACGGTGCGGAACACCAAGACCTTCCGCGACCGCGTTCGCTTGTCCGTGCCCGAAAGCGAGTACACATTGATGTGTGACGCTCAGACCTCCGGCGGCCTCTTGATCGCGATCGCGTCGGACCGCGCAAGCGACCTCGAGGCGCGCTTCCGGGAAAGCGGTCTGTTCTATGCAAAGGTCGGAACGGTGACGGCCGACCGCGGTCACATCACACTGGCGACCTGAAGGAGTAGCGAATGCCCGACGACCCGAGACAGGAGATCCCCGAAGACGTGAACGTCGTCCCGGCGGAAGACGGAACGACCTGGGTGGAGATCGCCAGCGTGGGGACGGAGGACGAGGCCAAGCTGCTGGCTGGCTTCCTCGAGTCGGAGGGCATCCCGGCGCAGATCGAGAACGTGAAGTTCTCCATGGAGCCGATCAACTTCGGCACGATGGGCGACATCCGCATCTATGTCGGCTCCGAAGACGAGACCCGTGCGCAGCAGCTCTTGCAGCAGCGCGAGCGGGAGTACGACCGGCTCGACGATGACGACGACACGCTCGTGACCGACGAGGGACCGGCGGAGATCGAGCCCGACTCCGCGGTGGAGGACGATGACGGAGCCGCACGGTCCTGAGCCGTCCCTGATGCCCAAGTGGGTGCCGGTGCTGATCGGCGCCGTGCTGGTGTTGATCGCCGGGCTGGCGGTCTTCACCGGCCTCCGCTATCGCGAGGACACGCTCGTCGAGCACGTCCGCCCGCAGCGCGACCGCACCAACGCCCCCGCCCCTCCGGGCGAGCCTGGAGCCGGCGCGTCACTGGTGCTGCCGGGGGACCACGGCGAGAACACGCCCGTCGCCAACGCGCCGGTGAAAGGCACGGCGCGCCGCGTGATCAGCGGCGGGCCGGGCGGCGTGCAGTCGACCGAGCGCATCTGGGCCAAGCGGGGGATGGTGCTGAACGTTCTCCCCGAGGATGCCATGGTCTACGTGAACGACCTGCCGATCGGCCACGTCAACCAGTTCAACTCCATGGACGAGGTCTACGACTTCGCCGAGCCGGGGAGCTACACCGTGCGCATCGTCGCGCCCAGCGGCAGCGAGAAGACGTTCATCGTCACCGCGGCCGAGGACGCGCAACAGGAGATCGCGAGGATCAGCGCGAAGTTCTAATGCGCCCCCGCGGCCTGCGCCTCCTTGGCCTTCTTCGCCTCGGTGATGATCTTCTCCTGCAGCTGCTTCGGCACTTCCTCGTAGTGCGAGTACTCCATGTGGAAGCTGCCGCGGCCCTGGGTCAGCGAGCGCAGGGTCGAGCCGTAGGTGAGCATCTCCGCCAGCGGCACGCGCGCGTGCACCACCTGCGACTCCTCCTCGGCATCCACGCCTTCCACCCGCCCGCGCCGTGAGTTGAGGTCGCCCATGATGTCGCCTACGTACTCCGAGGGGGCGGTGATGTCGACGTGCATGATCGGCTCGAGCAGGGTCGGGCGGGCCTGCTCCATGGCCTGCTGGTAGGCCAGCGAGCCGGCGATCTTGAAGGCCATTTCCGAGGAGTCGACGTCGTGGTACTGGCCGTCCTTGAGGCGCACCCGGAAGTCGACCATGGG
>JBIOTX010000349.1:0-34628 GCA_044866315.1 Thermoanaerobaculia bacterium | reverse complement strand
GGGCCATGCCCATGAGGATCTTGAGCAGCGTGGTCTTCCCCGCGCCGTTGCGCCCGACGAGCGCGGAGATCGAGCCGGCCGGCACGCGCAGATCGAGTCCGCGCAGCGCCTCCACGCCGTCGTACGTCTTGACCAGGCTGTTCGTCTCGACCACCCACGTCTCAGCCACGGCGTCCTCCCTTGCGCCGGCCCGTGGCCAGCTCCGCCTCCACCAGCCGGCGGATCTCCTCGTCCGTCAGCCCGCGCTCCCGCAGCCGCTCCACCGTCGACGCCACCGCCGACTGCGCCGCCTTCAGCGCCTCGGCCACCTTCCCCGCCCGGGTATTGCGGGCCACGAACGCGCCCGCTCCGTGGCGCAGCTCGATCACGCCCTCGTGCTCGAGCTCGCGGTAGGCCTTGGCCACGGTGTTCGGGTTCATCACCAGCTCCTCTGCCAGGGGCCGGATGCCCGGCAACTGGTCGCCTTCGCGCAGGGCTCCGGTTTCGATGGCATGTTTCACCTGCTCCATCAGCTGCAAGTAGATCGGGACGCCGGAAGAAGGATTCGGTCGAAAGAGCATCGGTGTTCGGTGCGCTCCAACTGTACTACAGAACTATCACAGTATGAGTGTACGAGGCGAGTTTGCGAAGGTTTCATGCTAGATTCGCCGCGCTTGGACTCGCGTGGTCTCATCCACTCTCTGTTCGGCGTACCGAAGGCGCTCATCGGCGTCATCCACGCCGAGGCCCTGCCGGGAACGCCCGCGAGCAGGCTTCCCGTGTACGCGATTGCGAAGACGGCCGCCGCCGAGGCGAAGATCTACGCCGCGGCCGGGTTCCACGGACTGATCCTCGAGAACACGCACGATCGGCCGTACCTCAAGGGCGCCGCGGTCGGTCCGGAGATCGTCGCCGCCATGAGCATCATCGGCGGCGCGATCCGCCGCGCCACCAAGCTGCCCTTCGGCATCCAGGTCCTCGCCGGCGCCAACCGCGCCGCGGTCGCCGTGGCCCACGCCTGCGGCGCGTCCTTCGTCCGCGCCGAGGGCTTCGTCTTCGCCCACGTTGCGGACGAGGGCCTCATCGAGTCGAGCGCGGGCGACCTGCTCCGCTACCGCCGCGCCATCGACGCGGAGGAAGTGTTCGTCTTCGCCGACATCAAGAAGAAGCACTCCGCGCACGCCATCACCGCGGACGTCGACATCGTCGAGACGGCCAAGGCCGCGGAGTTCTTCTCCGTCGACGGCGTCGTCGTGAGCGGCACGGCCACCGGCGCGCCGTGCGACCCCGAGGAGGTGCGCGCCGTGAGCGGCGCGGTCGGCGTGCCCACGATCATCGGCTCCGGAATTACGCCCGAGAACCTCGTGCATTACCGCGACGCCGACGCCTTCATCGTCGGCTCATCGGTGAAGGACGATGGCGTCTGGTCGGGAAGGCTCGATCCGGCGCGGACGCGCGCGGTCGTCGACGCGCTCGCGGCGCTCTGATCAGCGCGCGATCGGAAAGGCGACCCGGAACAGCGAGCCCCGCCCCACCTCGCTCTCCACCTCCACCGTTCCCCCGTGCAGCGCGACGAGCTCCTTGACGATGGCCAGGCCGAGACCGGTGCTCTTCTCGCCGGCGGTCCCGGAGTGGCCGAGGGTTTTGAACGGCTCGAAGATCATGCCGAGGTTCTCCCTCGGGATGCCGATGCCCTCGTCCTCCACCTCCAGCAGCGCGCGGTCGTCCGTGCGGCGGACGCGGATGGTGACGAGGGTGTGGCTCGGCGAGAACTTGATCGCATTCACGACCAGGTTGCTGATGATCCGCCGGAGCTTGACCGGATCGGCGCGGATCGGAGCCTGTTCCGGACAGGCCTCGAAGGCGAGGGTGATCTCCTTCCGCTCCGCGCGGATGCGGTTGATCGTCGCGGCATGGCGCCCGATGGCGACGAGGTCCACCTCCTGCAGATCCACGTCGACGCGCCCGCTCTCGAGCAGCGACGAGTCCAGCATTTCCTCGACCAGCTCCATCATGTACCGCGCCGAGCGCCCGATCTCCTCGACGTAAAGCACGGGGTCTCCGTCCAGCGGCGCGTCCATCTTCAAGAGATCGGCGTAGGCGGCGATGATGGTGAGCGGGTTGCGCAGGTCGTGCGCGGCGATGGCGGCGATGCGGCTTTTCTCAGCCGCCAGGCGCTCGAGCACGGCGGTCTTGCGCGCCAGCTCCCGCTCGCGGTTGATCAGTTCATTGTTGAGGCGCGACAGCTCCTCGTACAGCCGCGCGTCCATGTCCTGCCGCGCCGCTGGTGCGGCCACGATCAGCACCGCCCCGGCGCCGGCCGCTCCGCTGAAGGAGAGCGGGCGTGCTCCGCCGCCGTGCGGCACGTGGAGCTCCCACCCGACCACCGATCCGCGCTCGCGCAGCGCGGCGATCAGGTTCTCCGCCTTGCGTGCCGAGCCGGGGTCGACGATCTCCGGCAGGCGAGACCCTACCTGCGCGATGGCGAGGTCATCGCGGAGGATCTCCACGATCTCACCGTCGCGAGTGCAGGAGAGCGCGAGAAGCGCGGCGGCGCTGCGGTCAGCGTCCGGAGTCATCGATCAGAGTGTTTGCCACGTTCACCGCCTCGGCCGCGTCGGCCGCCGATCCGTCCGCGCCCAGCGAGCGCCAGAGCTCCGGGCGCTCCTGGAAGACGTAGCCGCCGGCGATGATCTTCACGTTCGCACAGCGCTCGTCGGCGCGGAAGCGCTGCACCAGGTCGCTGGCCGTCCCGAGGTGATAGGTCATGGTGATGCCGAGGGCGAGCAGGTCCAGCCGCTCCCGGCAGACCAGCTCCACGAGCGCGCTCCCGGGCGTGTTCGCGCCGAGGTAGATGCTGTCCCAACCGTCCATCTCGAAGAAGTCTGCCACCATGCGCGTGCCGATTTCATGCAGTTCGTTGCCGACG
The DNA here is from genome assembly GCA_044866315.1 of Thermoanaerobaculia bacterium. GTDB lineage: Bacteria > Acidobacteriota > Thermoanaerobaculia > Gp7-AA8 > Gp7-AA8 > QHVT01. The sequence continues at coordinate 31,720 of JBIOTX010000349.1, read as the reverse complement.
CAGGCCACGACCACTTTCCGCCCCACGCGCGGCGTGGCCAGGATCTGGGGATAGAACCGGGCCATCATGGCCTGCGTCGCGGCCGTGCAGTAGTGCTCCTCGGCCACGCTGATCTCGTTGTTCTGCCAGAGCCGGCCAATCTCGCGCTGCACGGGCTGGAACACATCCAGGTAGAGGTCGCGGACCGTCGCGCCGTCGCGGAACGCCGTCTCGATGACCTCTACCGCCGTGCGCCGCTCGGCCCGGAGCAGCGCGGTCAGGTACGTGCGCGCCAGCGGCTGCCGCGGCGTCGCGCCGAGGTACGACTGCACGTCGGCGGACTCGGTCTGCAGCGCCGCGCCGATGTACTCCTCGGCGACCCTGGCCTCCTCCGGCTCCAGCTCGCGGGCCAGCTCGTCGCGCAACAGCTCGAGGTTCGTCTGCAAGTCGCGCCATGGAATCCCGCGCTTTTCCAGGAGCTGCCGCGCCCACTGCGCGTAGGCGGTGAAGAGCGACGGCGTGGCAAAGCGCAGGGCGTGACCGAGATACTGGAGGTGGAAGTCGGCGTCCTCGAGACAGCGTTTGCGGCCGATCTCGCCGAAGCGCTGGAGAAACTCCGGCTGCAGCTGCAGGTGCTTCTCCGCGATGCGCACGGCCAGCTCCTGCCGCCGCCCGGCCAGACTCGTCGCCGCTCGCTCGTGGGTCGATGCCATGGAGGATCTCAATCGGTGATGTACCGGAACGTGAGCAGCTCGGTCGCCTCCGGCACCAGCTTCAGCCCCTGGGGGATGCCGGCGTGCGACTCGCGATAGAGATGGCTGTGGTGCCAGCGGCGGAAACTGTCCTCGTCCTGCCAGTACGTCAGCAGCCAGAACTCCGCGGCGTCGGCGCTCGGCGAGACCACGTCCATGCGGACGAATCCCTCGGCTGTGTCGACCAGATGCGGCCGGCGCAGGAACGCGTCTCGCACGTCGGCCTCGAGGCCGTTGCGGACTTTGAATTTGCTGAGGGCAAGGAACGTGGGGCCGGACATGGGGCGGGATTTTATCGCCCGAAATGCATCAGAATCCCGGCAACCGACGAGGAGGTAAATCATGAGACCGCTCCTGCTCATCCTGGCCCTGGCCCTCGGCTGCGCCACGCCCGTGGCGAACGAACAACAGCTCCGCGAGCGGGAGTGGAAGCTCGTCTGGGTCCAGGGCTTCGACACCATGCCCACCGGCGTGGCCACGCCGACGATCCGCTTCGGCGACGACGGCCACCTCGGCGGCACCACCAGCTGCAACAGCGCCGGCGCCTCCTACACCCTCGACGGCGACCATCTGACCCTGGGCCCGGTGGTCTCCACCAAGCGCGCCTGCCTGGAACCCCAGGGCAACGCCCTCGAGGCCGCGTACCTCGGCGCCCTCGGACAGGCGCGCAGATACCGCATCTCCAACGGACACCTGGAGTTACTCGATGCGGGAGGGCGGGTGGTGGCGCGGTTCTCCTAGGATGTGCACCCGCACATCGGCGTGTTCACCGCGGTCTCGCCACGCTGCGAGGTGGTTTCGCCTCGAGCGCCTCGAGCATCGCCTTGACCGCCGCGTCCAGCTGCGCGTCTCCCTCGGCACCCTGTTCGACGACGACGTCGGGCTCGAGCCCGTGTCCCTCGATCATCCAGCCGCTGTCGTCGAAGAACGGGGCGTTGGGCACGTTCACGGACCCGCCGTCGATGAGCGCGGGGACGGTGTTGAGGCCGGTCAGGCCGCCCCAGGTCCGGGAGCCGATGATCGGGCCGAGGCCGAGCTTGCGAAAGTACGCGGCGAAGTTCTCGCCCGCCGAGACGGTCATGTGGCTGACCAGCAAGGCTTTCGGTCCGAACTGGGCGCCCCAGCGGGGGACGGGCCAGTTCTGGTCCGTGTAGCGGCCGGCGGCGGAGTTGAAAAACGTCCGGTCGAGGAGCTCGGCGACGACGGCGCCCGTCCACCCTCCCGTGCTCCATCGGGCGTCGAGGATCAGCGCACTGCGGTCGATCTGGCCGTAGAACTGCCGGGCCAGATCGCCGAAGCCGTTGGTCGTAAAGTCGGGGATGTGCACGTACCCGATGCGCCCCCCGCTGGCCTCGCCGACCCGGCGGCGGTTCTCGTCGATCCAGTGCCGGCGCCGGAGGTCGCCCTCGCTGGAGATCGGCGTCACCACGATCTGCCGGGCCTCGGCATCGAGGACCGGGTGCGGCCCGACCGTCAGCGTCGTCTCCTTGCCGGCCATCCCCACGAGCGCGGCGCGCGGGTCCTGGCCGGGGTCGAGCGGCTTGCCGCTCGCCGCGAGGAGGTACTCGCCCGCACGGGCTGCGGCGAGCGGTGAGCGACTCGTGTCGTCCCACGGCGCGCCCTCGAGGATGCGGGTGATGCGGAACGCGCCGTTCTCGAAGGCGAAGTCGGCGCCGAGCATGGCCACCGTGCCCGGCGGCGGGGAGAACACGTCGCCGCGCGCGCCCACGTAGGCGTGGCCGGTGCTCGACTCGCCGATCACTTCGCCGAGGACGATGTTCACCTCCTCGCGGGTCAGGCAGCGCGCCAGCATCGGCGCGTACCGCGCGCGTACCGCGTTCCAGTCGACGTTCCCCACCTTGGGCGCAAAGAAGAAGTTGCGGTAGTAGCGCAGGACGTCGTCGAAGATCTGCCGCCACTCCGCGCGCAGGTCGATGGTCGCCGACATCGGCTTCATGACGACGGCCGACTCCTCGGCGCCGCCGATCGCGCGGACGATCGTGGCCTTCGTCAGCAGGTGTCGCCCATCCGGCGAGACGACGAGGTCTCCATCGTCGGCGACGACCACTTCCTCTTTCCCGCCACGGACGTCGAACACCCGCACGGACGCTTTCCCGGCGAGGTCGGTGTGGCTGTAGATGGCGTTCCCGTCGTGCGTGGCGGCGAGGGCGTTGATGGAGCCGGGTGTGACGCCGAGGCGGACGGCCTGGCGCTCGAACCAGGCGGCGTCGAATTGCGCGCCGCGCAGCGGCACGGCCATGACCACGCCCGTGGCCCGATGGGTGATCCGCTGCTGGATCCAGTCGACGCCGGGGTTGCCGAAGTTGCGGTAGCTGATGAAGAAGAGCCGCTCGCCCTTCGGGTCGAACACCGGGGTGCCGGAGTTGAAGGCGCCGGCGGTGAGCTGTTGCCGCGCGCCGGTGGCGTCGTAGCGCCAGATCGACGTCAGCCGGTTCGCGCCGGTGCGGGTGTAGGCCAGCCAGGCCGAGTCGGCCGACCAGGCCAGCTCCGTCGCCTCCGCCCACGGCTCCGTGTCCGCCTGGGTGAGGCGGCCCGTGGCGACGTCGAGCACGTAAATCGGGCCGCTCGCATCGGCGAACGCCAGTCGCCGCGAGTCCGGGCTCCACACTGGGCGGAAGCGGAATCCGCTCGTGAAGCGTGTCAGCGGTAAGGGTGCCGTTTGGGCATTGAGGTCACGGATGTAAAGTTGATATTCGCCGCCGGCATCGCTCCAGTAGGCGACCGAGCGTCCGTCGGGAGAGAGCGACGCCTCGCGCTCGAACGCGCCGCTGGTCGCGGTGAGGTTGCGCGGCGCCTCGGCACCGGCCAGCCAGAGATCGCCGCGCGCCTCGACGAGCACCTGCCGGCCGCCGTTCGCCAGTTGGCGATAGGTGATGAACCGGCCGGCGTCGACCTCGCGCCCCAGCGGCTGCGGGGGCAAGGAGATCCGCAGGGGAGCGGATGTCCCGCGGCGCAGATCGAGCAGATGAACGTCGGGCCCGAGCTCGAAGACCATTGCGTCGGGCCCGATCGACGCGTTCCGCACGTCGTAGTCGCGAAAGCGCGTGATCTGCCGCCGCGTCGCACTGCGCGTGTCGTACGCCCACACGTTCATCCGCTCTTCGGCGCCCGCGTCGGACAGGTAGTAGAGCGTGGTGCCGTGCCACATGGGCCGGTGGTCGGTGCCCACCCAGTCCGTGACCCTGCGCGACTCGCGCGTCCGCAGGTTGAAGAGCCACACATCCTGCGCCGCCCCACCGCGATAGCGCTTCCAGTTCCCGATCAGCGAGGTGGACCAGCGCGGCGTGTAGGCGAGCCACTCACCGCTCGCATCGATCGCGCCCTCCGAGCCGAACGCCGGCGGGAGCTTCCGCGGCAGTCCGCCGGAGGCGTCCACGGTGAAGAGGTGCATCTCGATCGGGCTGAACGACTGCGAGTTCGTGTGAAAGACCAGCTGCCCGTTCCCAGTCCACTGGGTGAGCGACTGATGCGACGGAAGGAACGTGATCCGTGTCGGTGCGCCGCCGGACACGGCAACGGTGTGCAGATTCAACTCGCCTTGGGCCTCGCCGCTGCTGAAGGCGAGGGCCTTGCCGTCGGGACTGAAGCGCGGGGTGAACTTCCGTCCCGGCGTGTTGGTGACGGGGCGCGCCGCGCCGCCGCCGCGCGGCACCACCCACACCTGCCCGGCTTCGACGAATGCGACCTCGGTGCGGCTGACGGCAGGCTCGCGCGGAAGCGCAGCGGCGACGAGCGAGGTCCACAGGAGAGCGAGCAACGCGGCAGGTCTCATGCGGGCAACGTAGGATCCCGCTCCCGCCCGGCGATAGAACGTCCTTAAGGTGAGGCGTCGCGCATGGCGGCGCGATAGGCGGACGGCGTGACGCCGATGGCCTCCTTGAACCGGCGGCCGAAGTGACTCTGATCGGAGAACCCGGCCGCGGCGGCGACGTCCGCGAGCGTGGCGTCCGAGTCGGCCAGCCGGCGACACGCCCACTCGAGGCGCAACTGCCGCGCGTAGCCGGCGACCGTGCTGCCGAAGCAGCGGCGGAACGTCGTGGCCAGGTGCACCGGATGCACGCCCGCATCCGCGGCCAGATCGGCCAGCCGAAGGGGCGCCGTCGCGTCGTCATCGATCCGCGCTTTCGCGCTGAGCAGCCATCGCGGCGCGGCTCGACTCTCCCGGCGGTCTCCCGCCGAGGCTTCATCGAAGAGTCCGATCACCAGCGACTCGATCATCAGCGGAGTCAGGTCGTCGGCGCGGACGAGCTCCGCATGCATCCGGCGTCCGCTGATGGCGAACGCTCCGCCCGCGTACGCACCCGAGCGAAGGCGAACGGCCGAGCGCACGCCCTCCAGCCATTGCGGTCCCAGCTCGACGTTGAGGCAACGCCCGCCGCGATCGCCGACAGCGTCGGAGTGCAGCTCCCCTTCCGGCCGCACGATCACCGTCCCCGGACCGACGGTGCGGCTCTTCGCGTCGTACCGCTCGTCGAACACGCCGTCGAGCACGATCACCAGGCAGGCGTATTCATGCGCGTGGGTGGCGAGGACCGCCCCGCCGGCATAGCGCGTCTCTGTGAGCAGAAAGTCCCCGACGGCGCGAGTGCGGACGACGGAGGCGGGAAAACGGGTCGGTGCGTATCGCAACGCTGTTGTCTACGGTGCGGCCTGGAGACGGTTAGCACCAACGGGCCCATCCGGCCCTGCCGTGTTTCCCCTCGCCCCTACGCCGTTCTGTTCCACTCCTCGCGGGTCCTGGTCGTACAGGCATACGCGCCGCAGGTGCACACACAGCACGTCTGCGTCACGGCGCATCCGTACTGATCCCAGTTCACGCAACCCGTGTCGCATCCGGCGTTCATACATGGCCCGCTGGCGCCGGCTGCAGGCGCGAGCGCGAGGGCGCCCAGCATGAGGCCGAGAGCCAGCAGATGGATCAGAAGACGCCGGGAGAAAATGGTGCCGATCGATCGCATACAAACCCTCCTCATCACGGCTGCCATCAAGGCATGACGGCGATGAAGCGACAAGCCTCGCACGGGGGGTGACGGACCGCCTCGTTCGGGGGGTCATACCGGCGCCACGACCAGCTGATTTCTCCCGGCGCGCTTCGCTTCGTACAGCGCGGCGTCGGCCTGCTGCAGCATCCCCACGGCGTCCTGGCCGGGCTCGGGGACGGCGGACCACACGCCGATGCTCACCGTCAGCCGGACCTCCCGCCCGCCCGATGACAGCGCCGCCTCTTCGATGTCGCGGCGGAAGCCTTCCAGCTGCCGGAGCGCCTCCTCCGTGGTGCCGCCGATGCGGATCACGATCAGCTCCTCCCCGCCGTAGCGGATGGTGGTGTCCGTGTCCCGGGGGAACGCCTTGGCCAGGGCGGACGCGACGTGGCGCAGGCAGGCGTCGCCGACGGGATGACCGTACGAGTCGTTCACGGCCTTGAAATGATCGAGATCGATGACGGCGAGAGTCATGGTGAGGCGGTCGCGCACGGCCTGTTGCAGCGCCGACTCGACGACCTCGTCGAAGTGCATGCGGTTGTACAAGCCGGTCAGCGCGTCGCGGCGGCTGACCTCGGCCAGGCGCCGGTTGGCCTCCCGCAGCTGGTTGTTCAGCCGCCGCAGTTTCGTTCCCCAATACAGAACGGCCGCGCCGACGACGAGGAGCACCGCCAACGCCCGCCAGAACAACCGGTAGTCGAAGCCCTGCTCGAAGCGCACGGCGATCCAGCGGTTCAGGATCTGCTGGCGGTCCTGCGGCCCGATGGAGTCGACGAGCTTCTGAAAGATCTCCAGCAGCATCGGATCGTCGTTGCGCGTGGCGACGCTCATGAGGTTGTCGTGTCCGATCCGGCCGGCGATCTTGACGTCGTAGATCTTGTTCTCCTGCAGGGCGTGGCCGATGCTCATCATGTTGCCGATGAAGCCGAACAGCTCCCCGCTCTGCACCTTGCTCAGGCCTTCCTCGTAGCTGTCCACCTCCACCAGCTGGATGCCGGGATGGCGCAGGCGCAAGAGCTCGACCCCGCCGAAGCCGCGCATGTGACCGAGGCGCTGGCCGATGACCTGGTCCAGTCCGACGACGAACGGAACCTTGTTGGACGTGGCGATCACCCCCGGGATCTCCAGGTACGGCGTCGTGAAATGGAGGAACGAGCGGCGCGAGGGCGAGTCCATGAGCGAGGAGAAGATGTCGCATTCGCGCCGTTGCCCGCGGGCGAACGACTCCTCCCACGTCGTCGCCGGCACCAGCTCGATGGTCAGTCCTCCCCGCCGGGCCATGAGCTGGATGAAATCAGCCGCCATCCCGGTATGTCGTCCCTCGCGGTCGATGCCTTCGACCGGCATCCAGTCGGGGGCCACGCACATCCGGATCGGCCCGCGCGTCCGCAGGTAGGCGAGCTGTCGCTCCGACCACTGCACGGGCTGCGAGGCGGCGGCGAGCGTGCCCCACAGGAGCACCAGGGCCAGGAACCGCAGCCTAGCGCCTCGCACGGCAATGAGCTCCGCGCTCGAGCAGCAGCGTGCGCACGCGCTTGTTCTCGGTGAGCGCCGCCGCGCGCTCGAACTCGGCGCCCGCCTCGTCGAAGCGCCCCAGCTTTTCGAGCAGATCGCCGCGCGCGCTCGGCAGGAGGGGATAGCTCTCCAGGGCCGGATCGGCGCGCAACGCATCGACCAGCGGCAACGCGGCCGCCGGGCCTTCCGCCATCGACACCGCCACGGCGCGATTCAGCGCGATCACCGGCGACGGCGCGACCTCGACCAGCTCGTCGTAGAGCGCCACGATCCGTGGCCAGTCGGTCTCCCCGGCCGTGCGGGCCCGGGCATGACAGGCGGCGATGGCCGCCTGCAGGACATAGAAGCCGCGGCCGCCGCCGAGGGACTCGGCGCGCTGCAGTGCTGTCAGGCCGCGGCGGATGAGCAGCTGATCCCACTGCGCCCGGTTCTGCTCGAGCAGCACGATCGGCTCTCCCCCGGCGCCGACCCGCGCCCGCGCGCGCGACGCCTGCAGCTCCATCAGCGCCACGAGGCCGTGCACCTCCGCCTCGTCCGGCAGCAGCCCGGCCAGGATGCGGCCGAGCCGCAGCGCTTCCTCGCACAGCGCGGGGCGCATCCAGTCGTCGCCGGCCGTGGCCGCGTAGCCCTCGTTGAAGATGAGATAGATCACCTCCAGCACGGAAGAGAGGCGCGCCGCCAGCTCCGGGCCGCGCGGGACTTCGAACGGAACGCCCGCATCCGAGAGCGTGCGCTTGGCCCGCACGATGCGCTGGGCGATGGTCGGCTCCGGAGTGAAAAACGCGCGTGCGATCTCCTCCGTGGTCAGGCCGCCGAGGAGGCGGAGGGTGAGGGCGACGCGGGCCTCGCGCGACAGGACAGGATGGCAGGCGATGAAGATCAGGCGCAAGAGGTCGTCGCCGATGGTGTCATCGAGGGCGGCCTCGATCTCGGCCGCGGTCTGCTGCTGTTGCTCCTCCAGGTCCCGGCCGAGCTCCACGTGCTTTCGTTCCAGCAGCGTCCTGCGGCGCAGGTGGTCGATGGCCCGATGTTTGGCCGTGCCCATGAGCCACGCTCCCGGGTTGTCCGGCACGCCGGCCTCGGGCCACTGCTCGAGGGCGGCCACCAGCGCGTCGTGGGCCAGCTCCTCGGCCAGCCCCACGTCGCGCACCAGGCGGGTCAGCCCGGCGATGAGTCTGGCGGACTCGATCCGCCAGACTCCGTCCAAAACGTGATGGATCTCGGCAGCCGTCACGGCTGCCGATCACACCATCAGGAGTTCTTGCGCGCAAGCTTTTCGGCTTCGGCGCGCACGCGCTCTTCCTGCTCCCGCAGCTCGGGGGTGAAGCTCTCGCCGAAATCCTCGGCCTCGAAGACCGGCCGGAGCTCGAGCTGTCCTTCGGTGCCCGTGGGATTCGGGCAGCGCCGGGCCCACTCGACGGCCTCGTCCATGGACTTGACCTGCCAGAGCCAGAAGCCGGCGATCAGCTCCTTGGTCTCGCTGAACGGCCCGTCGATGACCGTGCGCTTGGTCCCCGAGAACTGGATGCGCTTGCCCTTCGAGCTCGGATGCAATCCCTCGCCGGCCAGCATGACGCCGGCCTTGACCAGCTCTTCGTTGAACTGCCCCATCTCCGCCAGCATCTGCTCGCTCGGCATGACCCCGGCCTCGGTGTCCTGATCCGCCTTGACGATGACCATGACTCGCATTGTTTCGTTCTCCTTTTTTTGCGTTCTTACCTGATGCGTCGAACGACGCTCCGCGAAATCGACACGCCGGACAATTTTTTTTGAGACACTGCCGGGCGGATGCGATTCGCACGAATCTTTGCCGTCCTGGCGCTGGCGGCGGTTGCGCACGCGGATTCTATTGATCTCGCCGCGAAGCTCGCCGAGGCGGAGAAGATTCGGGCCACGGACAAGGGGAAGGCGCGGCAGCTGCTCGACGAGGTCGAGCGGGCGCTGGCCTCGGCGCCCGATCCGCTGCTGAGCGGCCAGGCGGAAGTGCTCGAATGCAAGTGGGCGGACGCGCCGCCGCAGGCCTATCGCGCCGTCGAGGCCGGCCTGCGGCATGCCGGCCGCGCCGGGAGCCCCGTCATTCGGGCGAAGCTGTTGGCCTGTCGCGCCGTCGCCTTGCAGGCGGACGGGAAAACCCGCGAGGCCGAGGCCGACCTGGAGACCGCGGCCACGCTGGCGGCCAAGGCCGGGAATGCGGCGTTGGAGGCGGAGGCGCGCCGGCATCTCGGCTGGCTGCAATACGACCGCGGGGCGATGGCGGCCGCGCTCACGAACATCCAGACCGCATACCGGATCAGCACGCGAATCGGCGACCGCAAGGCCTCGCTCGACGCGCTCGCCCTCATGGCCAACGTCTACGCCGACGTCAACGTCGGGCAGTACGACCGGGCCATCGAGTACTACCGCCAGATTCTCCCCGAGTACGAGAAACACGGCCAGCCGAACGACGTCGCGGACACGCTCTACAACATCGGCAGCACGTTCGAGGCGAAAGGGGATCCGGGCGAGGCGGAGCCGTACTACCGCCGGGCCCTGGCGGAGTTCGAAAAGCTGCAGCGGCCGGGCGACATCGCCTACACGAAGCTCGCCCTCGGCTCCTCGCTCATGAAACAGGGCCGCGCCCAGGCGGCGCTGCCCTACTTCGACGACGCCGTGTCGTACTACCAGCGCCAGAACGACCCCGGGTTCGTGGCCTGGGCGAGGCAGTTCCGCGGCAGCGCCTATCGACGGCTCGGCAGCGCCCAGCAGGCGCTCGCCGACCTCGACGCCGCGCGGCGGTACTACGAGGAGGAAAAGAACGTCCGCTACCTCGAGAAGAACTCCGAGGAGACGGCGCTGGTGTACGCGCAGCTCGGCGACTGGCGCAAGGCCTACGAATTCCGCTCGCGCCACGCCGCGCTGCAGCAGGAGCTGGCCGGCGTCCGCCGCGAGGAGCTGTCCGCCCGGCTGCGGGTCGAGTTCGACGCGGAGAAGAAGGAGCAGGAGAACCGCGCCCTGGCCCGCGAGAACCAGCTCCGCGCGACGGCGCTGCGGGAATCCCAGCGCAGCCAGAAGCTGCAGTTCGTCGCCATCGTGCTGACGGCCCTGCTCGCCGTGACTCTCGGTCTGCTCTTCTGGCGCCAGGCCGTGAACGCGCGCCGCATGCGGGCCATGGCCATGACCGACGAGCTCACCCGCCTCGCCAACCGCCGCCACATCGTGGCCTCGGTGGAGGTCGCGTTCGCCGAGGCGAAGCGCACCGGCCGCCCGGCGGCGCTGATCATGTTCGACATCGATCGTTTCAAAAGGATCAACGACACCTACGGCCACGGAGCCGGCGATACCGTGCTTCAGGGTGTCGCCCGCGCCTGCCGGCTCGTCCTGCGGCCGAACGATCGGATCGGCCGCATCGGCGGCGAGGAGTTCCTCGTCCTCCTCGCTCCCGGGACGACCGCGGAGCAGGCCGCGGACATCGCCGAACGCCTCCGCGCGACTGTCGAACAGCTCGATTTCTCGTCCGTCGCGGCGGGCCTCCGGGTGACGATCAGCCTGGGCGTCTGGGTGCGCAGCGAATACGACCCGAACGCCGCCTTTGCCGCCGCGGACGCGCTGCTGTACCGGGCGAAGGAGGGCGGGCGGAATCGGGTGGAGTTGGCGTACCCGTCATGAGGGGGATCAGCGCGTCAACGCATCGAACCCCTCGCGATAGCGCCGGCTCCCGGTGACCTTCGTGCCGTCGCGCAGCACGACCACGAAGTCGCCGTTGAACATCGGCTGGAGCTCGCGCACGCGGCCGGCGTTCACGATCGACGAGCGGGAGACGCGGACGAAGTGCTCGGGGTCGAGGCGGGCCTCGAGGTTGGCCATGGTCTCGCGGAGGAGGTGATGGCGCGGGCCGACGTGGACTTCGACGTAGTTCCCGGCGGCCTCGAGGCGATCGACCTCGCCGACGTCGACGAGCGTCACCCGGCCGTCCGCCTTGATGGCCAGGCGTTTCGAATAGGGACGCATGGTGCGGCCGAGGTCCTGCAGCGCGGCGGCGATGCGATCGCCGAGCTCGGTGGTCTTCTGTGAGAGCCGCTGGCGCGCGCGGGCGAGCGCGGTGCGGAACCGCTCGCGGTCGATGGGCTTGAGCACGTAGTCGACGGCGTGGATGTCGAACGCGCGCAGGGCGTGCTGGTCGTAGGCGGTCACGAAGATCACCGCCGGCATGCGCGCGACGCCGACGGCATCGACGACGTCGAAGCCGTCGAGCTCGGGCATCTGGATGTCGAGGAAGACGAGATCGGGCGCGAGCTCGGCGATGGTCTCGATGGCCGACGCGCCGTCGCCGCACTCGCCGATCACCTCGAGGTCCGCCTCGCCGCGCAGCCGGTGGCGGATGCCGCGGCGTGCGGCCGGCTCGTCGTCGACGATGAGCGCGCGAATCATGCGGGGATCACCAGCGAGACCACGGCGCCGCCGCCCTCCGCACTCTTGATCTCGAACGAGTGGCTCGCGCCGTAGAGCTGCTGCAGTCGCGCGCGGGTGTTGGAGAGACCCACGCCGTCCCGCGCGTCGGGGGCCAGGCCCGGCCCGTCGTCACGCACGCTCATGTGCAGCCCTCCGTTGCGCCGGGCGGCCGCGATCTCGATCCGTCCCGCGGACACGCGCCGGGCGATGCCGTGACGGATCGCGTTCTCGACCAGCGGCTGGAGAATGAGCGGCGGCACGCGCGCGTCCAGCGCGTCCGGCGCGACGTCGACGTGATAGGTGAGCCGGTCGGCGAATCGCGCCCGCTCGATCTCGAGGTACGTCTCGAGCAGGGCGATCTCCTCGCGCAGCGGAACCTCGTGCGCCGCGGAGCTGTCGAGCGACTTGCGCAGCAGGGCGCTGAGCCGCACCAGCACGTCGTCGGCAGCGTCGAGGTCCTCCCGCATCAGCACCGAGACCGTGTTCAGGGCGTTGAAGAGAAAGTGCGGCTGCAGTTGGGCCCTCAGCGCCACGAGGCGCGCCTCCGCGAGCTGGGCCTCCAGTCTGGAGAGACGCACCGTCTCGGCCACGGCGACGAGAATCCAGTACGCCGGAAGATCGAGCAGGAACGTCGTGCCGAGGAGCCGGGAGAAGGTGGCGCTCCACGATCCGGCGTAGCTCGTCGCGCCGACGAGCGGCGCGACGAGCGCGAACAGCGCGAGGTTGAGCACGACTGCGACCACGCTCGCACCGCCGTGCACGAGCAGCGCGCGCAGGACCTGCCGCCGCCGGAACGGGTAGCGCGCGGTCAGACGCAGAATCGCGGGCGTGAGCAGGGCCCAGGCGTACGCCCAGGCCAGCCAGATCGCCAGAGGGCGCGTCCAGGGAATCGGCTCGCCGCGCATGGCGCTCGAAAAGTACGCCTGCGCCGCGAGCAGCGCGCCGCAGAGCGTCCAGCCGGCAAGGATGATCGCCGCGCGTCTCACGCACGTACCTTACCGCAGGCCGAGTTGCTTCAAGAGGCCGAGGGCGTCTCCCGACGTCCACTCCTCGGCGATCTTCCCGCCGGCGAAGCGGAAGATCGTCGTGCCGCTCACCTGCACCTTCTTTCCCGTGGCCGGGATGCCGTTGCCGGCTCCGGTATTCGTCCCCCGCGCGGTCCAGCGCACGGCCACGAAGTCGCCCTCGGCGACGATCAGGTCGACGCTCACGTTCAGGTCGGGAAACGCCGAGCGCCATCCCTTCGCCTCTTTCAACCCGTCCTCGTGCGTGAACGTCATCGCCCCGCCGTGTCCGACGAAGTCGTCGGTGTACGGGACTTCGAAAACGCCGCGGCTCAATCCCTCTTCGTACACGCGCTTCGCGACCGCCTTGTTGATCGCCTCCGGGCTCGCGAAACACGGCAACGCCGCGAGAACCATCACCATCACTCGAATCATCTTCATCACTGCAATCCTTTCGCGCGGCACTCTAGGTTTCGCGCGCGTGAGCAGGCAGGGATTTGTGACGAGTGGAGTGATTCGGGGGATGGGCGGTGGGCGCCCTAGCTCTTCGGCTTCTCGATCTTCTTGTGCGTGTCGTTGACCACCATCATCGCGGCGGAGCCGTACCAGAGCGTGAGATCCGGGACGAACACTCCGGCTTTGACCGCCGGATCGAGCATGACCAGCTTCTCGGCCTCTTCGATCGTGGCGACGTTGAAAATGTAGAGACCGCGGTAGGCCTTGTCGTTCTTTCCGAAGGGGCCGGCGACGGCGAGCTTGCCTTCATCGGCGAGCCGGCCGATGTTCGCGAAGTGACCGGCGAAGATCTCCTTGCGCTCGTCTCCCTTGATCTCGGCATCCTTAGGCCCGGTCTTGAGAATGCACAGGACGTACATCCTCATGCCGCGCTCGTCGGCGCCGAGCTTCTTCGCCAGCTCGGGATCGAATGCGTGCTCTTCGGCGGACAGGGCCAGACCGGCGATGCAGAGGAGCGCGAGGGCGAATTTCATGACCGTCACTATACCCAGTCCCGCTACCCAACACATGTTGACGACCAACACATACATCAGTAGACTGCCAACTGATGGGCAACGACAAGCACGACGTCCACTACGGCAGTCTGGCGCTGATGATTCTCAAGACCCTGGAGGCGCTCGGCCCGCTGCACGGCTACCGGCTGGCCCGGCGGATCGAGCAGATCAGCGGCGATCAGCTGGCCATGAACCAGGGCACGCTCTATCCGGCCCTGGTCAACCTGGAGCAGGCCGGCTGGATCCGGTCGGAGTGGGGGCAGTCGGATACCGGGCGGCGCGTCAAAGTCTATGAATTGACCCGGGCTGGGCGGAAGCATTTGCGAGTCGTCGAGGAGGAGTGGAAGCGCACGACCGGGATCGTTGCGCTGTTCTTCCGGATTCAGGAGGACTGACCGTGATGCGATTGCGCGCACGCCGGCAGGACGAAGATCTCCGCGAGGAGATCCAGGCCCACCTGGAAGAAGCCGCGGAGGAGCTCGTGAGACAGGGGCTCTCGCCCGAGGAGGCGCGGCGCGTGGCGCGAGTCCGGTTCGGCAGCGTGGAATCGGTCGCAGAGGCCTGCCGGGATGCCCGCGGGCGCTGGCTCGAGGACGTCATCCAGGACCTCGGGCATGGATGGCGCCTGCTGCGGCGCGACCGGGTCTTCGCCACGATCGCCATCCTGTCGCTCGCGTTCGGCATCGGCGCGAACAGCGCGATCTTCAGCATCGTCAATTCCATGCTCCTCAGTCCGCGGCCGGTCGCGGATCCCGAGCGCCTGGTCGTGCTCTACACCGGCGACCGCGACCATCCTTACGAGACCTGCTCCTATCCGAGCTATGTCGAGCTCCGCGACCGCAGCACGGACGTATTCACCGGCCTGGCGGCCTACGGCATCCAGCAGTTCCGGCTGGGCGACGCGAACGAGGTGGAACAGGTCTGGGGCGAGGTCGTTTCCAGCAATTACTTCGACGTCCTGGGCGTGCGTCCGTACCAGGGCCGCATGTTCGTCGACGCGGACGACCGCGCGCCGGGAGCGAGCGCGGTGGCCGTGCTGAGCCACGGGCTGTGGCAGCGGCGGTTCCACTCCGATCCGAATCTGGTCGGGAAGGCGGTGACGATCGACAACCAGAAGCTCACCGTCGTCGGGATCGCTCCGCCCGAATACCGAGGAATGACCGCCGGGCTGGCGAGCGAAGTGTGGATCCCGACGATGACCCTGCCCCTCGTGGAGCCCACGAAGGGACTGCATAAGGTGACGCTGCGCAACAGCCGGTGGCTGACTCTCGTGGGCCGCCTCGCGCCGGGCGTCACGATCGAAGAAGCCAAGGCGCGTTTCGAGTTTCTCAGCCGGCAGATGCAGGCGGCGCACGCCGAGGAGTGGCGGTCGAGACAGGAGTCGGGGTCGATTCGAGAATTGTTCGTCTCGGTGCTGCCGGAGCGTGATGCTCGCGTTCATCCGAGCATGCGCACGGCCGCCTATGCCGTCGCGGCGCTGCTCTTCGTCGTCGTCAATCTGGTGCTGCTGATCGCGTGCATGAACCTGGCGAGCATGCTCTTGGCCCGGGCCGTCGTGCGCCGGAAAGAGATCGCCGTGCGGTTGTCGCTCGGCGCCGGCCGAGGACGGATCATTCGCCAGTTACTCGCGGAAAGCGTCCTGCTCTCGACCATCGCCGGCGCCATCGGCGTAGCCCTCGGCGTCTGGCTGCTCGACCTGCTGCTGGCGTTCATGCCCGCCTTCCCGGAAGGCATTCGCCTGGCGCTCGACCTGCGCCTGGACTGGCGCGTCCTTTTGTATGCGGTCGGCTTCTCGACCGTCACGGGCGTGCTGTTCGGCCTCGTGCCCGCCGTGCATGGCTCGCGGACGGAGGTATCCGCGGTGTTGAAGGATGACTCCCTCGCCGGCGGCTATCGCAGGTCGCGGATTCGCGCGGCGCTGATCGTGATCCAGGTCGGGTTCTCGCTCCTGCTGCTCATCGGAGCCGGCCTCGTGCTGCGGAGTCTCGACAAGGTGAGGCCGACGCGGCTGGGGTTCCCTTCGGAGAACGTCGTCGTGGCGCCTCTCAGTCTCGAGGACCGCTACGGCCGCCGCGAGAGCCAGGATTTTTATCGGCGGCTGTCGGAGCGCATCGCGTCGCTGCCGGGCGTGCAGGCGGTCACGCTGGTCGAGGGGATGCCGGGCGGCTTCCTGAGCCGCTCGCGGCGAAGCATCGAGATCGAGGGCTACCGCGCGTCTCCCTCGGAGAGCCTGGAGATCGACGCCAGCATCGTCGGCCCTCGCTACTTCACCAACATGGGCGTGCCGATCGTGCAGGGTCGCGATTTCGACGAGCGCGATCGGGACGGAGCGCCGTGCGTGGCGGTCGTGAACGAGGCGTTCTGCCGGCGCTACGGCACGGCGCTGGGAAAGCATCTGCAGACCTGCGCGATCGTCGGTGTGGTGCGCGACGACCGGTGGCAGTCGCTGCAGAGAGAGGCCCGACCGTTTTTCTGGATGCCCGTCCTCCAGTCGCACGAGACGCGCATGTCGCTGCTGGTCAACGTGAAGGGTGAGCCGGCCGGTCACATCGCTGCCGTGCGGCGCGCCATTCGCGAGCTCGATCCGAACATGCCGGTCAGCGACGTCCAGACCATCGCCGACTACTTCCAGGGCGGCGCCTATCCCTTCCGGCTCCTGGGCTTCGTCTTCGCAGCGTGCGGCGTGGCGGCACTGCTGCTCGCCACGATCGGCATTTACGGACTCGTGGCCTATACCGTCGTGCAGCGGACCCGCGAAATCGGCATCCGCGTCGCCCTCGGCGCCTCGAGGCGCGCCGTGCTGCAGTTGGTCGTGGGAGGCGGAATGGCGCTCGTGAGCTGGGGGCTAGCCGTCGGGCTTCTCCTCAGCCTCGCCCTCACCCGGGTCCTGGCGAGCTCCGTGTTCGGAACGGAACTGCTGTTCGGAGTCAGCGCGATCGACTCGCTGACGTTTGCCAGCGTGGCCATGCTGCTAGCCTTCGTGGCCTTGGTCGCGTCTTGCGTCCCTGCGCTAAGGGCGACGAGAGTCGATCCCGTGGAGGCGTTGCGGTACGAGTAGCCACCCCACCGCGAGCGCCGCGGCGCGGCGATCGTTGCCGGTGATGCGCTCGAGCGAGCGCCAGGTCGAGAGCTCCAGGGCATGGCGGATCGTCTGCGCGCGCCGCCCGCTCCGCCTCGGCCACCTGCCGTCGAGCTCCGCGGCCACCTGGTCGAGATGGTCGTCGAACGGCGCGATGAGCGCTGCGACCATCGGCATCTGCCGCGCATCCGTATTGATCTGGGTGAGCATGGCCTTATTCGTGCGGTACCACTCGTAAAACCGCAGGATGGTGCGGCGAGCGTCCGCGAGCGGGTCGCCCGTCGGGGGACAGATCGCCGGCGGCGGGTGCAGCGCGTTCCAGTGGGCCGAGCAGGCCTGGAGCATGGACGGCTCGTCCGGGAAGTGGCGGTAGACCGTCAGCCGCTCCACGCCGGCGCGCTCGGCGATGGCGCTGACGGTAGTCCGGGCCGGGCCGATCTCCTCGTGCAGGGCCACCATCGCCGAGACGATCCGTTCCCGCGTCGCCTCCTCGGCCGCGGCCCGGCGCACTTTCGTGTACGTCCTGGCGTGTCTCATGCCCGGCAATCTTAACATTTCGCTAAACACGCGTGTTCACTTGACAGCCGGAAGGCCGGGACCGATATTCGTTGAACATTGATGTTCACCGAACGGAGGGAGCCATGATCACGAACGCACAAACCGGTACCAACATCCAGGAGATCGCCGACGGCATCTACCGGATCAACACGCCGCTGGATCTTCCGGGCACCGCCTTCTCCTTCAACCAGTACCTCGTCCTCGACGACGAGCCGCTCCTCTTCCACACCGGGCCGCGCCGCATGTTCCCGCTGGTGAGGGAGGCGGTCGGGCACGTGCTGCCGCCGGAGCGCCTGCGCTGGATCGCGTTCTCGCATTTCGAGGCCGACGAGTGCGGCTCCCTGAATGAGTGGCTGGCCGTCGCCCCGTCGGCACAGCCTCTGTGCAGCACCACCGCCGCCCTGGTCTCCGTGGCCGACGTCGCCGACCGCGAGCCCCGCGGCCTCGCCGACGGCGAGACGCTCGTGACGGGCAGGCGCACGCTCCGCTGGTTCGACACGCCCCACCTGCCGCACGGCTGGGAGACCGGCTATCTGGCGGACGAGTCGACGCGGACGCTCTTCTGCGGGGATCTCTTCACCCAGCCCGGCCGCGGCGAGGCCGCTCTCACGAGCACCGACATCCTCGGTCCCAGCGAGGCGTTCCGCAGCGAGATGGACTACTACGCGCACTCGAAGAACGCCGGCCCCCTCTTCGCGAAACTGGCCGCGTTCGAGCCGCAGACGCTGGCGTGCATGCACGGCAGCGCGTGGCGCGGCGACGGCGCGGCCCTGCTCCGTGAGCTGGCCCGCTCGGTCCAGGCTTGAGCCGGCGATCCTATGCTGTCTTCGACGCCTTCTCCAGGAACGAGAGGACCCAGGCGATGCGTGAGTGGAGATCGGCCAGCCGCGGCGCATCGCGAACGGTCTCCGGCACCGTGTCGAGCTTCGTCTGGATGTCGCGGATCGCGGGGAGAGTCGACGAAAACACGTAAGCCGGCGGCTTCACGCGCTGGATCTCGCGCCACGCCGTCCGTTCGCTGGCCGGATCGCCTCCGAGCAGCAGCAGCAGCAGCCCGCGGTCGGCCATCGCCCACGGGTCATTGATCCTGGATCCGGCGAGCTGTTGTTTCAGCTCGCCCTCCGCCTCTTCGAACGTTTCCGGATACGAGACGACGTCATCGCGCCAGCGATCTTCGGCGAGTCGTTCGGGATGGTCGAGGATGCGCGCCACGAGCCGCTGGACGCTGTTGTAGCTGCTCGGAAACGTGTGCTGCACGCGGTGCTCGTGCTCGTACCCGGCATCGTACGCAGCCGCGGACTCGCGATAGCGGCCGGCCGTTCGGAGAATGCCGCCTTTCGTTCCGTACGCATCGGCGATGGCCGCGGCGACCTGCACGCCATAGGTGCCCGACCGGGCCTCGTCGCCGAGTCCCGCATATTCGCGCTCGAGTGCCCCGATCGCTTCCTCCGCGAGACGGAGAGCGCCATCGATGTCCTCGGACTTGCGCGCGCGCTGGGCCTCGCGCTTCAGCCGTTCTGCGGTGGCGATCACGTCGCTCATGGTTTCCCTCGATCGTGTTTGCGCATCCCGAGCGCCTCCTCGAGACGTTCGGCGATGCCTTTGTATTCTGGCCGATCGACGAGCGCAAAATCTTCCAGAACCTCATAAAGACTGTTGGCGACCGTCTTCGCCTCCACCGCCAGTTCGCTCATCCCGTCGCGAGCGCGCTGCTCGAGGAAGAGCCACGCCGCGATCAGGTTTTCGACACCGGCTTGCCGGAGAGCGCTCGCGTCGACGTCCGCAAACAACATGGGCGACTCCGGGCTGCGCCGGCCGGGGCCGAGAAGCTCGGAAGCGAAAGCGGTCAATCGTCGCCACACCGGAGTTCCCCACGGTTCGGAATCGCGGCGGAACGTCTGCCGGACCACCTCGTGCGTGTGTCCTTCGGCGATCTTGCGGAGCTCACCGGCGGCTTGCTCTTTGCGCCCCGGCCATGCCTTGCGTGCCCGTCCCGGGCCGCGCGACTGTTCCAGAAGCTCCCGGCAGACAGAGAAATGGTCCATCAGGGCGATGTCGTCCTCGAGGTCGTACCGGAACGGCGCGAACAGTTCCAGCAAAGCCTTCTCCTGGTCCGTTTGCGCTTGCTGCTGAGAGCTCATGACCTGGATCGGCTCGTCGTCGCTCACGGCCATCCGGACGCCGAGCTCGAAGAAAACGTTGAAGCGCCAGCGCGTCCAGTCCGCGACGCACATTCTCGTTCTTCGAATGGCGCCGTAGAGCTTGTCGCTCGCCAGCTGAGGCGACAGCGCCTCGACGATGCGCATGACCTGAGGCACGCGGAGTTTCTGGCGGGTGAAGTCCGTGATCAGGCACTGCTCGATCTGATCTCCTTCGCGCCGAACGTATTCCGGGTCGTACGACGACAGGAGGAGGACCTGATCGGAGGGATGGATCGGCCGGTAGTGATCGGCGTCGCTGCCGAGGCGCCGCACGGCGTCGAATGCCGGAAGGTCGTGATAGTGCTCGCCGATGCTCTCGAGAAGACGGTTTCCGGTAACCAGCGTTTTTCGGAGGTCCTCGATGAAGTCTTTCGACGACTCGGTCGAGAGCAGTCCGACCTCCCGAATGTTGAACGGCAGATCTTTCCACAGCTCGGGAGTGAGCGCCTGACGAACGACCGTCACGGTCACGCCGCGGCGCACGGCTGCGCGGATGCCGAGGAGGAGGGCGGTTCCGGGGGCGCTTCCGGTGAGGTCGAAAATCGCCAGCTGGCAGAGGCAGATCGCCCGGACCGCCTGCTCGTATCGTTCCGGCGAGGAGAGGGCCTTCTCCACTTTGACGACGATGGGTTGCGGATCGACATTCATCCCATCCGCGCTCGCGCGGACCAGCGCGTGGCGGACGCTGCTGACGATGGACGTGTCGTCGGACGGCAGGACGATCAGGCAACGCATCCTGGTCTCGACGTCCGGAACGAGAGGCACCGCGTTGTCGGGATCGAAGTCGCCGGGGCGCCATTGCGCCTTGCGCGTCCAGTCCTCCGCCGGCGGCCACTCTTTCCATTTGGCCTCGAGGTCCGCGCAGTCCAGGTACAGGTCCGAAAACGACTCTTCCAGCGCGCGCGCAGGACCGTGCCGCACCACCACGCCGTCGAACGGGCTCTCTTCGAAGGGCGGTCCCGGATCCTTCTTCGGATCGCGCTCGACGGCGATCGGCGAAACGGTGCCGACAGGCGTCTTGATGTAGCCCGGCGCCGCGAGCAGTTTCACCCGGCCTTCGCTGTGCTCGAGCAGGTAGGCGGCGATGAGCCGGTTCAGCACCGAGCTGTTGGAGCCGAAAAGCTGTTCTTCGGTGCAGTTGAGAAAGACGTCGACCGCGCGCAGCTCCAGCTTCAGATCGAAGGACCGGGCCAGCTCCCGGAAAAGCGCCGCCAGCGCCGGCCCCGAAACCTGATTCCGTTCCGCGCGGGCCAGGCTCTCGCCGACGCCCGGCGGGGTCTCCTTCACGAAGCGCTCGATCACTTTCTTGTGGTCGAACCGCGGAATGCAGAGACGCATGAGATCCGTGAGCGCACCGTCTCCGAATCCGGAGATCAGCCAGCGCCCGTTCGCCGTTTCGAAGCTCGCGATCGCGTCGTCCTGCCAGTAGCTCGGCCAGCCGGTGGCGGGTCGCTTCTCGATTCCGAAGCCGACGGCCATGATCGCGGCGGCGAACTCCGTCCCGCCTTCGTTTCCCGGCCAGGTCAGGCGGACGGAGAGATCGGAGCCTTCGATGGACAGATCGACGGCCCGCTCGGGTTGAAAGCGGATCCGACCGTTGGTCCTTTCCACGATCTTGGCGAAGGCCTCGTCGATCTGGCGCACGACGTCATTCGCCTTGCCGGCGGACCATGGCAGGAGCGGGAGGTCAGCGTCGGGGCGGGTGGCATCCTCGGCGAAAGGCCAGTCATAGATGTACGGGTGAATGTCGCGCTGCGTGCTGGCTTGCTGCAGCGGGATGCGGCCTTCGAGCGTGGCCGGATTGTTGATCTTCTCGAAGATCCGCACCGGCACGCCGCGGACGGCGAGCCCGGCGGCGGCGGTCAGTCCCGAGATCCCGGCGCCGATGATCGCCACCTCGCGCCGTCCGTCGAAATAGCCGCTCTTGCAAAGCGCATCGACGAGATTCAGCGCCCGGACTTGTTGCGAGTAGAAGGTCACGCGCCGGGCGAAGCAGCCGAGGACGTAGACCCGGCCATGGCCGGGCGCCGCGAAGGCGTCGAGCAGGGTCTTTCGTCGTTCGGGCTCCGTCAGCCCTTCCAGTGAAGGAAACAAGGGGGATAGGTTCCTCCAACATTATGCCCGCACCGATTCGCCCTTGTCAGCCTGCACCGCACTGTATACTCTATTAATAGAGCACACAGTTGACCACGCTGCGCCTCAACCCGTCATCGGGTACGCCGCTCTATCTCCAGCTCGTCGAGCACCTCAAGCACTCGATCGAAGCGGGTGTCATCCGGGCGGGCGAGCAGCTCCCGAGCGTGCGGAAGATGGCCGAGGACCTGCTCATCAACCCCAATACCGTCGTCCGGGCCTATCGGGAGCTGGAAAGCGAGGGGATCGTCGAGCTGCGGCACGGATCAGGTGTTTTCGTCCGTGCGTCGGTCTCGGCGCGCACGGATGTGATGAAGAAAGCGGAGCCCATCATCCGGCTGGCGGTCGATCGTCTGGAGACGCTCGATCTGGGCGAGGACGACATTCGCCGGCTCATGGAGAACGAGCTGGCGCTGCGCCGGACGGCCAGACAGACCAGGAGGAGGCGTCGTGCCTGAGGCAGATCCGGTGGTCGCCGTCGCGAGCCTGTCGCGCAGCTTCGGGCCGAAGAAGGCCTTGAAGGACGTGACGCTCACCGTGCCTCGAGGATGCGTGTTCGGTCTGGTCGGGGAGAACGGAGCGGGCAAGTCGACGCTGATCAAGCATCTCCTCGGGCTGTGGCTTGCGGAAACGGGCAGCGTGAGAGTGTTCGTCTGGACCCGGTCGCGGAGCCGGCAGCGGTGCTGGGGCGGATCGGGTACCTCTCCGAACAGCCGGATCTGCCGGACTGGATGCGCGTCGCCGAGCTGCTGCGCTATACCCAGGCCTTCTACCCGCGATGGGATACGGCGTACGCCGAGGAGTTGCTGCAACGGTTCGGCCTCGACGTCGATGCGCGCATCAAGACGCTGTCCAAGGGACAGCGGGCCAGACTGGGACTGATCGCGGCGGAGGCCCATCGTCCGGAGCTGCTGATCCTCGACGAGCCCAGCTCGGGGCTCGACCCGATCGTGCGCCGCGACATTCTCGAGGCCATCATCCGCACCGTCACTGACGAAGGCCGCACCGTGATCTTCTCGTCGCATCTCCTGGACGAGGTCGAGCGGGTCTCCGATCACGTGGCGATGCTGCACGAGGGGACGCTCCGGCTCTGCGCGCCGCTGGACGACATCAAGGCGCAACACCGCCGGATCCTGCTCCGGTTCACCGCGGTCCGCGATACCGCCCCGAACGTGCCCGGTGCGATCCGCGTCGACGGGGCCGGCCGGGAGTGGACGGCGATCTGCGATGCGGCGCGAATCCAGGAAGCTGCGCTGGCCCGGAGTCTCGGCGCCAGCATCGTGGAGAACGGCCCGGCCTCCCTGGACGAGATCTTCGTGGCCTACGCCGGCGCCGGGCCGGTCGCGCACCTGCGCGCGGTGAACTGAGTCATGGGCTCGGCCACGTACGCACTGCTGTGGGAGATCTGGCGTCCCCATCGTCTCGCGGTCGCGGGGATCGCCGGATTGACGATTGCCGGCCGGCTCATCGGCCGCATCGAATCCTCGGTGCTGGTGGATCTGCTGGCAATGGTCTCGGTCCTGCTCCTGTTTGCGATCTTTCACGGGCGCTTTCCACGCCGGCTCTTCACCCTGCCCGTCTCGTCGCTGCGGCTCGTCGCCGTCCCGGTGCTCGCGGGAGTTACCTCCGTCGAGCTGCTCTATCTGCTGTGGATGGGATCGGCGAGCACGCCGTTCGTGGCCGTGTTGCTCGGCGCGTTGATGGTCTTCTACCAGACAGTTCTGTGGACGCTCGAGCTCCTCGGCCCCCTGAGACTGGTCGTCGTGGGCGCAATCAGCATCATCGTGTTCGCGATCGGCCTGTTCCCGCCGTGGCGCTCCGAAGCTGCGTTGGCCGGACTGGTCGCCTTCGTGGCCATCATGGCGTTTCTCCTCGCATGGCGGCATGTCGCCCGCCTGCGGCGCGGCGGCGCACGTTCCTCACTTCGACTGGACCGGCTGATTGCGGCGATTCCAACCAGACGACGAGCATTCGCATCGCCGATGGACGCTCACTTCTGGTTCGAGTGTCGGTCCTCGGGGCTGGCGCTGCCCATTCTCGTCGGAGGGGTCATCGCCATCGTCATCGGGCCGATCTCGTGGCTCGCGCGAGCCGACGCCGTCCATACCTTCCGCATTCTTCTCGGTACGCTGGCCACACCCATCGTCCTCGCCATACCCGTCGGCATGGCCTTCGCCAAACCGGCGTTCTGGTCGGAGGACATGTCGGTGCCCGCATTCGTGGCGGTGCGTCCCCTGACCGACGAAGACCTCATCGCCATCAAGGTGAAGGTGGCCATCGCCAGTGCCGTCGCGTCGTGGCTGCTGGTGCTCTCGTTCATCGGGATCTGGCTGCCCCTCTGGGCGAACCTGGATTCGGTGAGCCGCCTGGCCATCCAGTTGTGGGCGTTCCACGGCCACTCGGTTGCAGCCGTTATGGATTCTCCGCCCTGATCGTGATCGCCGGGATGTTCCTGACGTGGAGATTCCTGGTCAGTCGCCTGTGGAGTGGCGTGAGCGGGAGGCGAGCGTTCTTCCTTGCATCGGTCATGTCCGTCGTCGTCGCGGCCATCGCCGGCGTGGCACTCGACGCCGATCGGCTGCCTGGGTGGCTCCTCGAGGATCCGGCGCGCATGGCGCCGGTCGTGTGGATCATGGCGATCGCCGTCATCGTGAAGTACTGGCTGGCCGCTCATTCGTGGCGCCGCGTCTCCGCGCGGTACACGCGGCAGTATCTGCTGCTGTGGGGCGCAGGGACGATGTGCATGGCTCTGCTCGCGGTCCTGCTTTGGAGAGTGGTGCGGATTTACATGGCACTCGATATCTACCGCCTCCAGAGCCTGATGGTTCTCCTTTCGCTGCTGGCCGTGCCGCTGGCGCGCGTGGGGTTGGCAGCGTCGTCTCTCGGACGAAACCGGCACCGCTCATGAGTCGACCGTTCACCGTCGTGGCCGTCGTGCTCAGCGCCGTCGCGCTGCTGCTGCCGGTGCGAAGCCAGACCTTCACGCGCGTGTCCATCGACGGCCATACGATGCGGATGCTGGTGGCCGGCAGCGGCGAGGCCACGGTCGTGTTCGAGAACGGCGGTGGCGCTCCGCTGGAGATCTGGGGAAAGGTCCAGCCGGAAGTGAGCCGTTTCGCAAGGACCGTCACCTACGATCGTGCGGGAACGTCGCGGGACGGCCGCCGCATCGCCGCCGAATTGCGTCGCGCCCTGCGCGCGGCCGGCATCGCCCCACCGTACATCCTCGTCGGCGCGTCCCTCGGCGGTCTCTACGTCAGGAGTTTTGCAGACATGTACCCGGACGACGTGGCCGGCCTGGTCCTCGTCGATCCCACTCCCGACGATGAACAGGCACGCGTCAGCCGCGTTCCGCCCCGGATCCCCGTGCTCCTGATCGATGCCGTCAGCCCGTTGGATGTGCCGTTCGCAACCGAGGCGATTCGAACGCTGCGCATGAGCTACCGGGCCGAGCTCGAGGCGGAGTCACGGGGATACCGAACGTGGCTGGACACGATTCCGGGCAGTCGTCTCGTCGTCACCACGCGCAGCGGGCACAACGTCCCCGTGGAGCAACCGGAGTTGGTGATCGAGAGCATCCGCGAAGTGGTCGCCGTTCACATCACGGGTGACACGTTATCGGCCGCGCTCCGGTCGATGTAGAAGTTGTACGGATCCACGCCGGCGTGGGTCGAAAAAATGGCCACACGCCGAAGCCTCGTGGTTGAATGACGAGCATGAAGGCAAAGAACACGATTTGTCTCTGGTACGACAAGGACGCGGTCGAGGCGGCGCGCTTCTACGCCGCCACCTTTCCGGATAGCGAAGTGACCGCTGTTCACGAGGCCCCCGCCGACTACCCGGGCGGGAAGAAGGGCGATGTGTTGACGGTCGAGTTCACGGTTCTGGGCATTCCGTGCCTCGGTCTCAACGGCGGCCCGGAGTTCAGGCACAGCGAGGCCTTTTCGTTCCAGGTCGCGACGGACGATCAGGAAGAGACGGACCGCTACTGGAACGCGATCGTCGACAATGGTGGGCAGGAAAGCCAGTGTGGCTGGTGCAAGGACCGCTGGGGCCTCTCCTGGCAGATCACCCCGCGCGTGCTCACCGACGCGCTCGCGGCTGGTGGCGATGAGGCCAGGCGTGCCTTCGAAGCGATGATGCCGATGCAGAAAATCGACGTTGCCACCATCGAGGCAGCGCGGCGGGGCTGACGGCGTCCGCGGCTCGCCGGTGCGCCCGTTATCCGGCCTGCCGGTCGAGGAAGGCCCTGATTCTGGACCAATATTGATCGCGCCAGGCCTGTTCGGTCTCCGGGATCAGGTCCTTCGGAACGCCGCGATGCACCAGCACGAGCTCCGTTCCGCCATCAGGCGTGGGCGTCAGCGTGACCGCGGCCATCGAGAAGATGCCCTCGGGGAATCGGCGGTGGCGCCAGGCCTGAACGATGCGTCGCCCGGGGACGAGATCGACGTTGATCCCGGTGACGTCGCTCTCACCGATGGAGAACGTCCCGCCGATCTTCCTGCTGATGATCGCTTGCCTGCCGGTGAACGCGGCGTGCTTTCGCGAGTCGGCCAGCAGATCGTAGATGGTCGCCGGATCGGCCTTGAACTTCACGCGCTGCTTGATGGTCTTGCACATGGTTCCCTCCCAGCTTGTCGGAAACCCGCCGTTCGTCCACGGGAATCCGCCGTTCGTCGCAATCCGGTGGGCGGCACCTCTCGTGAGGCGCGAAATTGCCTCGCATGAACATAACGCACGATGAACCGCGGGTCACTGCCAGGGCGGCCGGCATTCTCCTTCTGCTGACGATCATCGGGGGCGTCTTCGCTCAAGGCTTCGTCAGCAACCGGCTGATCTCCTTTTCCGACGCTGCCGTCACGGCGAAGAACATCCTCGCCGATCGGTCGCTCTTCCAGATGAGCTTCAGCGTCTTTCTCCTCGAGATGGCCTGCCAGATCGCAGCGATCGCGCTTTTCTATCGCCTGCTGCGTCCAGTGAGCCGCAACATCGCCCTCGTTGCCGCCTTCATCAATCTCACGGGCGCCATCATCAAGACCATGAGCCGTCTTTTCTATCTCACTCCGCTTTTTGTCCTCTCCGGCCCGCCTGCGTTGGACGCCTTCAGTGCCGACCAGCTCCGCGCGCTGGCGATGCTCTTGCTCAAGATCAATGACCGCGGAGCCGCGATGGCGCTGGCATTCTTCGGAGTGAGCGGCGTCCTCAACGCATACCTCGTCTACCGGTCCACATTTCTGCCGCGCGCCCTGGGGATTCTCGGCATGCTGGCCAGCGCCGGCTGGTTGCGGTTCTTCTTTCCGCCGCTCCGGTACCCGTCGTTCACGGTCATCGCCGGATTTGCGCTGCTCGCGGCCGCCGTGCAGATCTTCTGGCTGTGCGTCTACGGAGTCGACGCGGAGAGATGGAAGGAGCGCTACCGCCGTTCGACGCAAGCTCCGTGAGATCGCGGCTCCCGCTTCGGCGTCGTTACTTCATCTGTTCGGGCCTGTTGTCGGCGAGACGATCTTCGAGGCCGTCCTCGCTACGCTCATCGTCCGCGGAGCTCTGTCCTGAATGCTCCTCGCGGGCGGACCCGTCGTAGCCGAGAACTTCGTCTCCGACGATGGCGTCGATTTTCTGCATCTGCTCTTCCACCGCGCCCTGCTCGTAGATGACCTTCTGGTCCGGTGTTGTTCGTTCGTTGCTCATGACCGTCTAGCAGCAAGGAACGATCCACGGTCAACCGCTTGCTCATCTCGCGCGCGGGGCGACCGTGCCGGACCGGCGGTGCGGACATCGATCCGTCCGCCGCTCCGCCCCGGCTTCGATCCAAGCCCAGCCGGAGGCTCCGCATTGGTCGCAGTCCCACCGTTTGCGCTCGAATCTGCGCGGCGGCGGCGGCACGTCAAAATGACCCTCGGCAGCGGTCATTCTTCCAGCGCCGGTGTGCCGCGGCACGTCGACCGTATCGGCAGCGCCTTCGCTGTTCGGACAATCCGGCCACGGGCATGGCAACTGGCGGTGCTCATGACGATGCTCGGCGCAGGTTCTCATTCACCGGCGATGCTATCGCGATGGCGGGTGCGGTCGCGAGCTCCGGCTCTCGCGCGCACCGGCCCGTCGCCGCCGTTTGGAGGAAGTTTGTTGGCGATGAGAGTCTCCGCGCGCGATTCTAATGTCCGATGAAGAAAGCGCTGATCGTGCTTCTCCCGCTGGCCGCGGCGATTTATGTCGCGTCGTGGTTCTGGGCGGGGGACGAGGTTGCCGCTGCAGCCGCACGGCCGTGGCCGGAGGGGCTCGGAACGCTCGCGGCGGTCGCCGATCGGTATCCGCCGCAGCACGAGAATGAAGCCGCTCGGAAGCTGACGAAGCTCGCCGGCTCTGTCGCCGAAAGCGACGCCGTCACGACTTACGTGCGACAGGAGATCGCGCGCGGCGAGCTCGCCATCGCCGAGCCACCGACGATCGCGGACCTCTCCGCGATCCGCGACCTGCTGCTGCGGGAGCCTGTCGTGTGGGAGCGCGACCTCTCCCAACAGCACGGCGGTCTTCTGCCGAAGGTCTCGATGCACCTCGCTCTGATGCGCGCCCTGGTCGCGAGCGCCCTGGGGCGCGCACGCCGGAATGACGTCGCCGCGTGGGACGACCTGCACGCGGCGTGGAATCTGTCGAAGGCGCTCGACGCCCACCCACACCGCATCTTGCGGATCGTCGCGATGTCGATGACGCGCGCGATCAACGCCGTCGCGTGGAAGATGCCGCTTCCGGTGCCGGCGTGGTTCCACGAGGCGCAGGACCGCGACTTCGTGCGGCCGCTGTTCGAGACCCTGCAGTACGAGAAGTGGCGGACGTGGAGGCACCAGAAGTTCCCCCTGAAGCAGTTCGCCGAGGCCGTCGATCGTGAGCGCACCCTGACGAGTGACATCGCGCGGGTGACCGAGTGCGAATTCCACTCCGCACCGGCAACGCGGGTCGCACCGGATGTGGCCGATCTCAACATCACGTGGCAGCGTGCCTTCCGCTATCGAGTCGAGCGCGAGGCGACGGCGAACGCGTTGCGCGCACGGGCAGGGCAGCCGATCGAAGACGGGTCGCACTGCAGCGACGGCGGGTGGAGCTTCGACGGGAAAACGCTCCGGTTCGCGAAGCCGATCGCATTGCCCGAGCGGCGCGATACCTCGATGCCGCTGACGCTACAGATTCGCGAATGACTGGGAGGAGGTTGTGCTCGGAGACGAACAGCAGGCGCAATATGGCAACCATCTGCGCCATTCTCATTCTGGGGACACGATTGTCACCCAGACAGATCATTCGCAGGTCGCAGCGGGCGAAACGTGAGAGCAAAGAGCGGCACATGCGCTGCACCTGGGATCGCAAATTCCGAGCGGAGGTCGCATGGCCACAGTTCTTCGCTCCCTCGTTCCTCTTGTTCTTTTCGCCGTCGCGCAGATCGCGCAAGGCGCCGGGGCTACGGCGACGCCGGTGACGCCGGACGGCATTGCCATCGATGCCGCCGGAAACGTCTACATCGCCGATTACGGGCGCTGGCAAGTTCGCAAGATCGCCGCCGACAGCGGCGCCGTCACCACGGTCGGCGCCGGGCTGATGACGCAGGGCAGCGCGACCGGGCTGGCCGTTGATGATCGCGGGAACCTGTTCGTCGCTGACGGGCAAGGCGGCGTGATTCGCAGAGTCGACGCGGCCAGCGGGGGAATCAGCGTCATCGCCGAAGGGCTCGATCATCCGTTCGGCGTGGCCGTCGATCGCTCCGGCAACGTCTACATCGCCGAATGGGGCGGCCACCGGGTGCGCAAAGTGAGCGCGACCACCGGAGCCATGACGACTGTTGCCGGATGCGGCTCGGCCCACTTCTACGGCGACGGCGGACCGGCGCTGGGGGCCGGCGTGCCGAACCCCTCGGGCGTCGCCGTCGACGCTGCGGGCAACATCTACATCGCCGAGTGGGCCAACAACAACGTGAACCGCGTGCGCGTCGTCGCCGCCGACACCGGTGTCATCACCACGTTCGCCGGGAACGGCTACTGCGGCAGGCCGGAGGATGGTGGCGCGGCCACGGAGCAGTCGACGTGCGGCCCGTGGGGCATCGCCGTCGGCCGGTCTGGGATCGTTTTTGTGGTGGACATCTATCACCGCGTGTACCGGATCGACCCGGAGACGAAGGAGCTCTTCAACATCGCTGGAACCGGATCAGCCGGGTTCTCCGGCGACGACGGTCCGGCCAGCGCCGCGGGGCTGAACACGCCGAGGGGCATCGCCGTCGACGCGGCTGAGAACCTGTACATCGCCGACAGCCACAACCACCGCGTGCGTAAGGTCGACGTGCAGACGAGGATCATCACGACGATCGCCGGAAACGGCACGCCGAGCGACGCCGGGGGAGGGCGGCGGCGGGCGGTCCGGCACTGAAAGGCGCACATCGCGCCGGGGACAGTCTCATTGACGAACGAAATCGAACCGGCGTGCTCGTTGAGCCGGTCCTCTCAAATCGACAGTCCAGCGTCGCCTTCGAGAACCGATGTCTTCAGCTGCGGGCGCTCTCCGCTCTTCCACAGTGCAGCCGTGTGTAAGACCCGATACCGGATTGGCCCGCCGTCCGCTCTTTCGCTGCGCGCAATGGGGCGCGGAACGCAGACAAACTCGGTGCGCATCTGATCGGCCGACAAGCGGACCTTCGCATAACCGTGTCCTCCAAGATCGACGAACTCGAGATGTGGAGCCAGATCCGGGTTGGACAGCGACCGCGCGCGCTTCAGGTCGAAGCTCTTTGCATATTCGAGGCACGCGCGGACACCGTGCTTCAGCAGCATGTTGAAGGTCCAGTCGGGCCTGGCCCCCGCCTCCCTGTCGGCAAGAAACAGCGGTCGCAGCGGAGCGTCCTTCGGAAGTCTGTGCTCATAGGCCTCCATGACGCCGGGACTGACGAGGGACGCGCCCACGAAGCTCAAGCCGACCGGCTCGAACTTGCCGGGCGGAAGCTCCGCAGTCGCATATCCGGCCCAGAAGCTGTGGCGGTCGCCCGAGACGATGGCGAAGCCTGTGATCTTCGCGTCGCGAACGAGCTGATAGATTTCAGCGCGCTCCGCGAACGCGGTGGCGTAATCACCCCCGCCCAGGGCCGCGAACGAGTCTTTGGGCCACGACTCCTTGGTGAGACCCGAGGGGAGGTTCTGCGGGTCGGCGCGCCAATCGAGCGCGCCCAGCGAGTTCCCCCAGATTTTCCACACCGCGGTGGAGCTCTTGAGCTTGTCCTTGAACCACGCCTTCTGCTCCGTCCCGAGAATCGTTTGCGGCGGCGCGCTCCGTTGCGGGTTGGGGACATGCGCATCGTTGAAGCGGATCTCCGGAGGCGGATTACCGCCGTTGTAGGCGCGTCCGCCGTCCAGAACCCGCATCCCGGGCTCCGGAAACATTCCCAGGAACTCGTCGCCGCCGAGCTTTCCGAGAGACGGATCGCTGAACGGATTCGCGCTGCGATAGCTGTGCTGATCGGTAATGATCAGGTCGAGGTGCCGGCCATAACGCAGCGCACGATAGACCTTGAGGCTGTGGATCGCCGTCAGGTTGTTCGGTTCCAACCCCAGCCCATTGCCATCGAACTCTTTGATGGCCACGTCTTTGACAGCGGGTGGATCGAAGCGTTCCAGCAACCGGCTTCCCCGGGCGACACGTGCAGGGAGATATTCGAACCAGGCCTGATTCGCCGCGACCTTGACGCTCTGGCCGGGCTGCTCGAATGCCCCCGCCTTGACGATGCTCTGCCAACCCTGCCACGAGAATTCGTGGTTGTCCCAGATAGGGACGAACGGCCAGCGCGCGCGAGCGTCCTGGAGGTCGGGATCGGCGAGATAGCCTTTGTAGATGGCCCGGTAGCCATCGAGGGTCAGCGGGATGTGGAAGTTGCCGACCTTGTGGCCGTCCGGGATGCGCGCGACCTCATAGATCGTGCGGTCGTAGCGGGTCTTCACCTCCTCGGGATACTGGACCACCTCGTAGATGAAGTCCCCGAGGTGCAGAACGAAATCGAGCTTCGCGGCGGCGGGAGCGCGTTCATCTTC
>JBIOTX010000348.1:0-17516 GCA_044866315.1 Thermoanaerobaculia bacterium | reverse complement strand
CCCTCGAACCTCGAACCTCTTCCCTCCAATCTGTTCTCGTGCGGCGCGCGTAACACCACCATGAACGTCTTCATCACCGGCTCGACCGGCTACATCGGCCGTGCGCTCATTCCCGAGCTGCTCCGGCGCGGGCACACTGTGCGCGCGCTCGTCCGTCCCGGTTCCGAGGGGAAGCTGCCGAAGGGTGCGCATGCGGTGCTCGGGAACGCGCTCGACGCGTCGACGTTCGCGAGTCAGGTCGCGCCCAGCGACACGTTCATCCAGCTCGTCGGTGTCCCGCACCCTTCCCCGGCGAAGGCGGAGGAGTTCAAGTCCATCGACCTGGTCTCGGTCCGCGAGTCGGTGCGCGCCGCGCGCGAGTCGGGGACGATCCGCCACTTCGTCTATCTATCTGTCGCTCACCCCGCGCCGGCGATGAAGGCCTACGTCGCGGTGCGCCAGGAAGGGGAGAGGATGCTGCGCGAGAGCGGCATCCCCGCGACGTTCGTCCGTCCGTGGTACGTCCTCGGGCCCGGCCACTGGTGGCCGTACGCGATCCTGCCGCTGTACTGGATCTGGGGCGCGTTCCCGTCGCAGCGCGACACCGCGCGGCGGCTCTATCCGGTCAAGCTCGCCCATGTCGTGCGCGCGCTCAGCGATGCCGTCGCGAGCCCTCCCCGCGAGCTCCGGGTGATGGAGGCCCCCCAGATGCGCCGCGCAGCAGCGACTCCAGCTCGTCCGGATGGGACGACCGCACCCGCGCATCCTCGGCCGTGATCAGGCCCTCCTGCACCAGCCGGGCGAGCGAGTCCTCCAGCGAGATCATGCCCTGACGCTTGCCGAGGGTGATCTCGGTGGGCAGGTTCTGCAGCTTCTCCGTGCGGATGTGATTGCGCACGGCGTGATTGGCGAGCAGCAGCTCCACGGCTACCGCCCGGCCCGTGTCGTCCGAGCGGGGGATGAGATGCTGGACGATGATCGCGTTCAGGCTGAGCGCGAGCTGCTGCTTGATCTGCGTCTGCTGCGCCGGCGGAAAGACGTCGACGATGCGGTGGATGGCCTGCGCCGCGTCGCTCGTGTGCAGCGTGGAGAGGATCAGATGTCCCGTCTCCGCCGCGGTGAGGGCGGTGGCGACCGTCTCCAGGTCGCGCATTTCGCCGACCAGGATCACGTCCGGGTCCTGGCGCAGCGCGGCGCGCAGCGCCGCGGCGAACGACGGCGCGTCGCGGCCGACCTCCACCTGCTCGATCACGGACTTGTTGTTGCGGTGCTCGTACTCGATCGGGTCCTCGATGGTGATCACGTGCCGCGAGTCGGTGCGGTTGATCTCCCCGACCATGGCCGCGAGGGTGGTGGACTTGCCCGAGCCGGTGGGCCCGCAGACGAGGACGAGGCCGCGCGTGGGCTTGACCAGCTCCGCGAGCGACGGCGGGAGGCGGAGCTGCTGGATCGTCGGCACCTCGGAGGGCAGCGCGCGGATGGCCGCCGCCAGCGTGCCGCGCTGGCGGTGCACGTTCACGCGGAAGCGCATCGCGCCGAGGCGGAGGGAGAAGTCGGCGGCGCCGTCGGCGGCCACCGACTCGCGGATGCGGGCGTTGAGGACGCTGGCGAAGAGCGGCCCCACGTCCTCGAGCGCCTCGCCGGCCTGTACCAGCCGCCCGTTGACGCGAAACACCGGCGGCACGCCGGTGATGAGCAGCAGGTCGCTGGCCCCGCGCTCGCCGATCTCCACGAGGAGCTGCTCGAGCCGGCCTTCCACCACGTGGAGCGGCGGGCTTTCCGCCCGCCCCTCGGCGGGCTCACGTTCGTCATTCAGCTCACGGACGAGCTGTTCCAGCTCGGGGTCAGGGATCAGTTTCGTCATCTCACGGATGTGTACGAACGAACCGTGCCATTCGTATCGGCGCTCCGTCACCTGTTCGTTGCAGCGGCCGGTTTCCGCCCGGCGGGAGGGCTTGTCGAACCCAATCAACGACAAAAGGAGAAGAAGATGTTCGAGACTTCCGTCGTCCGAGCCCAGGCCGCCGCGGCACGCGGGCGGTACAGCCTCCTCACGATCTCCCTGATGGCCCACTCGGCGGTCATCCTCGGCGCCCTGGCCGTGAGCGTGGCCACGGTCAAGTTCCCCGTCACCGCCCCGGATGAGGTGCGCATCCCGATCTTCGCCCAGGTGCAGATCCCGCCGCCCCTCGGCACCCCGGACGGCGGCGGCCGCCGTCCCGAGCCGCCGCGGCAGCCGCAGCAACCCGCGACCCCGCCGCCGCCCGTGAACCAGATCACCGCGCCGGCCACCGTCCCGGAGACCGTGACCCCGGTGCAGACCCAGGCCACCGGACCGACCGAGGGCGAGGGCGATCCGAACACCGGCGGAAACACCGGCCCGATCGGCGTGCCGTGGGGCAAGGAAGGCTCCATCGGCGACATCAACCAGCCGCCGGTGGCGAGCCCCATGCCGCCCGTCGAGGAGAAGATCTACACCGCCGGAGGCGAGGTGACGGCCCCGCAGATCGTCCAGCGCGTCGAGCCGCTCTACCCGCGCGCGCTGCAGGTGATGAAGCTCTCCGGCGACGTCGTCCTGCGCTGCGTGATCGACAAGAACGGCCGCGTGCGCGACGCCCAGGTCGTCTACACCAAGCACCCGGCCTTCGCCGACGCCGTGATCAAGGCCCTGGATGGCTGGCGCTACAAGCCGGCCTCCATGCGGGGCCAGGCGGTGGACTGCTACCTCGACCTGACCGTGCACTTCGGGGTGCGGTAAGTTAGGGCGCAGAGGGCAGGGCGCAGGGGAACGATCTCCTGCGCCCTTCATGCTCCGTCATGGGAACATATCGGATCGAGGAGAGTGCCCCATGCGGAAAGTCATCGTCGGCGCCATGGTTTCGATTGATGGCGTCATGCAAGCGCCCGGCGGGCCGACCGAGGATCCGACCGAGGGCTTCCAGTTCGGCGGCTGGGTGATGCCCTATTACGATCAGGAGTTCGACGAAGAGCTGGGCCGCGTGTTCCAGGAGAAATTCGACCTGCTGCTCGGCCGCAAGACCTACGAGATTTTTGCCGCGTACTGGCCCTACTACGACGAAGACGCTCCCGCCGGCGACATCGCCAAGCGGTTCAACGAGATCAGGAAGTACGCGGTTTCGCGCTCGGGCGAGGTCGATACGAGCTGGGCGGGCTCGGTGCTCCTGCGCGACATCGCCGACGTGAAGCGCCTCAGGCAGGAAGACGGCCCGAACCTCCTCACCCAGGGCAGTACCGAGCTCGTTCACGCGCTGCTCGCCAAT
Source organism: Thermoanaerobaculia bacterium (assembly GCA_044866315.1). GTDB lineage: Bacteria > Acidobacteriota > Thermoanaerobaculia > Gp7-AA8 > Gp7-AA8 > QHVT01. The sequence continues at coordinate 14,256 of JBIOTX010000348.1, read as the reverse complement.
GACCTGGTCGACGCCATGAGCATCTTCACCGTGCCGGTCGTGCTGGGCGGCGGCAAAAAGCTGTTCGCCGACGGCTCGGCGCCGCATTCGTTCAAGCTGACCGGGTCCCGCGTCTCTGCCAATGGCCTGATCGTCGGCCATTACGAGCGAGAGGGTGAGATCAGGATTGGCGACGCTCCACTCGATTCCCCCAGCGAACGTGAGGCCGCCCGCCAGGAGCGCATGAAGCGCGAGGGCTGAGAACGCGGGGCGTTGTCGACTTACAACACCGAGCACCCGTGCCCATTCGCGCAAACGATGACGGGCTGGAACAGCGTCTGCAGTTTCGTCGGCGAGACGATCGTCACGTCGTTGGTCACGTTGTCCGTTTCGGCGAAGAACACGATCGCGCCGGCGGTCCACGTCGAGGAGGAGCTCGGGCGCACGAGGAAGAGGATCGAGTCGCCCGGCTGCTGCAGGTCACCGAACCAGCTGCCGAGCGGCGTCTGTTCGTAGAAATCGGCGGCGTACTGTCTCGTCGTGCGCGATCACAACCACGTACACTTCGTCGACGAATCCCGGATGTGTGTTGTAGAGCGTTTCCCGGATCGGCTGTCCCGGAGAAAACGTTTGATCGACGATCGTGCCCTGGATGAGGAAGCGGTTCGCGTCGATGACGCTCCACCGGCTCGCGATCTGAACGCGATAGCGCGTCGCACCTGCGACCGGTACGACGGGGATCGTGATCTCCTGGCCCGAGCTCGCATGCAACGACTGGAATCCTTCGGAGCAGCGCGGAACCGGCTGGGCATGCAGCGATGTGGCGAGAACGAACAACGGGAGTGCGAACCGGAGCTTCATCGACGTTCCTCCCGCTGCGCCCGGTTGCGACCGCAGTGGCACCGTGTTGCTCTCGGGAGGAGGCGTTTCGTCGATACGTCGCCGTTCCCTGTTGAGGACAATGTGTCACTTGAAAAGGGGGGTGCAGGGCGCAGGGCGCAGGGGAACGGAAACGATCTCCTGAGCCCTAGTCTTCGCTGCGCGGCATTCGAAACCTATACTCCGGCTGTGGCGTCATCGTTCGAACGAACACTGCGCGCGATCCATGAGATGCGCGATGAGCACGTGATCGAGGATTACGCAATCGCCGGCGCGATGGCAGTGTTGTTCTGGACCGAGCCGATTCCAACCTACGATCTCGATGTTCTGGTCTGGCTGCCGTCCGGCGGAGGGCCAATCGTGTCGCTCAGTTCGATTTACGCCTGGGCTGCAAGTCATGGTTATCCTGCCGAGAAAGAGCATGTGAGGATCGAGGGAATCCCGGTCCAGTTTCTGCCTGCTCACAACGAGCTCGCCGACGAGGCGATCGAGAGTGCCGTCATGAAACAGTACCAGTCCGTTCAGGTGAGGGTGGCTCGTCCTGAATACCTGATCGCGCTTTATCTCGAAGGCTCGGCGAAAACGCCGAAGCGGCGCGAACGAGCCGCCGCACTGCGCCAATCCGCACGGATCGACGAGGCCCTGTTGCAAGACCTCCTCGAGCGCTTCAAACTCACGTTCTGAACACCGTGGGCACTTCCAGACCTCGTCCGACGCTGGAGCTCCTCGATCGGCTACGCGCCGGCAAGGACGAACTGCACGTCGAACAGCGCAATCTTTCCCTGCCCGAGAAGGTGCGGCAGCTTCTCGCTCTGCAGAAAATCGACTACGAGATTCGAAAGGCACGAGGCGAGCTGCGATCGTGGGAAGTTCCGTGGGAGATTGAGCCGTAGGCCCGCAGTCGATCGGTCAAGATCGTGAAGATCGTGCTCCGACGTCGCCTAGCCGGTCCAGGCGTGGACGTGGCGAAGCGCGATTATCACTGGGCGACCTTCAGTAAAGCATCCAGCGCGGGGAGCTCTTTCGGTATCCGTTTCCTCAACTCCTTGCGGCAGGCGGCGTCGAATCGCTGCTTCGCGGTGAGGTGCGCGACGCCGTCTTTGGCGAGGAAGAGGGGGCAGCTCTTCGCTCCCTGTGCGTGCGTCTCGCCTTCGCCGAAGAAACGCGTCAGCAGCCTGACCATGGTGTTGACGATGGCGCGCTCCGCCTCGGGGCGGTCGGGGTCGAGGGCGAGGTCGGCGGTGGAGAAGATGCCGACGGGTCCGTCGTGCTTCTGCGGCCACCACGCCCCGAGGCGGGGTTGTCCCTCCGCGCGCAACGGGTACTTCGTGACGCAGGCCAGCAGATCGACGTCCAGCTCCATCGCCTTGTTGCGGACGCGCTTCGCGAGGCGGTCGGCCAGCAGGATCTTCCCGGCGCCGGAGCGGTCCCAGGTGTCGAGCGGCGCCGACATTTCGACGCGCTCGAAGCCGAAGATGTCCTGCGACGCGTTCATGCGGTCGAGCGTCGCCTGGAGCGAAGGGAATACGAGGTCGATGTCCCACACGCCGATGAGGCGCGGGCGCGCGTTCTCGGGGCGGCGGCGTCTCATCGACATCGCGGGGAGGCTGGTCTTCTCCGCGGCCGATGCCGGCGCGGCGCAGAGGGAGCGGTTGGCGTCCCGCGCGTAGAGCACGGGGATCGCCCAGTCGATCAACTCACCCTGCAGCGCGTAGTTCACCGCGATGCGCGCTTCGCGCGCCGCCTGCCCGAGGGAGTAGCCCTGCGCGAGCGAGGCGTAGAAGTAATTGGCGAACGACGTGGCGGACGAATCGAGGACGCTGTACTGGTTGGCGACGAGCGCCGGCAGCCCGTGCGCGACGAGCGACTGCGCGACGCCGCGGTTGAAGTCGGCGCGGCCGCCGGTGCCGCTCTGGCAGGAGTTGAGGAAAACCAGACTCAGCCCGCGGCCGCAGAAGATCTCGCGCACGGAGCGCTGGCCGAGGGGATAGGCGCGGCCGCGGTCGTCCTCGAAAATCAGAGAGCCTTCCTTCTTGGTCGCATCGAACACGCCGTGGCCGACGAAGTGCACGATGTCGTAGCTCCCCGTCTCCAGCGTGCGATGGAGCGTCTCGGGAGTCGCGTGCGGCAGGACTTCCAGGTCGACCAGCTTCGCGTCGAGGAGCGGCCGGAAATGGCTGTGGATGACTTCCACCTCCCGGTCGATCGACAGCGCGCCGAACGCGGCCGGCTGCGCGGAGGCGACGAGGATGCGCAGCGGTCCCCGGCACGCTTCGATCGGATCGGCCGGAACGGCCGTGACCACGTTGCGGACGAAGTGGACCTCTTCGGTGGCGAGAAAGCTCTCCCGCGACGTGTCGTAGCAGAATTCCCACGGCTTCTCCGCCAGCCACGGGATGGTGGAGGTGAGGACGAGCTCGAGCTTGCGGCCGCGCTGGCGTGCGCGTGCCTCGTCGTAGAGGCGCCGCACGTCGCCCTGGAAGAGCGTCTCGAAGAGCGCTCCCCCGAAGTCGATCATTTCCTTCTCTTCCGGCAGCGCTCCCTGGCCTTTGTTCGTGAAGTTCAGGATGCGCTTGTGGAACCCGATGATCTCCCCGAAGCGGGTCCGCGTGCTGGGGTCGCCTTCATCCGCCCGCAGGCGCATGTCCGACATCACGCGCGCCCCGCCGTAGCTGGCGAGGACGCGGGCCCACTGCGGCCACTGCGGCTCCGCGGACTCCGGACCTTCGTACGCGGCCATCACCACGATGTGGAAAGCGTCGGTGTCGGCCGGCGGCAGGAGGGAAAGGGACGCGGCGACCGCGCTCGGCGCCGCAAGTGCGGCGACCCGCTCCATGGCGGGGGCCTCCTCCACGGCGATGACCTCTGCGGCGGTGCGACGCGTGAAGCGCGGGAAGCGGCGGTCCGGCAGCGGCACGCCGGGATCGATGAGCGGCAGGTTGTGCGGCTGCCCGGCCAGCGCGGTGGCGAGGAACTGCGCGGTCTCGGCGCGCGAGAAGAAGTTGATGTGGTGGACGGGCGCGCCGGCGTCCGTGCCCAGGTTGCCGCCGGGGCCGAAACAACCGATGCGGGCGCCAGGGACGTGCGCCGCGCCCGCGCGATCCGTGCGCCAGCCGCCTTCGCTCGGTACGACGAGGTCGTTCGCCGAGGCGAAGAACTCGTCCACGCCCACATCGAGCACGCGCTGCCACAGCGCCTCGTCGGGATGGAAGTTCGAGACGAGCGCCGAGTAGCCGTCGGACGGCGGCCCCGGAGGCGACTGCAGCTCACCGACCAGCCCTCCCGCGCCGTCCATCGCGCGCAGTCCCGGCAAGTCCCTGCCTGCGTGCGACGCGAGCCACACGATGGCCTCGGAGATCCACTCGGCGCCGGTGGTGAACGGGTTGTCGGGGAAGAGCTCCATCAGGTTCGCGAACCAGCCGAAGGTCTGCTCCCAGCGCGCGGGCGTGGCCAGCGGCGTGCCGTCGTTGGGGGACGCGACGAGCACGGCATGCCCGAGGCGAAAGCGGTCCGCTCCGGCGCCGAGCTTGGCGCGACGCTCCACGAGGTTGCGGAGGACCAGGCCGCCCCGCGAGTGGGTGATGACGTCGAACGTGCGCTCGCCTCCGGTCAGCCCGGCGAGCAGCATCCGCGCGTTCTCTTCCGGCGTGCGGCTGACGGAGAAGTGGTTGAAGGCGTAGATGCGGTCGCCGTACCGCGCGGCGACACGGGTGAAGAAGTCGGTGCCGGCGAGCTTGCCGAACGCGCCGTTGGCGTTGGAGAACGTGCCGTGCAGCAGGAGCAGCGAGCGCTCGCCCGCGGGCGGCGTTCCCGGTTTCAGGGTCAGGCCGCTGCTTCCGGCGGGTGTGACCTGGAACCAGCCCTCGGCCAGCCCTTTCTTCTTCCACGTCCGCTTCTCCCACTGTGCGGCGAGGATCGGCAGGGCGACGCTCACGACCTTGTCCACTGCCACCTTGGCCACTTTCAGCACGGTGACCTTGAGCGCGTTGCTGACCAGGCCGCGCCGGCCGCCGCCGCTGATGGCGCCGGCGCGCCGCACCGGGACATGGAACATCGCCGCCGACGGCGCGGCCGCGGCCGCCGCTGCCGCCGCACGGCGGCGTGTCGGCCTCGAGGCAAGCTCGGTGCTCGCCGGATGAAACGTCAAGGCACCGGACGGATGCCGGACTGCGAGCACTCCCGCCTCGCCCGGCGCGAGATCGACTTCGACGACGAGATCAGGCGGCGCAGCCTCCGCGGCCGCGCGCCGCGCCGCCGTCGCCGGCGAGGGCACGGCCTCGAACACCTCCTCGACCCGTACCGCCTCGGACTGCAGGAACTCGCTCGGGACCACCGCCTCCGGGGCCGCTTCCGCGACCGCTCCGCGCCGTCTGGCCCCTCCCGCCGCCGGCTGCCGGACCAGCGTCCAACCATTCCGCGCTCTCGTTGCCATGAGTCTCCTCCTTCAGCGGCGACGTCCTGACGCACTTCGGATCAATCGACGGTTCCTGAATTGGAGGGGACGGAGGGACAGGATTCCCTACCCGTCCCGCGGGAGCTCACTCCTCGCTGATGAGATGGCGCATAGGCGCGGCAGCACGAACGGCCTCGATCACTTGTTGCTCGAATCCGCAGCGACCGAAGCTCTCTCGCCCGACATGCCGATGGCGCTGGTGCGGAAGGCGTGAGCTTCTTCAGAGCTCGTGTCACGCCTCGAGCCGCGAGATCTCACTCGCACAGAAGGCCGAGCGGTCAGTGTTTTCCCTGAGCGACTTCCGTTGTTCCTTCGAGGATGCTCGATCTCCAATGGGCAGGGAATCACTCACCGCGGATGAAGTTTCGAGCGCTCTGAGCGTCGGGTCGATCGCCGAGGCTTCGATTGATTTGCGCTCACTGCGGCATTTCCTTCGCGATGTTCCCGACCTGCGCCGTCTTCTCTCGGCGCCGGCGAGCGGGGAGCAGGAACTGCTGCTGCGGGAAGCGATGCGCCGCGCGGTCGCCGCCCTGGCGACCGTTCTCGACGGCGCGGCCGGGGTCGAAGCGGCTTCAGCGCGCGCTGCCGTGTTGCGCGGGACCTCTCGGATCGCGTCGGAGCTCGCGGAGTGCGGTGCGCAGCGCAACTCCGCGGATCACTGACGCTCCAGCCATCCTTGTCCCATCGCATAGCGGACGAGATCGGCCCGGCTGCCGATCTCGAGCTTCTCCATCGCATTCATCTTGTGCGTCTCGACCGTTTTGACGGTGATGCCGAGAACGGCGGCGATTTCCTTGTTGGTGTGGCCCCACGCCACCATGGTGACGACTTCGCGCTCGCGCGGCGTGAGCTCGCCGGTGCCGGCGCCTCTCGCGGGCGCCGTGGCATCGAAGACCTTCCCGGCGACGGCGGGGTCGAGCCAGGTCCCGCCGCTCAGTGCGGTGCGAATCGCCGTGAGCAAGGCGTCGCCGGCGGTCTGCTTGAGCACGTAGCCGTTCGCGCCGTTCTGCAGCATCTGCTGCACGTAAGCCTTCTCCGCATGACGCGTCAGGGCCACGATCTTCGTGGCCGGCAACCCCGCGCGCAGCTCGGCCGTGATCTGCGGGCCGGTCGTATCGGGCATGGAGATGTCGACGATGACGACATCGGCTCCGCCGGCGCTCCGAACGGCGTCACAGGCGTCGCGCCCCCGTTCCGCTTCGCCGACGACGACCATGTCGGGTTGGGCATCGATGAGCAGGCGCAACCCCTGGCGAAGCACGCCGTGGTCGTCGATGAGGAACACGCGCGCTTTCGTCATGACGGTTTCCCGTCGTCCGACAGCGGTACGCGGACATAGATCGTGGTGCCGCTCCCCGCTTCCGACTCGATGGCCAGCGAGCCATCGACCAGAGCGAGCCGCTCTCGCATCCCGAGAAGACCAAAGCGGCCGCGCATGGCGATACCGGTCAGCACCGCGTCGGCGTCGAACCCCTGGCCGTCATCCTCCACGATCATCCGCAGCGAGTGGCCTTCCCGTTCCAGAATCACGCTCACGGTCGATGCCCCGGCATGCTTCAAGACGTTCGTCAATGCTTCCTGCACGACGCGGTAGATCGTCGTTTCGATCTTCGGGCTGAAGCGCTCGCCTTCCACTGCCGGAAGATGAACGGCGACGCGGAGACCGCTGGCGGCTGCGTACGCGTCGGCGAGCGAGGTGATCGCGCCGTGGAGGCCGAGGTGATCGAGCACGGGCGGGCGGAGCTCGAGGGTCAGGCGGTCGATCGTCTCATCGAGACGCTGGACGATGGTCTGCATTCGCGCAAGGGATTCGTCCTGCCAAGACTCGTCCTGCGGCTGGCTGAGGCCCACGCGCAACGCGGTGATGTGCTGCCCGAGCTCGTCGTGCAGCTCGCGGGCGATCCGCTGCCGTTCTTCCTCGGTCGCGGTGACGAGTTGTTCGAGGAGCTGCTGGCGCTGGGCACTCAACTCCTCGAGCTGCTGCGTCCTCTCGCGCACGCGCTGTTCCAGGACATCGCGCGCGACCTGCAGCCGCGCTTCGGAATCGCGCAGGGCCTCCTCGGTGCTGCGGCGCTCGGTGACGTCCTGCCCGATCTTCAGAAACCCGCGTAATTCTCCGCCCGGCGTTTCCAAAGCGCGGGCCGTCCCCTCGATGAACACGCGCGATCCGTCCTTGCGGACGTGCCAGCGGACATCGGGCGCACTGCCATGCGCGCGAGCCGTTTCCAGCTCCTTTTCGACCTCGCCGCCGGCCCGATCCTCCGGCGTGAACGTCATGGCAATGGATTGCGTGACCGCCTCGGATGCGGACCAGCCGAAGACCGCTTTGGCCCCGGGAGACCAGCTCGTGATCCGCCCGTCCCCATCGGTGGTGATGATTGCGTAGTCGCGCGCGCTCTCGACGATGATGCGATGGCGTTCTTCGCTCGCGCGCAACGCTTCTTCGATCTTCCTGCGCTCGGTGATGTCGTCCCACAGGAGCGCGAATGAATCGCCGCCCCGGGCGTAGACGCGAACGTCGTACCAGCGCTGGAGCGTCGGCAGGTATTGTTCGAAACGCTGCGGCTGGCCGGTCTCGACGACGCGCGCGTAGGCGTCCATGGAGGACGGCTCCATGGGCGGAAAGACCTCACTGAAGAGACGACCGGCGACGAACGCGCGCGAGACTCCGGTCTGCACTTCGAAGGCTCGGTTGAGGTCGAGGCAGCGCATGTCGCCGGGCAGACCGTTTTCGTCGCGTACGAGCTCGCACAACGCGAACCCTTCGTCCATCGTCTCGAAGAGCGTTCGGAATTGTTCCTCGCTGTGGCGCAAGGCCTGCTCGGCGCGCGCTCGCTCCAACGCCAGCCAGGTGCGATCCGCCACCTCGCGAAAGAGGATGCGATCGGTGACGGTCCATTCGCGCGGTTTCCGGTCGGCGGCGACGAGATACGCGACGAGCCGGCCCGCTTTCAGGAGAGGCACGGCAGCTACGGCACGGACTCGATGCTCATCTTCGGCGTCGTCGAGGTTCCCCCAGCGCGAGTCGTTGCGGATGTCCGTCGCGAAAACATCCTCGCCTGTGGACAAAGCGCGCCAGGCGGGAGGGAGATCGCTGAGCCGGAGATCGTCGCGAGCGACCATGCCGGGGATCCGTGCGTCGCCATACGTTCCCGCGACCCGGACGGTGTCGCCGTCCGCGTCGACGGTGGCGTAGGCGACGGTCGCGTGAATCTGTCTGGCGATCCTGCCGGCGGCCGTGGCGATGATCTCCTGCGGATCGGAAAGCGCCCGTAAGGTATCGCTGAGCGCGAGCAGCATTCGCTGCCGCTCCTCGGCGTCCCGGATGATGTCGTCGGCGCGTTTGCGGTCGGTGACGTCGATGAACGTGAGCACGGTGCCTTCGATGTGATCGTCTGCGGTGCGGTACGGCAACAGGCGCATCAGGTGCCACCGGCCGTCGCGGGTCTGGACCTCGCGCTCGATGGTCTGCAGGCGATCGCGGACGATCTCCACGTCGGCGGCGAGGTTGTCGATCATCAGCTTGTTGGTGATGTCGAGAAGCGAGCGGCCGAGGTCCGCGGTGATGAGGTTGAAGATGTCGCGGATGCGGGGCGTGAAAAGCTTCACCCGGAAGTTGCGATCGACGAAGATCGTGCCGATCTCCGTGGAGCTCATCAGATTGCGCAGGTCGTTGTTGGCGTGGCTGATCTCGTCGATCTTGACCTTCAACTCCTGGTTGACCGTGTGCAGCTCTTCGTTCAGCGACTGCAGCTCCTCCTGACTGGTCTCGAGCTCTTCGGCGGTGGAGCGGAGCTCCTCGTTGACCGCCTGTAGCTCCTCGTTCACTGCTCTGGCCTCCTCGGCCTGGATTTCGTATTGCTTGACCGTCCCGCGCATCTGCGTCCGCAGACGCAGCAGCTCTTCTTCGAGGTGTGGTGCTGCCGGCTCGGCAGCCGACGCTTCCGGGCGCTGAGGCGCGTCGGCGGCGTCGGTCGTCTCGTCGAAGAGGACCAGAAAGTAGCCGCGTGCAGGGTCGCCGTCGCGCAGCGTCGGGCGGACGATGATGCTGACGTCGCTGACAGGAGCGACGACGGTGTCTCCTTTCTGCGCCGCCTGAAAGAGCGCCGAGCGAAGCGCGATGCGCAGCTCGGGGCGCGCCGCCTGAAGCAGGTTGAGCGAGGCTTCGCCGGGCGCGATGTGCACGTAGCGCACGGCGTTCTCGGAGAGATGAAGGATGTTGTACTGGTCATCGACGATCAGCGACGGCGGGGCATAGTCCTCGAGCATGCGGTAATGGAGCTCGAGAGGGCCGAAGCGAAGGGCGCGTGGCTCGGCGCGGGCGTCGCCGCCCGGCGCCGCGCCGCGGAGATCGGCACTGACGGTGAGCTGCGTGGGAGGCGAGACCGCGACGACGCGCGGCACGGCGCGGCTTTGGTAGATGTGGGTTTCCTTGTCGAACGTCGAGAAGAACTGCGCCGCCCCGTCGACGCTTTCGGCAGTGCCGAGGAGAAGGTAGCCACCGGGCTCCAGCGCGAAGTGAAGGACCTGCAGCGCGCGCTCCTGGGCCGTGCGGTTGAGATAGATGAGCAGGTTCCGGCAGGTCACGAACTGAAGATGGGAGAACGACGGGTCCCTGATGACGTTGTGGTGCGCGAACAGGATCATCTCGCGCAGCTCGCGGCGCACCCGGAACCCGTCATGATCCATGGCGAAGTGCCGGCGCAGCCGTTCCGGTGAAACGTCCGCGGTCTCCGCCGCGGTGTAATAGCCATTGCGCGCTTTCGCGATCGCGTGCTCGTCGAGATCGGTGGCGAAAATCTGAATGTCGGGCGGCGATGTGAGCTCGCCCGCGGCCTCGCTGAGCAGCATGGCCACCGTGTATGCCTCTTCGCCCGTGGCACATCCGGGGACCCACACTCTCACGTGATCGTCGGGCCCCTTGCCCGCGAAGAGCTTCGGGACGATCGCTTCTTCGACGCGCTCCCAGACCTGCCGGTCGCGGAAGAAGCTCGTGACGCTGATCAGCAGCTCGCGCAGCAGCGTTTCGACTTCGTCGGGGTGGTCGCGGAGGAACGCGGCGTACGCGGGGAGTCCCTCGATCTCACGGACGGCCAGGCGGCGCTGGATGCGCCGGAGCACGGTGGCCCGCTTGTAGTTCGTGAAGTCATGGCCGGTTCGCACGCGTATGTGCGTGAAGACTTCGATGAGCGCCTGCTCGTTGGCGTCGGCGTCGGCGCGATCGGCGTGGAGGAGCGGCGCCGCGTGGAGCTGGTCCCGGTACGCGATCATGCGCTGCGGCATCTCGGCGACCGGCAGGATGAAGTCGACCAATCCCGTCGCGATCGAACTGCGAGGCATGTCCTCGAACTGCGCTTCGCTCGGGTCCTGCACCAGCGCCAGACCGTTGTTTTCTTTGATGCGACGCAACCCCACCGATCCGTCGGAGCCGGAGCCGGAGAGAATCACGCACACGGCCCGGGAGTCGTGCGTGTCGGCGAGCGTGCGAAAGAAGATGTCGATCGGCGCGCGGCGCTCCTCGAAGCCCTTGATCTCGGACAACAGGAGCGTGCCGTCGCTCATGGCCAGGCTCTTGTTGGGCGGGATGACATAGACCCGGTTCGGCTCGACCTTCACGGCCCCTTGCACCTGCGTCACCGGCAGGGTCGTCGATCCCTGGAGGACGTCGGCGAGGTGGCTGTCATGTTCGGGCGAGAGGTGCAGCACGACGACGTAGGCCATGTCGCTGTCCGCGGGGACGTTCCGAAAGAACTCGCGAAACGCCGGAATCGAGCCGGCCGAGCCGCCAAGGCCGACGATCACGAAGTCCGAGCGTTCGGTCGAATCTTCGGTGATGTCGCTCATGCCGCGACCATGGTATCTGGTATCGAACGTGTGGGACTTGGGGATGATCCAGGAGAGAGCGTGCCGGGGAAAACATCATCGTCGTCGGCGCGTCGGCGGGCGGAATCGAGCCGATCCGTACCAAAGCAGTCGCTGAGAGACCGGAATCAGGGAAAGGCCTGAGCCATCGGCTTTCTCTGGACTGTGCCCTCGGTGCCGTGCCGGTACCGTGTGAGCTTCCCGGGGTTCCCCATGCCTACTCAAAAGAAACAGAAGATTCTGGTCGTGGATCCCGACCCGGCCATCCGTTCGCTCGTCGTGGCGTTGTTGCGGCGCGACGGTTATCTGTCCGATGAGGCGGGTAGTGCGGACACGGCGCTCCATCTGCGACGCGTTTCGAACCATGCAGCGGTGATCCTCGAACCGCGCATGCTCGGCGGCGACGCGCTGCTCCAGGCCCTGACCTCACACGACACGGCGAACGTGATCATCATGACGACGAGCGCGGGCTTGCAAGCTCGCTCCGCCGCCGCTCCCGGCGTTCGTGCCGTATTGTTGAAGCCGTTCGTCATCGGTGACCTCTCGGCGATCGTCGCGAGCTGCTGCGACGGCGGTCATGAGGCGCAGCAAAACGCTCGCGGCGAGGAACCGTTCGGCATCCGCGGTTGACTCGCTGGCGCCGCCGCTGCAGCACCCATAGGGAGTCCCCCCGCCCCTATAATCCGCCCCGAAGTGTTCGTCCCCAAGTCCCTGGTCTGTTTCAAGGAAGGCTATACCCGTGAATCCCTGACCCGCGACGTGATTGCCGGCGTGGTCGTGGGCATCGTCGCGCTTCCTCTTGCCCTCGCCTTCGCCATCGCCTCCGGCGTGCCGCCGGAGCGCGGGTTGTACACGGCGATCGTGGCCGGGTTCCTCATCTCCGCGCTGGGCGGCAGCCGCGTGCAGATCGGCGGGCCGACCGGCGCGTTCGTGGTCATCGTCTACGGCATCGTCGCCAAGTACGGCTACGAAGGGCTGGTCATCTGCACGGTCATCGCCGGGGTGATCCTGGTCGCCCTCGGTCTCGCGCGCATGGGCGCGCTGATCAAGTTCATCCCCTATCCGGTGGTCACCGGCTTCACCGCCGGCATCGCCGTGATCATCTTCTCCAGCCAGGTGAAGGACTTCCTCGGCCTGAAGATGGGCGCCGTGCCGGCGGAGTTCGTCGAGAAGTGGACGACGTATGCGGGGCACTTCCACTCCGTCCACTGGCCGACGGTGGGCGTGGCGCTGGGGAGCCTGATCGTGCTGATGGTCTGGCCGCGGATCTCGCGGGTGGTGCCGGCGCCGTTCGCGGCGATGGTGCTGGCGACGCTGGCCGTGCAGCTCTTCGCTCTGCCGGTGGAGACGATCGGCTCGCGCTTCGGCGGGGTGCCGTCGAGCCTCCCGCGGCCGCAGTGGCCGGACATCCCGTGGGAGAACCTGCGCGAGTTGATCTCGCCGTCGATCACCGTCGCGCTCCTCGCGGCCATCGAGTCGCTCCTCTCCGCGGTCGTCGCCGACGGCATGATCGGCACGCGCCACAAATCGAACATGGAGCTCGTGGCGCAGGGCGTGGCCAACATCGCCTCGCCGATCTTCGGGGGCATCCCCGCCACCGGCGCCATCGCCCGCACGGCCACGAACGTGAAGACCGGCGGCCGCACGCCGCTGGCGGGCATGACCCACGCGATCACGCTCCTTTTGATCCTCGTCTTCGCCGGGCAGTGGGCGGCGAAGGTGCCGCTGGCCGCACTGGCCGCGATCCTGGTCGTCGTCTCGTACCACATGAGCGAGTGGCGCTCGTTCGCGGGCCTGCTGCGCGCGCCGAAGAGCGACATCTTCGTACTCGTCGTCACCTTCGCCCTCACGGTCTTCGTCGACCTCACCGTGGCCGTGCAGGTCGGGGTCGTGGCCGCGTCGCTGCTGTTCATGAAGCGGATGTCCGAGGTGACGCAGATCGAGGGCGTGACGGACGAGCTTCGCGACCGCGAAGAGGATCCTGCCGAGGCGCCGCGCGTCATCCCGAAGGGCGTGCAGATCTACGAGGTCAACGGCCCGTTCTTCTTCGGCGCGGCGGACAAGCTCAAGGACGTAATGGGCGGGATCGCCAAGCCGCCGAAAGTGTTCATCCTGCGCATGCGCCACGTGCCGGTGATCGATGCGACGGGCATTCACGCGCTCGAGCAGCTGGCGCACAAGTGCAGGAGGCAGGGGACGACGCTGATCCTCAGCGAGATCCGGCGGCAGCCGCTCCGGGCTCTCGTCCGCGCGCACAAGCTCTCGCTGTTCGGCCGGCGCAACCTGGCCCGGACGCTGGAGATCGCCCTGGAGCGGGCGGGTGAGGTGCTTGCAGCCTCGCTCCACGCCCCTCCTCCTCCAGCGTAATCCGCACCGCTTCGTCCGGGGCGGGGGCGCGACGTTTGCCCGCGATGCAGATGCAGCCGCGAGACACGCGGCCGGTCGATCCTGAAATCAATACGCGTCAGAAGAGCTGCTCGGCCAGCGCGACGATGATGCCCGCAGGGCCTCGCATGTAGCAGAGTCTGTACTTGTCCTCGTACTGGGCCACCTCGCCGACGAGTTCGGCGCCGTTGGCGCGCAGGCGAGCGACAGTGTCGTCGACGCTTTCGACTGTAAACATGACGCTCCGGAGGCCCAATGTGTTCGGCGGTGCGATCGCCGGTTCGATCTCGACCAGTTTTGGATTGCGAAACTTCGTCAGCTCAAGCCGCCCGTGTCCATCTGGGGTCCGCATCATAACGATGTCGACTTGAACACCTTTGAGCCCGTTGACGCGATCCACCTACGGGCCCTCGATCGGCATCTCGCCTTCGACGGTCATGCCGAGTGCGGTAAAAAAAGCGGTAGCGTTGCAATGTCGTCGACGACGCTGACATGGTCCAATCTCTTGATCGTCATAATGGTTGTAATCTCAGCGTTCGAGTGAGGCGCGGTCCCAGTGGGCGAGGTTGGCGCCGGCTTCGTAGGTGCTCTGGCAGAAGTCCAGCAAGGCTGCGTCGGGATCGGGGGCGGTGCGGACGTCGTCGTAGAGCATTAAGAATTCAGACATGTCGTTGCTGTAAAACGCCTTTTCGGGGCGG
>JBIOTX010000347.1:0-23236 GCA_044866315.1 Thermoanaerobaculia bacterium | reverse complement strand
GCGGCGCCACGCTTTGCGATTGCCGGCAGGACCATGCATGCGTTGAGGAGGCGATGACACGAGTACGGGAGGTTGTGCACGCTTGCGGGAAGGCGATGCACGCATGCGGACACTGATGTTCACAGTCGTGCACGAGTTTGGTGCGCGCGAGCACATGGGTGTCTGCTCCCGTGCACGGTTCTCCTGCGCGCGTGCACGTGGGTGTTTGTGCCCGTGCACGGGTCTCCTGCACGCGTGCACATGACTGTTTGCGCACGTACACCGGTGCACGAGATGAAGGGCGCGCTATCTTCTCAGCGGGTCCTTCCGCCGGTCCGCCGGGTCGCCTTCGTCCCACCCGAAGTCGCGGTCGCTGATCTCCAGGTCCTCGTCGTCGATGTGCTGGTAGCCCGTGGGCGGGCGCTCATCGTGGCCGCCCAGCGGCACGCCGCGGCCTTCGCCGCCGTCGACGGCGCCGGTGCCGGTGCCATCGTCCACTGTCGTCTGACGTTTACGCTTGAACATACCCCTCCAGCAGTGCAAACGGAGTGCTATTTGCATCGATTGCAATCACGTGAACGGAACCGACCTTCGGACCCGGCGTCTGCGACTCGGCCTCAGCCGTGACGAGCTGGCCCACCAGATCGGCGTGCCGACGGACATGGTGACGGAGTGGGAGGTGGAGGCCGAGCCGATCGGCCTGCCCAACGCCGTCGAGCAGGTGCTGCGCAAGACCGAGAGCGACCGCCGGGACGCGGATCGCGCCGACTTGCGCTGAGCGCAAACACGCGCACACGATTTGCAACCCATAAAACTGCCGGCGTGCTTCTTAACCGAGTCAGCCGCCACGCTACCGCGCCGGTGCGTTTCCCTGGCCGGCGGGCCGGACGCGATCCGCGAGGAGGTTCAGCGTTCGTCCCCGCCGGCCGCTTTGCGTTCGGCGGGAGGCCGGCCCTAGCTGTTCGCGGTGCGCTTCACGCGGATGCGCACGGACTCCAGCTCTTCGCGCAGGAAGTCGATCTGGGCCAGGAGCTCGTCGATCTCCGCGGCCACGCCGCGCATGCGCGCACCGCGGGTGCGCTGGGTGCGGCGCTCGGCGGCGACTTCCCGCCATAGCTGCGTGCGCTCCGCGGACTCGAGGCCGGCGATGCGCTGGGCCAGACCATTCCCCTCCTCGGTCTCCGGCGCGCCCTCTTCACCGAGAAAGTCGCGGGGAGCTGTCTTCAACACGCGGGCGAGGAGCAGGAAGAGACCGAGGTCGACGGACTGCTTGTCGTTCTCGATCCGTGAGAGGGTGGCAACGCTGATCTTGGCCTTCGACGCCACATCGGCAAGGGAGCGTTGCTGCCCGTGCCGCACCCGGCGAATTCTCTCTCCGATCATTTCGATGATAGTACGCCAGTTTTGTTCCCGGATCTCGTTCGAGGCTTACATTTTCTGCAAATCTTGCACGACGTTTGCAGAAAATGAAAAGCGGCCGTTGCCGGGGGAGGACCGAGGGCATCCGGGCCGCCTGCGCTTTCCTCCGGGTGACGTGCCGCACTTGCGGTTCCCGGCGGTTGGCGGAGACGCTGACCGCCGGGCGCGTGTTTGCGCCTATGAGCCCTGTCGCCTTCTCGGCACTTCATCCTCGAACATCATCGGCGCTTTCTTGCCCCGCACGCCGAAGGTTCGGACAAAACTTTCCAAGAGCTCGGCGAACTGCTTGCGGTCGCGCGTGGGCATTTCGTCCACGGCGGCAAGAATCTTTTGCTGCGCGGGCGGGGGGGAGCGGCGGATGATGCCGCGGCCCTTGGGCGTCAGGCTCAGCACGACGTGGCGGCGATCCTCCTTGCGGGGGGTGCGCGTGACGCAGCCGGCATCGACCAGGCGCTGCACGACCACCGAGGCCGAGCTCTGATCGGTGGCGGTGCGCTCGGCCAGTTGGTTCAGCGACAGCCCATCTTCCTGCTCGAGCGCGTGCAGCACGAACATCTGCGCCGCACTGATGCCGTACTTCGACTGCGCCTCGCGATCGAACAGACGGAGGGCGCGGACGAGCTGGCGAATCGAATTGAGGATGCGCTTCCCCTCGGGCCCAGAAGGCATTGCCGCCCGCCATTCTCGCATGCTCCGGGCCAAAAAATCGCCGGGCACCGGATGAAGGTGAGTGTCTCGAAGGAGCTCCGAGTCTCCATCCGGCGCCCGGCCACCCTCTCTCCACCTCTCGAGAGGGCTATACCAAGGAGTGTCGCCAGGCGGAAAAACCTTAGTAGGGGGGTGGCGGTCAGTCCGAGATGATGTCCCCGAGGATGTTCCCGCCGAGGCCGCCCAGCCCCCGGGACTCGCCGCGCGAGCCGCCCATGGCCGCGGCGACGCGGTTGGCGAAGCGGCTGAAGGGGAGGGTCTGCAGGACGATGTGCCCGGGGCCGGTGAGAACGGCGTAGAACAGCCCTTCCCCGCCGAAGAGGGCGTTGCGGAAGCCGCCCACGAACTGGATGTCGTACTGGACGGTCTCGGCCATGGAGACGATGCAGCCCGTGTCCACCTTCAGCTGCTCGCCCGGCGCGAGGTCGAACTCGACCACGTTCCCGCCGGCGTGCAGGAAGACCATCCCGTGGCCGCTCAGCTTCTGGAGGATGAACCCCTCCCCGCCGAACAGCCCCGCCCCGAAGCGCTTGGTGAAGGCGATGGAGAGGTCGACGTTGCCGATGCCGCAGAGAAACGCGTTGCGCTCGGCCAGGATGGTGTTCCCGTGCAGCTCCAGCGGAACGATCTTCCCGGCGATGGGATTGGCCAGGGCCATCTTCCCCTCCCCGGCATGGCAGCGGAAGATGCTCATGAACATCGACTCGCCGGCCAGGAACTTGCGCATCAGCCCCTTCACGATCCCGCCCTGCATCCGCGCCTGCAGCTCGATGCCCGGCCCCATGTACAGCATGGCCCCGGCCTCGGCGAAGATCTCCTCGCCGCTCCGAAGGTCGATCTGCAGTGCCTGCATGACGTCGCCGACGATCTTGTAGTTCATGGAAGCCTCCGAACGAACGATGAACGAGGAAGGATGAACGATGAACGGGTGGGTCGTTCATCGGATTTCGTCGTGCTGCGGAGGACTACCGGGCAGGCTCGAATAACTCGATCGGATTGCCGTCGGGGTCGAGCAACTGAATCTGCTTGCCGCCGGGACCAGCTTCCATTTCGTTCCGAAAGCGGAGGCCTGCCTCCCGGAAGGCTTCCATGCACGACTCGAGATCGGCAACGCGAATGACGATTCGATTCCAGCCGCCCGGCTCCTGATGCTCACCATTGGGGAGAGGACGTGAGCCCGAGGCTCCCGGCCCGCTGAGCAGAAGCGGGAGCGCCTGGAGCGAAAGGGCGGCAAACGCGGGAAGCTGCTTGTGTTCCAGTTTGAAGCCGAGGTGACGCGTATAGAAGTCGATCGACCGGCTGACGTCCTTGACCTGGTAGCGAACCCCGTGAAAACCGAGGATCAGGTTTTCGACGGGAGAGTCTGCTTCCTTCAGACTTGCAGATGACTCGTTCATCGCCGGCCTCCGGCACGGGAAGGCAGCAACGACGATGCCTGACCTCGGGACTGTACGGGTTACGAAATGAGGGTAGGTATTTCCGCCGATCCTTCACTCCTTTCCCGAATGGCAAGGGCGAGAGGGGAAGCTCGTTGGGCGCGTCTGGAGGCCGATCTGCAGCGTCTCCATCGGGCGGCGGAGCTGTACCTCCAATCCTGCTACCACACCCGCACGGCGGCGCGGGTGGACGAGTTTGCCCAGTACCTCCGCCGCGCGCGCCCGCACGTGAGCCGGCTGGTGCGGGAGCTGACCGGGATGTCGGTGCGCGACTTCCTCCGGGAGAAGCAGCTCGCGCACGCGCAAATGCTCCTCCGCACCACGCCCGCGCCGGTGGAGCAGATCGCCCTGGCCAGCGCCTTCGGCACCGGTTGGACGTTCCATCGCTGCTTCAAGGCTGCCGTCGGCATCACCCCGGCCCAGTACCGCAAACAGGCCATGGGCTGACTGCCAGTCGAACGTCGGCCGATGCGATGGTGCCGCGCAGCATGGCCATGATGCTATCGTCTGGCGGGAGGGGCCGAGCGAGCGACATGCGCAAGACCATCACCGCGCCGGCGCTCCTGCTCGACGCGCTCGCGCAGCTCTTCCCCGACTCCTCCAAGACCACGCTCCGCCAGATGCTCCAGGCCGACCGCGTGCGCGTGAACGGGGAGGTGGAGCGCAGCGCCAAGCGCGAGGTGGAGCCGGGCGACGTCCTCGACATTGCCCAAAAGTCGGTGCAGGCCGCGCTGCCCCCGGGGATCGCCATCCTCCACGAGGACGACGACATCCTGGTCGTCCTCAAGTCGCACGGGCTGCTCACCGTGGCCACGGAGCGCGAGCGGGAGACGACCACGCAGGCGTATCTGAACGCGTACCTCAAAGAGAAAGGGGAGGAGCGGGTCCACGTCGTCCACCGCCTGGACCGCGAGACCTCCGGCGTGCTGATCTTCGCCAAGAGCTTCGAGGCCCGGGAGGCGCTGAAGGCGCAGTTCGCGGTGCACGAGGTCGACCGGGTATATGTCGCGATCATCGAAGGCGAGATCGATCCGCCGCGCGGCACGATCCGCTCCCACCTGCGCGAGCGGAAGGACCTGCGCATGGAGAGCGTCGACGCCCATCCGGACGCGAAGCTGGCCGTGACGCACTACCTCACCATCCAGACCAGCGGCCGCTACTCGATGCTGGAGGTGACCCTCGAGACCGGGCGCAAGAACCAGATCCGCACGCACCTCGCGGAGAAGGGCCATCCGATCGTCGGTGACCGTCTTTACGGCAGCACCGTCAACCCACTGGGACGCCTCGGCCTGCACGCGAAGCTCCTCGGGTTCGATCACCCGACGACGGGGAAGCACATGGTGTTCACCGCGCCGGTGCCGAAGTCGTTTCGGAGTTTGGTGGCCTAGGTTTGCGTCGGACGCAAAAAAAGTTTCTTCCGTCCTTCCAGTGAGTTGCCTCTGCTCGGGCCCGTTTCCCGGGCGCGCACGCGGCGCGCGCGGGCACCGAATCAGCACCGTGCGTCGGCCGTTTTTTCCCGGGCGCATTTCGGTTCTCCAGCCTCACCGGTTCCCCTGAATTCGATGCCGTGCGCAATGACGTGAGGGAGGCAGCTCGCATGTCACAGCTTCGCAGCAGCGCTATCGTCGTTTTCCTCCTCATCCTCGTCGGTCTTCCCGTTGCGGCCCAGGCGACGCCGAGGCCCGACGCCTTCACCGGCACGGACCTGATCGTCCCGGCGGCGGGGCAGGTGCAGGGCGCGGGATCGCTCTTCACCACCTCGGTGTGGGTGACCAACCCCACCAGCGAGACGGTCACGTACGAGCTGCAGTTCCTCCAGTCGGGACGTCCGAATCCGAATCCGGCGACGCACCCCGACACCATCGCGCCGGGACAGACGAAGGTCTACGAGAACGCCGCTCAGAGCGTCTTCGGCCTGACCAACGTCCTCGGCGCGATCCGCGTGGTCTCGAGCAACGAGCTGATGGTCTCGGCGCGCATCTTCTCGACTGCCACCGGTGAAAACCCCAACGAGGCGCGCGGTCTGATCTACTCCGCCGTGCCCGCCGGCTTCGGCATCGGGCCCGGCGAGATGTCGCTGCTGCAGGGCGTCAATCAGGGCGGCGATTACCGGTACAACGTCTTCCTCGTCGAGTCGTCCGGTCAGCCGGCGTCGGTCACCCTGCGCGTGCGCGACGCGAGCGGCACGGTGGTCTCGACGTCGACGTACAACCTCGGCGCGTACGAACAGCGACTGGTCGGACTCGGCGGACTGGTGCTGGCGACGATCGTCCACGGCAGCGTCGAGGCCACGCATGCCGGCGGCGCGGGCCACGTCGTCCTGGCCGGCTCGCTGGTGTCGACGCGGACGAATGACTCGACCGGATTCGAGATGGCGTTCCGCTTCGGAGTCATCCGCTCGATCATCGCCGGACCGGGCCTGGCCGGCGGCGGCTCCAACGGCGAGGTCACCCTGCGCATCGCCGAGGGGGGAGTGGTCAACTCCATGCTCGCGCCGAATGCGGTCACGCGCGACAAGATCGCAGCCGGTCAGGTGGTGAAGTCGCTCAACGGCGCGACGGACGAGGTCTCTCTCGTCGCCGGTTCGAACGTGACCATCACCCGCAACGCGAATGATCTGTTCATCTCCTCCGCCGGCGCGACCGGCCCGGCCGGTCCGACCGGCGCCGCCGGTCCTGCGGGTGCGACGGGCGCCGTGGGTCCGGTCGGGCCGACGGGTGCCGTGGGTCCTGCGGGTGCGACGGGTGCGGTTGGTCCTGTGGGTGCGACGGGTGCCGTCGGTCCGGCGGGTCCGTCGGGACCCGTGGGTGCGACGGGTGCCACTGGCGCGGCCGGTCCTGCGGGGGCCACGGGCGCCGTCGGTCCTGTGGGCGCGACGGGTGCGGTTGGTCCTGCCGGTCCGAGCGGACCGAGTGGACCGATCGGGTTGACTGGTCCTGTGGGTGCGACCGGTGCTGTCGGTCCTGTCGGCGCAACCGGCGCCACGGGCGTTGCGGGTCCGACGGGCGCCGTTGGTCCTGCCGGTCCGAGTGGACCGAGCGGGCCGATCGGCCTGACTGGTCCTGCTGGCGCAACAGGCGCCACGGGTGCAGCGGGTCCTGCCGGTCCGAGTGGGCCTAGCGGACCGATTGGATTGACTGGTCCTGCTGGCGCAACCGGTCCTGCCGGCGCAACGGGTGCTGCCGGTCCTGCCGGTCCGAGTGGGCCTAGCGGACCGATTGGATTGACCGGTCCTGCTGGCGCAACCGGTCCTGCCGGTGCCACAGGTGCCACTGGCGCAGCTGGTCCTGCTGGTCCGAGTGGACCGATTGGGTTGACTGGCCCTGCTGGCACGACTGGTCCTGCCGGTCCCGTCGGCGCAACTGGCGCCACTGGCGCAGCTGGTCCTGCGGGTCCGAGTGGACCGAGCGGACCGATTGGGTTGACTGGCCCCGCTGGCGCCACCGGCGCTACGGGTGCTGCCGGTCCTGCCGGTCCTAGTGGACCGATTGGATTGACTGGCCCTGCTGGCGCGACTGGTCCTGCCGGCCCCGTCGGCGCAACAGGTGCTGCTGGCGCTGCGGGTCCTGCCGGACCGAGTGGACCTAGCGGGCCGATTGGGTTGACTGGTCCTGCTGGCGCAACTGGTCCTGCCGGTCCTGCCGGCGCAACAGGTGCCACTGGCGCAGCGGGTCCTGCTGGTCCGAGTGGTCCTAGCGGACCGATTGGGTTGACTGGCCCCGCTGGCGCAACCGGCGCTACGGGTGCTGCGGGTCCTGCCGGTCCGAGTGGACCGATTGGGTTGACTGGTCCCGCTGGCGCAACCGGCGCTACGGGTGCTGCCGGTCCTGCCGGTCCGAGTGGACCGATTGGATTGACTGGCCCTGCTGGCGCGACTGGTCCTGCCGGTCCCGTCGGCGCAACAGGTGCTACTGGCGCTGCGGGTCCTGCTGGTCCGAGTGGTCCTAGTGGACCGATTGGGTTGACTGGTCCTGCCGGCGCAACCGGCGCTACGGGTGCTGCGGGTCCTGCCGGACCGAGTGGACCGATTGGATTGACTGGTCCTGCTGGCGCAACTGGTCCGGCCGGTCCTGTCGGCGCAACAGGCGCCACTGGCGCAGCGGGTCCTGCTGGTCCGAGTGGTCCTAGCGGACCGATTGGGTTGACTGGCCCCGCCGGCGCAACCGGCGCTACGGGTGCTGCGGGTCCTGCCGGTCCGAGTGGACCGATTGGGTTGACTGGTCCTGCTGGTCCGAGCGGTCCTAGCGGACCGATTGGCTTGACTGGTCCTGCTGGCGCAACTGGTCCTGCCGGTCCCGTCGGCGCAACTGGCGCCACGGGCGCAGCGGGTCCTGCCGGTCCCAGTGGTCCTAGCGGACCGATTGGCTTGACTGGTCCTGCTGGCGCGACTGGTCCTGCCGGTCCCGTCGGCGCAACTGGCGCCACGGGCGCAGCGGGTCCTGCTGGTCCGAGTGGACCGAGCGGACCAATTGGGTTGACTGGTCCTGCCGGTGCTACGGGTGCTGCGGGTCCTGCCGGTCCGAGTGGACCGAGCGGACCGATTGGATTGACTGGTCCGGCTGGCGCAACTGGTCCTGCCGGTCCCGTCGGCGCAACCGGCGCCACGGGCGCAGCTGGTCCTGCTGGTCCGAGTGGACCGAGCGGACCGATTGGGTTGACTGGCCCCGCTGGCGCTACGGGTGCTGCCGGTCCGAGTGGACCGATTGGATTGACTGGCCCTGCTGGCGCGACTGGTCCTGCCGGTCCCGTCGGCGCAACTGGCGCCACGGGTGCCGCTGGTCCCGCCGGTCCGAGTGGACCGATTGGGTTGACTGGTCCTGCTGGTCCGAGCGGTCCTAGCGGACCGATTGGCTTGACTGGTCCTGCCGGCGCAACCGGCGCTACGGGCGCTGCGGGTCCTGCCGGTCCGAGCGGACCGATCGGGTTGACCGGTCCTGCTGGTCCTGCCGGAGCTACCGGTGCAACTGGTGCAGCGGGTCCTGCCGGTCCGACGGGCGCCCTTGGTCCCGCGGGTCCGAGCGGACCTAGCGGACCAATCGGGCTGACTGGTCCTGCCGGTGCCACCGGTGCAACTGGCGCAGCCGGTCCTGCCGGTCCGACGGGCGCCCTTGGTCCTGCCGGTCCCGCGGGCGCGACAGGCGCCACGGGTCCCGCCGGTCCGACTGGGCCCATCGGCCTCACCGGTCCCGCAGGCGCCACCGGTCCCATGGGTCCGGCCGGCGTCGCTGGTCCGGTTGGTCCGCGTGGAGAGACTGGTCCTGCCGGTCCCGCTGGCGCAACAGGCGCCACGGGCGTTGCTGGTCCCGCCGGTCCCACCGGACCGATCGGCCTCACTGGTCCGGCAGGTGCCACCGGTCCGATCGGTCTCACCGGTCCTGCCGGTCCGCAGGGGGCTGCGGGTCCTGCCGGTCCTACCGGTCCCGCCGGTCCTCAGGGCATCTCCGGTCCGTCCGGTCCCTCCGGCCCGATCGGGCCGCGCGGTGAGGTCGGTCCCGGCGGTCCTGCCGGTCCGGTCGGTCCTGCCGGTCCGCAGGGTTCTGTCGGTCCCCCGGGACCGCAGGGCGTCCCGGGTCCCGTGGGTCCGCAGGGTCCGTCGAGCGTGCGCGGCAACTGGGCGGAGAGCAGAACCTCCGTCACCCTGGGAGCTCTGGCGGTCATCCCCGGCACGACGGTGGTGATCTCGCTCGAGCGCGCCGGCACGATCATGGTGCAGGGGAACGTCAACGTCTTCACCGACCGCGACGCCTTCGTGCACATCTATCTGGATGATGAGCCGATCGGGCCTCCCGGCTACACCAGCGTCGCCAACGCCTGGACGAACATCCCGGTCTTCGCGATGCGCCACGTCCCCGCGGGCACGTACATCATCACCCTGCGCGGAAACGCGAACGGGTCGAATGCGCGCGCCGGAAGCCGGGTGGTGACGGTTCAGGCCTTCTGATTCTCATTCTTCGTTTCTGTCCCGAGGAGCCGCTCGCAAGAGCGGCTCCTCGGCGTATAAAGCAGCGCGCATGAAGGCGAGCGGCGAACGTTGGGCGGCGCGGGCGATCGTCACGCTGGTGGTGATCGGCAACGCGGTGGCTCTGGCGCCGGAGCTGGAGCTCGGGCGGGTCGATCTCAACGACGCGGTCTTTCACTTCACCATCCTCGACCGGCTGGTGCAGCGGATCGCCGCCTTCGCGCCGGCGCTGGAGTTCTGGATGCCGGAGTGGAGCTTCGGCTATCCCGTCCTGCGCGGCTATCAGCCGCTCGGGCACTGGCTGGCCGCATCGCTGCACTTCGCGACGTTCCGCCAGTTTCCGCTCGACGCGCTCTTCGCCTTCCTCCGCTGGGCGCTCCTGGCGCTGTTCCCGCTCTCGGCCTACGTCGCCTGCCGCTGGTTGCCGATGCCGCGGATGACCGCGGCCGCCGTCGCGCTGCTCGCGCCGCTGGCGGCCTCGCCGAATCTGTATGGGCTCGAGTACGGCAGCTATGTCTGGCGGGGCAACGGCCTCTACACGCAGCTCGTGGCCATGCACCTGTTCGTGCTGGCCATCGGCGCGGGCTGCCGGGCCATCCGCCGCGGCGGGGCGGTGTGGGCGGCGGGGCTGCTGCTGGCCCTCACGTTCCTCGCGCACTTCATCTATGGATACATGGCTGCGGCCACGCTGGTGCTCGTCGCCGCGCTGCCGGGGGACGAGTCGCCGCCGCGGCGCCGCTTCGCGCGGCTGCTCTGGATCGCCGCGCTGAGCATCGGCCTGACTGCCTTTCAACTGCTGCCGATCTTCACCGACGGCGCGTTCATCAACCGCAGCCGCTGGGAGCCGGCCTGGAAGTGGGACTCGTTCGGCGCGCAGCAGGTCCTCGGCCTGACGGCGAGCGGCAATCTGCTCGATGCCGGACGCCTGCCGATCCTCTCGCTGCTCGCTCTGGCCGGGACGATCACGGCCTGGCGACGCCTCCGCCGCGACCCCGGGCAGCGCTTCGCCGCGACGTTCGCCGTCGCCGGCGCGCTGTTCTGGATCTTTCTCTTCTGCGGCCGCGCGTCCTGGGGTCCGCTCTACACCGTCCTCGGTCTCGGCGAGGTCGCACAGCTGCACCGCTTCATCGGCGGTGCGCAGTGGTTTCTGCTGCTCCTCGCCGGCTACGGACTGGCGCGACTGTGGACGCTTCCGTACGAGCGCCGCTGGCGATGGCCGGCGCTCGCGGCGATCGCGCTGACGGGCGTGCTGCTCTGGGCGCCCGTGTCCGAGCGCCTGCGCTATCTGCACGAAGGGGAGGAGTGGGGACGGGCGAACCTGGCCGCGTACGAGAGCCATCGCCAGGACCTGGCGCGCACCATCGCCGCGGCGCGCGCCCACGGCGGCCGCGCCTATCCCGGTCTCGCCGCATCGTGGGGCGGGCAGCTGCGTGTCGGATACGTGCCGCTCTACGCGTTCCTCAGCGAGGCCCACGTTCCGGCCGTGGCCTTCCTCTACCACGCCATGGCCCTCCCGGCGGACATCATGGTCCGCTTCGACGAGAACCGCCCCGACCACTACCGGCTTTTCGACGTCCGCTCCGTGATCGCCGACGCCGCACGGCCGCTGCCGAACTTCTTGCGGCCGGCCGGGAGCTTCGGTCCCTTCCGCGTGCTCGAGGCCCCGCCGTCCGGCACGTTCACGCTGGTGCGGGTGCCGCGCTCGGTCTACGTGGACCACCGCACGTTCTACGACATCAACGACGCCTGGCTGCAAAGCCGCTGGCCCACCGTCGACGCCCATCTGGCGCTCGACTACGAGTCCGCCGTTCCGGTGCTGCCGCGCCCGCGGCTTCCCGATGTCGGCGCGCTCGCGCAGGTGCCGCCGTCCGTCGCCTGCGGCTCGGTCGTGCAGCAGAGCAGTGGCACCGAGGTCCATCGCGCGGAGATGGACGTGACTGGCGACTGCGTGGCGCTGTTCAAGATGACCTACCACCCGAACTGGCGCGCCACCGTCGACAGCGAGCCGCGTCCGACGTTCATGCTCTCTCCCGGATTCATCGGCGTGCCGCTGTCGCCCGGCCGGCACGTGCTGGAGATGCGTTACGAGACGGGTCTGGCCAGGCCGCTGCTCCTGCTGTTCGCGGTTCCGCTGCTCGCCGGCGCGATCCTGGCCGAGCGCCGAGGAATGCTGCGGCGCCTCGAGGAGCGCTTCGACGCCGCCCAACTTCCGTCCCGTGAGGGGCTGGGCTACGCACTGCTCACCGCGGCGCTGGTGCTGCCCGTAGCCGCGTCGTTTCTCGGCTCCGCGCAGCCGAATGGGCACGACACGCTGCAGTACCTGCCGCGCGTGGTCGAGTTCCACGAGAACCTCCGCCAC
Organism: Thermoanaerobaculia bacterium; assembly: GCA_044866315.1. Lineage (GTDB taxonomy): Bacteria > Acidobacteriota > Thermoanaerobaculia > Gp7-AA8 > Gp7-AA8 > QHVT01. Next base: position 11,376 of record JBIOTX010000347.1, on the reverse strand, counting down.
GGCATCCTCCTGCCGCGATGGGCGCCGGACCTCGGCAGCGGACAGGGGCAGCCGCTCTTCCTGCTCAATCCGCCGCTCTTCTATTACCTCTGCGTCGCCTTTCATCTCTCCGGCTTGTCGCTCGTCGCGGCGATGAATGCCGCGTGTGTGCTGCTGATCTTCGCCGCCGCGGCGGCGATGTTCATTCTCGGGCGCTGGTACTTCGGACCATCCGGCGGTGCACTGGCCGCGATCGCCTACATCTATGCGCCGTACTTTCTGGTCGATCTTTACGTGCGCACGGCGTTCGCCGAGCTGACCGCGTTTCCGTTCTATCCGCTCGCGCTGTATGGGTTCGCGCGGCACGCCGAGTCGCGAGGGGCGAAGTACCTCGCCCTCGGCGCGCTGTCCTGGGCCGCGCTCTGGTTCGGCCACTCGCCGGCCGCGCTCCTCTTCGCGCCGCTCCTCGGCGCGTTCCTCGTCTTTCTGGCCTGGCGCGAGCGCAGCGGCCGCCTGCTGGCGACGCAGGTGCTGGCCGCCGTCTGCGGCATGCTCATCGCCGCCGCGGTCTGGCTTCCGAGCGTCGTCGAGGCCAAGGATGCGCACACGGAGCGGCTGAGGGAGGGGGCGCTGCGCTACTCGAATCACTTCGTGCTGCCGAGGCAGTTCTTCGCGCGCACGTGGGGCTACGGGCATTCGGTGGCGGGCGATCAGGACGGCATGCCCTTCAGCCTCGGCTGGCCGCAACTGCTCCTCGGCGCCATCGCGGCGGCGGCCGTGTGGCGCAGCGATGCGCCGCGATGGAAGGAATGGATGGCCTTCTTCGCCGCGGCCGCCTTCGTCCTCTGCTTTTTCATGACCGGCCGGGCGCACGGAGTGTGGGATGCCCTCCCGCAACTGCAGTACGTCGCCTTTCCGTGGCGTCTCCTGGGCACGGTCGCCTTCTGCCTGGCCCTGCTGGCGGCGGCGCTCGCGCTCGCTCTGCCGCGGCTCGACGCTCGATGGCAGCGCATTGCCTTCGCTGCGGCGGTGGCCGCCATCGTTCTGCCGGCGCTGCCGCACGCGCGGCCGGCGTCGTATCTCAGTGTCGATCCCGAGCAATGGACGCCGCAGCAGATCGCCGCCCGCGGTGCGGTGGCCGGCACGTTCGAGACGTTCGAGCCGCGGTGGGTGATGGAGCGGCCGGTCTACGACGGCGGCGCGATCCGGGTGCGCAGCGGAAGCTGCGCCGCCACGATCGTGGGGCGGCGGCCGACGAGCCTCCTCGCGTCGGTACAGGCGAGCAGCGGGTGCGAGCTCGAGCTGCCGATCGCGTACTTTCCCGGCTGGCGCGTCTCGGTCGGCGGCGCCGCCGTCCCGCATGAGCCGCCCTCCGCGACCGGCCGCATCCGCGTCACGGTCGGTCCGGGCACGCATCGGCTCGAGGCCGAGCTCGCGCGGACGCCGATCCGCTGGATCGCCGATCTGACGAGCGTCGCCGCGCTGCTCGCGTTGGTGCTGGCGCTCCGCGCTACACGAAGCTGACGGCCAGTTTCGTCCCTTCCTCCTTGTAGATCGTGTCCACGAAGCGGATCACGTTCGACTTGAGGGACATGAACAGCGAGGACACGCGGATGCCGCCGCCGAAGAAGCGCACGCCGCGCAGGAGGTCGCCGTCGGTGACGCCGGTGGCGCAGAAGATGATGTCGTTGCCGGCCGCCAGCTCGGAGGTGTCGTAGATCTTCTCGTGGTCCTTGAAGCCCATGGCCTTGAGGCGGTCTTCCTGCCACTTCTCGAGGGGCTTGAGCTTGCCCTGCATGCGGCCGTTGAGGCAGCGCATGGCCGCGGCGGTGAGCACGCCCTCGGGCGCGCCGCCGATGCCCATGGCCGCGTGCACGCCCGTGCCGCGCACGGCGGCGGCGATGCCGGCCGAAAGGTCGCCGTCGGTGATGAGCTTGATACGCGCGCCCGCCTCGCGGATCTGGGCGATGAGGTCGTGGTGGCGCTCGCGGTCGAGGACGACGATGGTCAGCTCGTCGACGTCGCGGCCGAAGGCCTCGGCCATGCGGCTGAGGTTCTCCTCCACCGAGGCGGCCAGGCTGACGGCGTCGGCGGCGGTGGGGCCGACGACGATCTTGTCCATGTAGATATCGGGCGCGTTGAGCAGGCCGCCCTTCTCCGAGGCGGCGATGGTGGCGATGGAGTTGGCCGCGCCGGTGGCGCAGAGGTTGGTCCCTTCGAGCGGGTCGACGGCGATGTCGACTTCCGGGTAGATCTCGCCTTCGGTCCAGCCGCGCCCGAGGGGCTCGCCGACGTAGAGCATGGGGGCCTTGTCGCGCTCGCCCTCGCCGATGACCACCGAGCCGCGCATCTTGAGCTTGTTCAGCTCCTCGCGCATGGCCTCGACCGCGACCTGATCGGAGTACTTCCGCTTCCCGTAGCCCATCGTGCGCGCGGCGGCGATGGCCGCCTTCTCCGAGGCGCGCAGAAACCCGATTTCCAAGCTCGATTCCATGTCGCTCCGATCTCTCCAGGGACGTTTTTGCGGCGTGAACTCTAGCAGATCAGTGCGCGACCGCGCGCACGATGCCCGCGCCGATCTCCGCCACGCGCCCGTCGTCGTCCGTGCCCGGATCGAACGAGGCCACCACCAGCGCGGCGAGGGTGAATCGCTTCCGCGCCAGCTCGATCACCCGCAGGATCTCCTCGGGCGACAGGCCGCCGTCCACGGCGTACTGATTGGCGTGGCCGAAGCGCGGGTCGAGGACGTCCAGGTCGACGTGGATGATCACGCGATCGGCGCCGAGGCGCATCGAGTCGAACCAGCGGGCCACGTTCGGCTCGGTGAGCGACTCCCGCTCGACGAGCGGGATCCCGTCGCCCAGCAGCTCGTCCCGCTCGCCCGGGCTGTAGTCGCGCGAGCCGACGAGCATCGTCAGCGACGGCGGGAGCGGCCGGAACCACGGAATCGTCCCGGCCAGGCGCTTGAAGCAGCGGCCGGTGAGGATCGACAGGCCCATGCCGTCGAGGAAGCCGCTGACGGTGGTCTCCGGAGTCATGTACTCGCCGTGCGCGTCGAACCAGATCGCCGCCAGACGCTCTGTCCCCAGCCCCGCCGCCACGCCGTTGATGGCCCCGCAGTTGCCGGAGAGGATGACCGGGAAGTCGCCCGCAGTGTGGGCCTCGTGCACCTTCTCGGCGAGGCGACGATACAGATCAAAGGCCGTGGAGATCTCGGTGGGGAACTTCAGGCCGGTCTCGATGGTCTCGACCGGATCGCCGAGGAGCTCGGCCAGACGCAAAGGGCCCGCGCCCATGCGCAGGCCCCGGTAGCCGGAATCGTAGGGAACGACAAACGTGCGCGTCACTTCTTCGATGTTGCGTTAGCAAGGGCCGCGCGTTCCGCGGCCTCGGTCAGCTCCTGCTCCTGCTTGGCCGACATCGGCGGGTTGTACGCGGGGATGCCCGTCACGGTGTGGCCGATGACGAGGTTGTGGATGTCGTGCGTGCCCTCGTAGGTGTAGACCGACTCGAGGTTCATCATGTGCCGGATCACCGGATACTCGTCGGACACGCCGTTGGCGCCGAGGAGGTCCCGGGCGGTGCGGGCGCACTGGAGGGCGATGTTGCAGTTGTTCATCTTCGCCATCGACACGTGCGCGGGCTTGAGCTTGCCCTGGTCCTTGAGCCGTCCGGCCTGCAGGGCCAGGAGCTGGCCCTTGGTGATCTCGGTGATCATCCAGGCGAGCTTGTTCTGCACGAGCTGGTGGGAGGCGATGGGCTGGCCGCCGAACTGGATGCGCGACTTGGCGTACTCGTTGGCGGTGTGGAAGACGCCCATGGCCGCGCCGAGGACGCCCCAGGCGATGCCGTAGCGGGCCTGGGTCAGACAGCCAAGCGGGTACTTGAGACCGTTCGTCTCGGGCAGGACGTTCTCCAGCGGGATGCGGCAGTCCTCGAAGAAGAGCTGCGAGGTCACCGACGCGCGCAGCGAGAACTTGCCCATGTGATAGGCGGTGGTGAATCCGGGCGTGCCCTTCTCGACCAGGAACCCGCGAATCGTCCCCTCGGCCTTGGCCCAGACCACGGCCACGTCGGCGATGGAACCGTTGGTGATCCAGGCCTTGGCGCCATTGAGGACCCAGGAGTTGCCGTCCTTGCGGGCGTGGGTGCGCATGCCCGCGGGGTTGGAGCCGAAGTCGGGCTCGGTCAGGCCGAAGCAGCCGATCTTCTCGCCGGCGGCGAGCTTGGGGATCCAGTAGTCGCGCTGTTCTTTCGAGCCGTAGGTGTAGATCGGGTACATGACCAGTCCCGACTGGACGGAGGCGAACGAGCGCAGGCCGGAGTCGCCGCGCTCGAGCTCCTGCATGATCAGGCCGTAGGCGACGTGGTTCAGGCCGGGGAGGTCGTAGTCCTTGAGGGTCGCGCCGAAGAGGCCCATCTCGGCCATCTTGGGCACGAGGTGGAAGGGGAACTTCTCTTCGCGGTTGTGCTCTTCGATGATGGGCAGGACTTCCTCGTCCACGAAGTCGCGGACGGTCTGCCTTACCATCAGCTCCTCTTCGGAGAAGAGGGAGTCGATTTCCATGTAGTCGACGCCGGGAAAACTGGCCACGGGTGAGCTCCTTTATCGAGAAAGCGGTGCGGGTGCGGGCATTCTATCCGATGAGAATCGGCGTTTTCATCCTGGCCCTGGCGGTGCGGATCGCCGCGATCGAGGCCACCGGCGCGGGCCGGATCGCCTTCGGCGACGCAGGCGACTACGTCATGCACGCGCGGTCCGTCTGCGAGCAGAAGGCCTATCCGGAGCGGGGCAATCTGCCGTTCTTCCGGGCCCCGGGCCTGCCGTTCTTCATCGCCGCCGTGACGGCCTGCGAGCCGGAGCGCACGCGGGCGATCAAGTACGGGCTGGCCGTGTGCGATGCGCTCAGCGCGCTGCTTTTGGCGCTGATCGCCGCGCGGCTCTGGGGCTCGCCGCTCGCGGGACTGATCGCCGGTTTTCTCGCCGCGTTGCATCCGTTCTTCATCGCCTCGGTCACCGACATCCGCAGCGAGCCGCTGTTCATGCTGCTGCTCGTCGCGGCGATGTACTTTCTGCGCGATAAGCCCGCGGTCGCCGGCGTCGCCCTCGGCCTCGCTGCGCTCACGCGTCCGACGGCCTTGCTGTGCATTCCGCTGTTCGCGCTTTTTCTTTTACCGCGCTGGAAACAGGTGCTGTACGTCATCGCCGCAGCCGCGCTCACGCTTGCGCCCTGGACCGCCCGCAACGCGATCCGCTACCACGAGCTCATCGCCGTCAACGACGCGGGCGGGTTCAATCTCTGGCGCGGGACGCATCCGGAGATGCTGCGCATCGTGCGCCTCGACGACGCCGAGGAGCGCGCGCGGGCCGCGCGCGCGTTCGAGACCCAGACGATCCCCGCGACCGAGCGCCTGGTGACCCAGCCGACGCCCGCGGCGCGCTCGCGCGCGTGGGCGAGGCTGGCGATGGAGAACGTGCGGAGCACGCCGATCGTACGGGTCACGCTCTGGAAGGTCGCGGAGTACTGGCGCCCCTGGTTGCATCCGGCCGAGCATGGCCGCGGCATGGTGATCCTGAGCGCAATCGTCTTCCTCGGCCTGTACGTGCTCGGCGCGATCGGCCTGGCGCGGTATCCGGACAAGCGCATCGCGATCGCGGTACTCGTCTTCTTCGCGGCGATGTGGCTGGCGCACCTCGCGTACATCCCGACCATCCGCCTGCGCATGCCGCTGACGGATCCGCTGCTGATCGTCTTCGCCGCGGGCGTGCCGCTCGCGCTGCGCGTGCCGCCGGCGATGCGGGCCCTCTTGGCCTACGCGGCGATCGTCGTCCCGATCGCCCTGGTCGCCCTCTTCCTCGGCAAGCTGCAGTCCTTCCCGATGATCGCGGACGCGATCGCATGGCTGCGCGCCGCGGCGGCGGAGTGGTGGGCGGTGCCGCTCTTCCTGATCCTCTATGCCGCGTTCGCGCTGCTGCTCCTGCCGGTCGGCCCGCTCTCGATCGCGGCGGCGCTGGCGTGGGGGTGGGTGATCGGAGGGACGATCGAGCTCGTGGCCTGCACGCTGGCCGCGCTGATCCCGTTCCAGCTCGCGCGGCGCGGTCTGTCGGAGCGGATGCAGGGCTGGCTCGCCCGGCGCGGCGTCGACACCGGCGCGTTCGCCGAGGACGATCGCGTGTTCGCGCTGTTCCTGGTGCGCCTCGTGCCGGTGATCCCGTACGTCGCGGTGAACTACCTGGCCGGCCTGGCGCGCTTCCGCACCCGCGACTACGTGCTGGCCACGCTGGTCGGCTCGATCCCGATCACGTTCCTCTTCGCCTGGTTCGTCGACACCATCGGTGCCGGCGCGACCGGCGCGGCCACACAGGTGCGGATCGTTCTCGCCTGCGCGGCCCTCGCGGTCTTCGCCATCACTGTGCGATGGCTCGCGCGCCGGTTTGCTCGACCTCGGTGAGCATCACCGAGAGCGTGCGCCGGTCGCGGTTGTTGCGCCCCGGAATCTGCGCGGGGACGAACGTCCGCTCGGGCACGATGCGCACGAGCTCCGCCGAGGGAACGATGATCTCGCGCGACTCGCCGCGCCGCAGCGCGAGCGTCTGCGCGCCGATGCGGACGGTGTTCCCCTCGAACGGATACTCCGGCGGCAGGCGGAACGTGAGCCGCACGTGCGTCGCGCCGACGTCCGGCAGGCGCAGCACGCCCTCCGCGCCCACCCAGCGCCACGACAGCCCGTCGCGCGAGCGCTCCGGCGAATGGATGCCGCTCACGGCCTGGAACCGCTCCGCGGCTGGCACGGGCGACACCGTGACCACGCCATAGAAGTTGCGCGTCAGCTTGCGATACGCATCGCTCGACCGCCAGCGGAAGACCGTCCCCTCGGTCTCGCCGTCCGCGAGAACGAACAGCGGCACGTCCAGCCGGTGCCCGAAGCGCAGCAGGCCGTCGTCGATGCGTGAGCGCTGATAGCCGCGGAGCAGGTAGCGCGCGTGCGGCATCAGCGGCAGGTCGTACAGGATGACCGCGTTGTGCGGCGCGACGCGGCGCAGATGCTCGATCGCCGCGACGGGCGGGGAGGGGATGGTGCGGCGCTGCTCGAGCACCGGGAAGGTATAGATCACCGCGCCGATGGCGTACGCGATGATCGCGAAGAGGAAGCGCCGGTCAAAGGGAATCGCCGCGAGAAATGCCACGCACGGAAGCGTCGGCAGCGCATAGCGCACCGCATCCGCGGGATCCATCGTCCACAGCGCGAACCCGAGGTACACCGCCGTCCCGACGAGCAGCGGCAGCGCGTCGAGCTTCCGCTTCCGAATCACGAACACGAGACCCACTGCCGCGACGAGCAGCACCGGGAACGACAGCCACTTCGGTCCCCACGGGTGGGCGATGAAGCGAAAGGCGAGCTGCACGGCCGAGGTGCCGCTGCGGGAGAGGTCGGCGTCATGCGCGGCGAAATACGCGGCCTGCCCGCCCAGCCATCCGCGGAACCCGTCCACGCCGCCGGTCGCGAAGACCAGCGGCACGAGCCACGCGATGCACGTGACGCCGAAGGCGAGCGTGGCGAAGACGCGCGCGCGCCACGTGCGCAGGAGCACGAGCGTGGTCAGGAAGAGCGGGAGGACGAGGATCGAGAACTGGAGGCGCCAGCCGACGGTGGCGGCGCAGGCGAGGGCGATCGCGATCGGATGTGCGCCGCGGATGCACAACCCCACCGCCACCCCCAAGAGCGCCATGGCCATGCTATCCGACTGCGGCAGCGTCGCGTGCACGAGCATCGCCGGCGAGGCGTACAGCAGCAGCGCCGCGGGGATCGAGCGCAGCGCCCAGGCCCAGGCGGCGAAGCCGCCGACCGTGCCGAGGATGCTGATCGCCAGAAGCGTGGGAAACGGAGTCCCGAACAGCGGCTCGACGAGCCTGGCGAAGCCGATGAACAGCGGGTAGCCGGGCGGGGGAGGGTGGTGGCGCAGCGGCTCGTACTTTTCGACGGCCATGGCGAAGAGGGGCTCGTCGAACTCCCAGAGCGTCCGCGGTGCCGAGGCGAGATGCACGGCGAGCAGCACGGCGGCGGCGATGAGGGAAAGGGCCCGCAAGCGGCCTCTATAATCGCCCGCCATGTCGTCGATGCGCTACCTGAGCGCGCTGAAATTTCTGCACGGCGTCTATCGCGGCTATCCGCTCGCGCACCGCGCCCACGTGCTGATCCGCTTCCTCACCTGTCCGTTCCTGCGCACGCTGGACGACGTCCCGCCCGGCGGGCGCATGCTGGAGATCGGCGCGGGGCACGGCATCTACTGCTACTTCGCCGCGCGCGACGCCAGCCGCGAGGTCGTCGCCGTCGAGCCCGACCTGCGCAAGTCGGTCAGCCCGAGCCACGCGCCGGGCGTGCGGTGGGTGGCCGGCTTCGACGACTGCATGCGCGGCCCGTTCGACACGATCGTGATCTACGACGCCACGTACCGCATGTCCATCCCCTACCGCACGGAGCTCTACACGCGCGTGTTCGAGCGCCTCCGTCCCGGCGGCACGTTCGTGCTCAAGGACATGGACCCCGGTCGCGGCCTGAAGTTCAAGTGGGCGCGCTTGCAGGAGTGGCTCTCCGACGCCCTCCTCAAGGTCTCCCTCGGCAGCGGCTTCGTCTACCAGACCCGCGCCGAGGTCTTCGCGACGTTGAGCGACATCGGCTTCGAGGACGTCCGGGCCCGGGCCATCGACCGCGGCTATCCGCACCCGCACATCATCTATTCGGCGCGCCGCCCCCGCTGACCGACCAGCTGGATCCCGACCGCTGCGGCAAACGCGCCGGTGACGATGAGGTACAGCAGCGCCAGCGCGAGCGTCGCCCGTGCCACGCGGTTGCTGCCGAAGCAGGTGCGGATGTTCGCCGGATCGAGGCTGATGTCGCCGATGCACTGCTCTGCATCCTGACCGACCGGACATCCGCATGCGGAGCCGGCCGGTCGCGGCGGAACCTGCTGTGTGCCGGTGACGATCGCGCGGGAGACGCTCTGGTCGCCGGGCAGTCGCTGTTCCATGCGGACGACGGCGAAGACGTACAGGGCAACGAGGCTGATGAACGACGCGCCGAACACGACCACGGTTCCCACGAACCAGCGATGGATTCTCGCCTGGAAGGCTTTCGTGTTCTTCTTCCGGTCGGACGCATAGTCGATCGTCACCGCGATCATGCCCATGAGCAGCCCGGAGAGCGGAATCAGCCAGGCCTGCAGCTCGGCCGGATACATCTCGATGACCGCGGTGAAGAGCGGCACTCGAATCTTGCCGAGAAACGGCGCGAGGCCGATGGCGAACCAGACGCCGAAGCCGAGGATGCGCCGGGCGAGGTTCGAGGCCACCGGCGTCGGAGCCTCGATCGGCGGAGTGCGGGCGGGAGGGCTCTCGGTCGTCATTGGCACGGCCCGGCGAGATGTTCGTACTGGGGAGCCTCGGAATCATCTTCATGCCTGCGGAGCGGGAGAATGAGCAGGCGATCGGGGTTGGTGAGCAGGTTCACTTCGCCCTTGCTGGCGAGATACCCGCGTCTCGTGACTTCGTACCTGTACAGGCCGACGTAAAGCGTGATCGGCGAGGTGCTCTTCACGCCTTGCCATTTCTGAAAACTCCTTGGGGAGAGCTTCACCGTGGCGCCGTTAACCGGGTCGGTCTTGACGCAGATGCGGGTGAGCGGCGAGGTATTCGCGGCACCGCGGAAGAAATCGACGACTTCGGAGAGCAACGACCGGGCCGCGCTCTCCTCGATTTCTTTCCGAGGTGCGGACGCCACCAGCACGATTCCGGAGGCGAACCGGGCCTCGCTGGCGGCGGCCTGGACGTCGCGGCGAATGCGGTCGAGGAACTCGGCCGCCGCATCGCGGAACGGCTCCAACTCCCGCTGTGGCAGCGCCTCGCGCAGCTCCTTCTCGGCGTCGTCGACGATCTCCAGCACGTCGTCAACGCGAACGCGTCCCTGACGCACGCGGAGACGGCGGGCGGCCTCCGCGGTCCGGCTGGCAATGCGGTTCAGGGCGGGTGCGAAGGCTTTGACGATGCGCTCGTGCACTTTGCGATTCGGTGGCTCCGGTTCGGTAGTGGTCGGCGTCGTGACCGGAGGTGTACCAATGGGTGGTGTACCAATGGGCGGTCGGCCAATGGACGGTCGGCCAGTGCCGGCTGTGCCGCTTTCGGGCGATTCACCTCGTCCGGCCGTCGTACCGGCCAATCGGCGGTCGCGCTGATCCGCAAACTCCGCCTTGACTTCGAACACCCCAGCCTGCCGTCCTCTGGCCGTGACTGAGACCGTGTTCGGTTCCCCGCCGGACGTGGTCACGGTCTGAACGTTGCCTCCGTTCAGCCTCGCCACGGCCGGATTTTTGTTGGTGATCTTCAGCTTGACCCGTCGTCTCGTTCCGCGGACGGTCCAGGTGAACTTCAGGTTGTCCCCGACACCGATGTTGCTCGTTTCTTGAGACGCGACGATGGTCAGCGTCTCCTGCTTTTCGGCGACCGTGCTCGTGCTGCCGCAGGACACGAACAACAGGATCGTGACGAGCGCGATCACCAACCGTGTGCGCATGGGGCACCTCTCTTGGACGATTTGCGGAATTATAGCGGAAAGATCACTCGAGACGGCACGTTAGAATCACCACCAATGGCCCGCCCCTCCGTCTCCCTGGTGATCCCGATGTACAACGAGGAGCTCAACATCGAGCACGCCGTGGCCGCGGCCGTGGAGTCGCTGACCAAGTACTCGGACGACTACGAGATCGTCATCGTCGACGACGCCTCGACCGACGACTCGCCGCGTCTGGCCGCCCGTCTGGCCGCGGAGAACCCCCGCATCCGGGTCATCCGCCACGAGAAGAACCGCAAGCTCGGCGGCACGCTGCGCACCGGCTTCGCCGCCACCACCAAAGAGCTGATCTTCTACATGGACGCGGACATCCCCTTCGACCCCGACATCCTCGGTCGCGCCATCCGGGCCCTGGAAGTCACCGGCGCGGACATGATCGCCGCCTACCGGCACGACCGGACCATGGAGGGAGCGAAGCGCGCGGTCTACACGCTCCTCTACAACTGGCTGATCGGCATCCTCTTCGGCTGGCCGCACCGCGACATCAACTTCTCGTTCAAGCTCATGAAGCGGAAGGTGCTGGAGGCCATCGAGCTGAAGTCGGAGGGGTCGCTCATCGACGCGGAGCTGGTAGTGAAGGCCAAGAACCACGGCTTCGCCATCCAGCAGATCGGCATCGACTACTTCCCGCGCATCCGCGGCACTTCCCACCTGGCCTCGCTGGGGGTGATCCTCAAGATCCTGCGCGAGCTGGTGAAGCTCTATCCGGACATGCGGCGCAAGGCCAAAAACGTGGAGCGGCGGGCTCTCAGCCCGCCGAAGGCAACGGCG
>JBIOTX010000346.1:0-9437 GCA_044866315.1 Thermoanaerobaculia bacterium | reverse complement strand
CCCCCCCCCCCCCACGTCTACGGTCGTCGCCGCGGATTCGGCCGCATCGGCGGCTGCTGCCCGCCCGGCCGCCCGCGCTGCTGCATCTGGTCGAGGCGCGTGCGCACGCGGTTCCACTGCGCGTCGGTGAGCACCGCGCGCATGTCCACGAGCATCATCAGCTCGCGCTCGAAGAGCCGGCCGCGGGCGTCGTTGAGCTGTCCGGCGATGCGCTGGATCTCGGCGCGGCGGAGCTGGGGGCGATCGAGCTCGCCCCGAAGGGCGATCTGCAGCTTCTCGACCGCGCCCTTGGCGTCGATCAGGTCGCCGGCGGCGATGCGGAACACTTCGTCGAGGCGGTCCTGCTGCTCCATGGTCAGGGACAGCTCCTCGATCACGCGCGGCTGCCGCCACCACTTGCCCGGCGGGAGCTGCTGCGCGTGGGCGAGAGCCGCCGCGAAGAGCAGCGTCGCGGCGACGAGAAAACGTCGGGTCATAGGGACTGGTCTCCGGAGGAATTCGAGTCGACCCACGACTCCCAGGCCACCATCGACTGGAAGTCCTTCAGCTCCTCGGACTGCCAGGGGTCGGACGGGGTGGTCGCGTTGTCGGGTTGTCGGGTGGTCAGGGTGTTGAGCTCGGCGGTGACGGTGGTGGGCTGAGTCTCGTCGACGTGAACGGACTTCCAGGTCACCAGTCCGCCGAGGACGAGCGTCAGCGCTGCGGCGGCGGCGATGCCCGCGACGCGCGGGCGGCGGGCCGGCTGCGCGTTGATCCTGCGCATGACCGAGATGCGCTGGCGGGCCCAGAACGTCTCCGGCTTCTCGGCGTGACAGTCGGACATGCCGCGCAGCTTGCGCTCCAGGCGCTCGTAGCGCGCGGCGCACTCGCTGCAGTCGGCGAGGTGCATCATCACCGGCATCGACTCGCCGGGCTGGGTGTAGTACGTCTCCAGCAGATCGGCTTCGCTGTAGTGCTGTTTCATGACTTGGCTCCCAGGGGCTCCGCGCCGCCGCGCCACACGGAGAGCTCGCGGCGGATCTTGTGGATGGCGCGGAAGAGATGCGCGCGCACGGTGCCGGCGCGCAGCCCGAGGTGATCGGCGATCTCCTCGAGCGAGAGGTTCTCGTAGTGGCGGAGGCGGAAGATGACTTTCTGCTGGGCGGAGAGCTGTTTCTCCGCGCGCTGGATCGCCAGGCGGAGCTGTCCGGCCATGACCTGCCGCTCCGGATCCGGCCGCTCGTCCACCGGCTCGATCATCGCTTCGCCCTCGCCGTTCTCATCGTCGCGGACGGTGAAGAGGCTCAGGAAGCGCCGGCGGCGCAGCGTGTCCCGGGAGCGGTTGATGGCGATGCGCGTGAGCCACGTCTCCAGCTCCGCGCGGCCCTGGAACTTCCCGAGATGGGTGTAGGCCTGGATGAACGTGTCCTGAGTGATCGTGTCGGCCTCGACCTCGTCCCGGACGATGGCGAAGGCCACCCGGAAGATCCGGCGCTGGAAGCGCTCCACGATCACCGCGTAGGCCGCGCCGTCACCGGCCAGGGTGCGGTCGATGAGCTCCCGGTCGGTCGGGGCGTTACCGGGATCGGTCAAGCGGAACGCGGCCACGTTGCTTCTCACCTGGGGTTGGACGGCTGTCGTTGGAAATCGTTTACATCCTACTCTGCAATGGGTCCCGAGGCCCGCCCCGCGATCCAGACTCCGCTGAAGATCATGGCCGCGGCGAGAATCACCACCGCGTGGATGTGCTCGCCGAGAAAGATGGCGCCGAGGATCGAGGCCAGCACAGGCTGGACATACGTGTAGGCGGCCACGACCGAGCTGTCGGCGTGGCGCAGGGCCCAGGCATTGAGCAGGTAGGCGATCACGGTCGGGCCGAGGATCACCAGCACCAATGCGATCCAGGCCTGGGTCGAGATCGACGCCCAGTCCAGATGCCAGAGCGAGTACGCGGCGATCGGGAGCATGAGCACCGAGCCGACGGCGAACATCCGCGCCACCACCCGCCGCGCCGACAGGCGAGCCATGGCCGGCTTGGAGATCACGAGGTAGAGGGCGTAGGAGAGGCAGTTCACGACGATCATCACCGCGCCGGCGAAGGAGCGCCACGTGCCGACGAAGCTCTCGCCGCCGACGACCAGCAGCGCGCCCGCGCCGGCCAGGGCGATGCCGCCGATGCGGTTTGCCGACGCGCGCTCCCGGCCCATGACGATGGCCGTGGCGAGCGCGAACACGGGGATGCTGGTGATGAGCACGGCCGCGACCTGCACCGTCGTCAGCGACAGTCCGGCCAGAAAGAGGGTCGCGTTGATGACCACGCCGAGCATGGCGTAGCCCGCCACCCGCCGCCCGTCCTCGGGCGACAGTGGCGGCGACGGATCGCGCCGGGCCACGAAGAACATGATCGCCGCCGCCCCCACGATGCGCAGCCAGGCGAACGCCAGCGGCGCGATCTCCCGCATCGCCACCTTGGCGATGATGTAGTTCACGGAGAAGAGCAACGCGACGGTGAATAAGGCGGCGTGAACGCGGGCGCGGGAAACCATCAGGCTACTGGCACTGGCTACTGGCTACTGGCTACTGCCTACTGGCAACTGGCTACTGCCTACTGGCCACGATTCTCCGCCCCCTCCACCCACACCTGGTGATACCGCACCGGCGGCGGCACGAGCGACGTCCGCACGCCCCGCACCTCGGGCTTGTGCAGCACGAACAGGCGCTCGTGGAAGAGCGGGGCGATGGGGGCCTCGCGGATCACCATCTGATTCAGCGCGGCATAGATGGCCGCCCGGTGCTCGCTGTCGTTCGAGCGGCGGGCCTCGACGATCTGCTCGTCGATCTCCCGGCGGTGGAAGAACGTCCCCCGGATCGACGTGGCCTCGCTGTGGAAGAAGATGTAGAAGAAGTTGTCCGGGTCGGGGAAGTCGGCGTACCAGTTCGCGCAGTAGATCAGGCCGTGCCCGCGCTGGTTCCGCGGCGCGCTGGCCTCGGTCGTATTGTGCCGGGTGACGTTCACCCGGATGCCGATGGCGTCGAGGTCCTCGATGATCAGCGGCATCATCCCGGAGTTGTTGAACTCGTCCGTTTCCCAGGTGCGGTACTCGATGCTGAAGCCCGCGCCGTAGCCCGCCTGTCTCATGAGCGACCGCGCGCGCTCGGGATCGTGATTGTAGCCGCGTGAGGCCGGGTCGTAGCCGAGGAGGCCGGGCGGGAGGAGGGACTGGGCGCGCACGCCCAGGCCGGCGTAGACCCGCTCGTTGATGCGCTCGCGGTCGATGGCGTAGTTGATCGCCTGCCGCACCTCCACGCGATCGAACGGCGCGGTCGAGGAGTCGTAGGCGAGGTAGGACGTGTGGAGCTGGATCGTGTCCAGGAGGTACGCGCTGTACTGCGCGTCTTCGCGCAGGTCGTTGATCACCTTCGGCGGGATGCCGTGGGCGACGTCGAGCTCCCCGCGCAGGAAGGCGTCCGCGGCCTCGCGGAAGGAGCGCAGGTCGAGCCGGAAGGTGAGCTCGTCGAGGAGCGGCGTGTCGGCGATGTAGTAGTCGCGGTTGCGCCTCAGCACCACCCGCTCGCCCTCCACCGCCTCCTCCACGCGGAATGGACCCGCGCCGACGCCGCGCGTGCGGTAGCGTTCCGGATCGCGCACCTCCTCGGCCGGCACGATGCCGCACTCCGGCGTGGTCATGAGGGCGAGGAAGAACGCCAGCGGCTCGGTCAGCTCGATGTCGATCGTGTGCGCGTCGCGGACGACGATGCCGGAGACGCTGCGCGTGCGTCCCTCGATCACGTCCGCGGCGCCGCGCACGCCCTTGAGGATCCATTGGCCGGTCGACTTCATCTCCGGCAGCAGCAGGCGGAGGAAGGTCTCGTACACGTCCCTGGCCTCCACCGCGCGGCCGTTGTGGAAGCGCACGCCGCGGCGGAGATGGAAGCGGTAGACGTGTCCCTGCTCCAGCACTTCCCACCGCTCGGCGAGATCGGGGATCAGCTCCGCCCCTTCGCCGTAGCGGACGAGCGTGCCGTGGATCATCTTGGAGATGAATGCCAGCGCGGACGCGGACGTGTAGGCCGGATCGAACGTCAGGCGCTGCCAGAGCACGGTCATGGTGGTGACCGAGCCGCCGCGGTGCGGCGTGGGCAGGGTGAAGCGCCCGAGCTCCTGCTTGAGCAGCGTCGACTCGTGGCTGAGCGTGTTCGCCATCTGGTTGAGCTCGGACACGCCGAAGCTCGACTCCCGCGAGCCCTGCTTGATGATGCCCATCGACTTGACGATGGCCGAGCTCTCCGCAGCCAGTACGGACGTCGACTCGAGCACGTTCTGCACGAGGCCCATGATGTTCTCCATGGCCCGGCTGATCGCCCGGCTGCCCGACTCCTGCTCGCCCATGGCCCGCTTGAGGTGCTTGGTGTAGTCGCGCACCATCGCCGCCTGCTCGCCGATCTTGCGCGAGGTCTGCGACTGCTGCTGCGTGGCCGCGGCGGTCTGCTGGACCATCTTGGTCACTTCCTCGATCGCCGACGTCGCCGCCGCGCTGCCGCGGGCCTGCTCTTCCGTGGCGCGCGCGATCTCCGAGATCGAGCTCGTGGAGCGGTCGGTCAGCTCGAGGATCTTGTCGAGCACCTGCGCCGCGCGGGCGGTGAGGCCGACGCCGTCGGCGACGCGATCCGCGCTCATGGTCATCTGGTCGGCCGCGCGGGTCACGCCCTTCTGCACGTTCTGGATCAGCGTGCGGATCTCTTCCGTCGACACCGAGGTGCGCTCGGAGAGATCGCGGATCTCGTCGGCGACGACGGCGAAGCCGCGCCCGCGCTCGCCGGCCTGTGCGGCGATGATCGCGGCGTTGAGCGCGAGCAGGTTGGTCTGCCCGGCGATGTCGTCGATCACCCGGACGATGTCGCCGATCTCCTGCGAGCGCTCGGCGAGATCGACCAGCGCGCCCTTCGCGTCCTCCACGGACACCTGGATCTTGCGCATGCCGTCGACCGTTCCCTCGACCGCGCTGCGCCCCTCGTTCGCCGCGTCCTTCACGTAGCGGGAGAGGTCCGACGACTGCCGCGCCGAGTTGCGGATCTCCTCGGTGGTCGCATTCATCTGCACCATCGACGACGCGGTCTGGGTGGCGAAGGAGGAGAAGCTCTCCGTGTTCGTGGCCACCTCGTTGATCGAGGCGATCATCTCCTCGATGGCCGAGGAGGTCTGCTCGACGAACTCGGAGAGCGTGTCGGCGATGCGGCTCACCTCCTCGATCGAGGCGGACATCTCCAGGATCGAGGTGGAGGTCTCTTCCGCGTTGGCGGAGAGCTCCTCCATGCTTCCGCGGACATTGTTGATCGACTGGTCGATCTGGGTGACGGAGGAGGAGGTGGATTCGGTGGAGCCGAGCTGGTCCGAGGCACTGCGGGCGAGAATGCGCGAGCGGCTGCTGATCTGCTCGCTGACCCGGGCGACGTCCGCGGCGAGCTGACCGAAGCGACGGATGGTGCGCTCGAGATTGGCCACCAGTGCGCGCATGGCCGTGGCCGTCTTCGCTGACTGCGTCTCCCGGATGATGTCGGTGGAGGTGAGGGAGAGATCGCCGGTGGTCACCCGATCGATGAGCTTGATCATCCCCTCGCGCCGGGACAGCACCTTGTTCAGCCACAACTGGAACACCGTCAGGCAGATGGCGCTCGCGGCCGCGCCCGCCAGCATCACCTTCCACCAGAGCGGCCAGGTCATCTCCGGGATGAACCAGAGGAAGGCGGCGAACAGGACGATGCAGACGACGACGAGGAGCCACATCTGCTGACTGCGGCCCAAGTGGCGAAGGTTCATGGACTTCGATTGTAGCTGCCCTGCCCGATAATGCCCGCGGTGCCTGACTTCTTCGCCGCCCGCCGGGCTCTCATCGACGACTACCTGACCGCGCTTGCGGACTCGGCCGCGACGCCCGCGCCGCTTCAGCAGCCTCTGCGGCGGGCGATCGCGTCGCCGGGAAAGCGCGTGCGCGGCGTGCTGGCCCTGGCGGTGGGGGAGGCGGTGGGAGGGAAAGCGGAGAAGCTCGTCCGCGCGGGCGCAGCGATCGAGATGATCCACACCTGCTCGCTCATCCTCGACGACCTGCCGTCGATGGATGACGCGCTCCTCCGGCGCGGCCAGCCGACACTGCATCGCGAGTTCGGCGAGGACCTGGCCATCCTCTCCGCGGTGGCGCTCCTCAATCACGCCTACGGTCTCGTCGCCGCCGTCCACGCCGAATGCGCGCCGCGACGCTGGCCCATGCAGCAGGTCCTGCAGCGGGTGGTGGACGCGGTCGGATGGGATGGCACCATTGCCGGCGAGGCCGTCGACCTGCACAGCGAGCACTCGCGACTCGACTTCGACACCCTCGAGTTCATCCACTCCCGCAAGACCGGCGCGCTCTTCGTCGCCGCGGCCGCGGTGGGAGGCATGCTCGCCAACATCCATCCCGCCCCGCTCCAGCGCATCGAAGTCTTCGCCAAGAACCTCGGCCTGGCCTTCCAGATCACCGACGACGTCCTCGACGTGACCTCCACCGCCGGGGTCCTCGGCAAGGACGTCGGCAAAGACGAACAGCGCCTGACCTTCGTCAAGCTCGCCGGCGTGGAGGGCGCGCGGAAACTGAGCGAGGAGCTCGTGGAGACGTCATTGAGCGCCATCGAGCCGCTGGGCGCGGCGGCGAAGCCGCTGAGAGATCTGGCAGTATTGGTGCGCGATCGGGTGAGATAAGCAAAGTCAGCGGTAGAAACTGGCTCAGTCCGGCACGCCTCCTGCTCTCCGTCTCCTCCCCAGGAGGCCCTCGGACTATGAAAAAGCTTTCTCTCTTCTTACTGACAATTGTGGTGCTGGCGATATTCAGTTTTGCTTGTGGACGTGATGAGACGGCAGAACCGCCGGCGACCACGACGACCGTGGAACAGCCGGGAACCAGCAGCCCCTCGGACGTCGCGCCCACGACCGCGCAGAGCTGGATCGACGACGTCACCATCGGCAGCGAGCTCGCCGCGGATGGCTCCATGGTGCCGGGGAAGACCGGCGACGACTTCGCGCCCGGCCAGCCCATTCACCTGACCATGGAAGTCGGTGATGCCCCGCCGAACTCGGCGGTGAAGGTCGTGTGGTACGGACCGAACGAGACCAAGATCGGCGAGGAGAACAAGCCGGTCGTGGCCGGACAGAAGTACCTGAGCTTCACGGCGCCGAATACCGCGTCGTGGGCCAAGGGCGACTACCGCGCCGAAGTGTGGATCGGCGACGAGAAGGTGAACACGCAGCAGTTCCAGATCGTGGACGCCACGAAAGCCGCGAACTGACCGTCTTGGAGTGCGGCGGCGCGAGCTGCCGCACTCCAATCTGTCGCGTTATCGCTTCAGCGGAACAGAGACCGATACCGTCTGCGTCTGGTCTCCACAACCGACGGTCAGCGTGTAGCGACTCTCTTCGGTTTGATTGGAGCCAAGGCCGGAAAGCGGAGCTTTCCGGCTGTCAGCCGGAACCCGTCCTCACAACCAAGCCGGTTGTCATTGCGCCACGTCGGTGTTGCAGTTCGAACTTGAACCTAAGCCGCGAGGGTGAATGACAGCTATCATTTGCTGCATGTTCCGGATTGTCGCCGCTTTCATTCTGGGCACTGGGGTTACCAGCACACTTCATGCGCAGATCACGGCAAGTTCTGACCGGCTGGTGAGCTACTCCGAGGAGCGATTCTTGAGATCCATGCCGATCATTCCGCTTTTCAGTCGGACACCGTAGCCGTCGCTTTCCGTCGGCGTAACGCTCTTGAGCTGTATGCACGCTCCTTCGTAGACTTGCGCGCGTGACCAAGGAAACGAGTTTCGACGCTCTGTTCCGTCAACTGCGCCGCGACGCCGTATTGCTTCACAAACCCTATCCGCCGCATGCAGGCCCTCGGACGAATTCGAAGTTCGGGGGCCTGCCGAAGCTGCCGGCGCAATATGAGTGGCCGCGCACCTCGAAGGGTAAGCCGCTCCACTTTTTCGCGCAGATCGACTGCGCCGACATCACCTTCAAGTCCCCGCTGCCCAAACGCGGCGTGCTGTTCTTCTTCGGCCGCGACGATGATGAGCAGGTCTGGCATCAGGAAGGGCCCACCGCGGACAACTGCGCCGTCATTTACGCGCTCGACGCCTTCGCCGCGACGCCGGCGCGCGAAGTGCCGGCCGATCTTCCTCCGATCGGCGGCTACTGGTCCTTCGGTCGCGCCTGGCGCGAAGTGATGCGCGAGAGCGACCCCGGTCCCAACGTCCACATCGAATGGCCGATCCAGCCGTTGCCGTTGGACACATGGCCCGACACGCTCTTCGAGGACGAGGACCAGCCGCAGTCTTTCGTGGAGAGATTGCACCGTTGGCGCACGGACACCAAGTTCCGCCAAGCCAAGCATGAGTTCGGAGAGCAGCAGAAGCAGTACGAGCACCTCCTCAAGCAGGTTCGTGCGGATGCTTTCACCAAAGCCACAGGTGAGACCGCGATCGTCGATCCCTATCCTCCGGCCCAGGATACCAACGCGGCGCGGGAGATCTTCTTTCACGTCAAGGAAGGGCCGGAGGCCTATCCGCAATACTGGATCAGCATTCACTACGCGACGCGGGCGTTGCTGCACCGGCCGCGCTCGCTAATGAGCCCTAGTGTCGAGCTGACCGAAGAAGGGGTGGTTGCGATTGCGGAGGACTGGCTGCGGCGCTCGAACGAGATCGGCCTCGACGAGCCGGTGTCGGAAGAGGATCGCAGCGCCTTCCGCGCCTGGCTCCTCAGCATGGACTCGCCGAGGATCCCCGCACCTCTGAACAATGCCACGACCATGGTGTTCGAGTCCCTGGTCGCGACGATCCGTTCCTGGGCCGGCGACCCGGATCGCGCCGCGCGCCTGACACCGCACGTCTATGAAGCGATGCGCTTCCGCTTCAGCAGCTTCGTCTACGAACGCCTGCATTTCTCGCAGATGTTCGGCAATGCTCCCTCCGCCCAGAACCCGCAACCCCCCGCCAGTCCGGAAATCGTCCTGCTCAATCTCAGCACCGACTATGGACTGGGCTGGTCGTTCGGCGATGCGGGCTTCTGCACCTACTGGATCATGGAGGGCGATCTCGCGAAGCGCGACTTCTCAAAAACGTGGGGATCGATCAAAGGGCATTGATGGCCCCAGCGCGACTTCACCCCTGATCTCGAGCTCTGATGTCGAGACTGTCGCATCCGACCGCTCGCGGTGCACGTGCAGATATGCGGAGCCTCATGGAAAGCGCGCCCTTCACGCCGACCGTGATTCGTCGGCCTAACGCAACCGCCGTGACGCCGTCACGCTGGCAGTGAAGCAGGCAGCTCGGCTGCCGGGCCGTGCGCCTGAAAGCACGCACGGGCAGACGAGTGAAAGTCTCGTCTGGTCAAACGCTCATTGACCAAAGCCGACCGTAACTGCGTCGCCGTGAGGCGGGGT
>JBIOTX010000345.1:0-4795 GCA_044866315.1 Thermoanaerobaculia bacterium | reverse complement strand
CACACGCTCGGGATGACAAGCCGTGCATCGGTTAGTAGAAGTTGACAACGTCAACTTGGGATGCCAGTCTCGCCGCATGGCCTATCACCACGGCAATCTGCAGGCCGCGCTCGTCGAGTCGTCGCTGGCGCTGATCCGCGAGCTGGGGCCGGCCGGGTTCACGCTCAGGGAGGTTGCCCGGCGGGCGGGGGTGTCCCACACCGCGCCGTACCGGCACTTTCGGGACAAGGACGATCTCCTGGCGGCAGTAGCCGAAGAAGGGTTCCGGCGGCTGCGCGCGGCGATGGAGAAGGCCGTGACGAACGTGACCGACCCGCTGGGGCGCCTGGAGCGCTCCGGGGTGGCGTATGTCGAGTTCGCCGTCCGCCACCCGGAGCATTTTCAGGTGATGTTCTCGCGGGCCTGGGAGGCCGAGGTCCATCCGAAGGCCCAGGCCGCGGCCGAGGACGCCTTCCGCTTCCTCGTCGACCGGGTGCGCGCCGCCCATCCGAAGGGCGACGCGCTGGTTTACGCCCGGATGTCCTGGTCGCTGGTCCACGGCGTGGCCACGCTGGGGATCAACCGGCAGCTTCGGTACAACCGTGCGGAGCTGTTGCGCTTCGCGTCGGCGGCGACGTCCGCGCTGAGCCGAGGCCTTCGCGCCGGATGAGCGTGGCCGCGGCCGCGGCCACGAAGACGACCTGCAGCGCCGTGCGCAGCGGCAGGGGGGTGACCGGCTTGCCCATCAGGGTCAGACCGTGCAGCGACGCGTAGACGTTCGCCGGGAACATCGCCAGCATCAGCAGGATCAGACCGATCGCCGCGGCGCGCGAGGTGCGCGGCACGACCAGCCCGATGGCGCCGAGGATCTCCAGGATCCCGGTGGCGGTGACGAGCAGGTCCGGGCGCGGGAAGAGCGGCGGGACCATGGCGATCAGATCCGCGCGGCCGCGGCCGAAGTGCGCGCTGGCGGTGACCAGGAACATGAGCGCCAGGGCCCAGCGCAGGGCGGGCTGCCAGCCATCCAGCGCCTTCACGCCGAGGCGGCCGGCGAGGCGGAAGAGGGCGAATCCGAGAATCAGTGCGATGAGGGGTGCCATGCGATATCCTTCCTGCTATGTTGTCAGCGTCAACATCAACGTAAGTCTGAATGTTTCCCTTGTCAACATGCTTGACGCACTGCTGCTATCTTGGTACATTGTTACCATGATCGACCTGGGGATCTTCCAGCTTCTGCCTCCCTCGCGGGCCCATTCCGACCGCCAGGTCATCGAGCAGGCCCTCTGGGAGGCGCGTTTCGCCGACGAGAACGGCTTCGAGAGCGTCTGGATCGCCGAGCATCACGGCTCGGAGATCGGCCTGGTCAGCGCGCCGTCCGTTTACGCCGCCGCAGTGGCCATGACCACGCGCCGGGTCCGCATCGGCTACGCCGTGGCCGTCGTGCCGCTGCACCAGCCGCTGCGGCTGGCCGAGGAGGTGGCCTGGGTGGATGCGCTCAGCGGGGGGCGGGTGATGGTGGGGGTGGGGCCGGGCTTCAGCCCGAGCGAGTTCGCCCTGTACGGCGTGCCCCTCGAGGAGCGCCACGCGCGCTGCGAGGAGGGCGTGCGCATTCTCCGCCGCGCGCTGGCGAGCGGCGAGATCCGGCCGATTCCGGAGGCCATACCGCCGATCTACCGGGCCTGCTCGAGCGCGGAGTCCGTCCGCCGCGCGGCCGAGGAAGGCACGCCGGTGCTGCTCGGCCAGAAGGCGGACGAGGAGCTGATGGCGCTCCACGACGACGTGACGGTGCTTCGCCCGATCGACCTGGAGCAGCGCACGCCGGACGACGTCCTCCGCGAGCTCGAGTCGCTCGCCGCGCTGGGCGTGCGCCGGGTCATCGGCTGGTTCCACGTTCCCGGCGTTTCCCACGAGAGCGTCCGCCGCTCCATGCAGCGGGCGGCCGAAGAAGTGATTCCGTACCTGGGGAGGTCCACGCCATGGCAGTCGTCGTCGAGCGCATCCAGACCGGCGTCCGGATGGAGAAGCGCATCCTGAAGGTGCTCAAGGCTCTGGCCGAGTATCACGACATGAGTCTCGGCGATCTCCTGGAGGGCATCGTCCTGCACGCGTTCGAGGGGAAGGCACCGTTCGGGCCGGAGTCGATCCGCCGCATCGGCGAGCTCAAGAAGATCTACGGCCTCGACCTCGGCGCCGCGGACAGCCATCACCTCGTGGAGCGGGAAAGGCAGGCGAAGAAGAAGGCTTAGCTTTACACTCCCAAAGTCGTGTCCAACCGGGATCGCCTCCGGCGGTCGCTTCTCGTTCTCGCGGTCGGCGCGCTGTACGTCGCCACGGCGAAGCTCGGCCTGGCCCTCGCCTCTCGGGCGGCGCAGGTCACTGCATTCTGGCCGCCGACGGGCTTCGCCCTCTTCGCCGTCCTCCGCTTCGGCCGCTGGGCCATCCCCGGCATCGCCCTCGGCGCCTTCGTGGCCAACGCCACCGCGGGCGAGCCGCTGTGGGTGGCGGCGGGGGTTGCCATCGGCAACACGCTCGAGGCGGTCCTCGGCGCCGCCATCCTCCGCCGGCTCGACTTCGACGGACGCGTCGGCCGCGTGCGCGACGTGCTCGCGCTCGTGGGCGCGGTGCTGGTCAGTCCACTCGTCGCGGCGACCCTCGGCGCGACCTGCCTCGTCCTCGGCGGCGTGCAGCCGGCGAGCGCGTTTCCGGGCCTGTGGTGGATCTGGTGGCTCGGCGACGCCCTCGGCGGCCTGATCTTCGCGCCGCCGCTCCTGGCCTGGACCGACGTCGGGCCGATGCCGCGCCGCCGCGGCGCGGTCGTGGAAGGGGCGGGTCTCCTTCTCTTTGCGCTCGCCGCGAGCGCGATGGTGTTCATGGTCGTGCCGCCCGTGCTGGTGACGGGGTACGTGGTCTTCCCGTTTCTGATCTGGGCCGCGCTGCGCTTCGGTCCGGCGATGACGGCGACGGTGGTGATCGCCGTGAACGCGCTCGCCGCGGCCGGCACGATCCTCGGCCGCGGCCCGTTCGCCGGCGCAGGACCGGAGCAGGGACTGGTCCTCCTGCAGATCTTCATGGCCGTCGCCGCGACGACGGGACTGGTCCTGGGCGCGGTCGCCGCGCAGAACCGGCAGGCCCAGGAGCGCGCCGAGGACAGCGAGCAGCGGCTGCTGCTGGCGATGACCGGCGCGCGCATCGTGGTGTGGGAGTGGGAGGTCGGGGACGGCAAGTTCGATGCCTTCCGCAAGCTCATTCATCCGGACGATCTCCCGCGCGTCGAGGCGGCGATCGCGAAGGCGATCGAGACGCGCACGCCGTACGAGGCGGACATGCGCATCCGCGGCGAGGACGGCGAGGTGCACTGGGTCGACGCGCGCGGCCAGGTCGTCGAGGGCGAGGGCGGGCGGGCGGTGCGCATGATCGGCGTGGCCATCGACGTCAGCCGGCAGAAGCAGCTCGAGGAAGAGCTGCGCATGCAGGCCCTGCGCAAGGACGAGTTCCTGGCCATGCTCGGCCACGAGCTGCGCAATCCCCTCGCCCCCATCGTCCATGCCGCCGAGCTCCTCGGCCGCAAGGATCCGGGCCTGGTCGAGCGCGCGCGGGACATCATCCGCCGCCAGGCCGATCACCTCACCCGCCTGGTCGGCGACCTCCTCGACGTCTCGCGCATCACCCGCGGGACGGTGAAGCTGGAGCGGCGTGTGGTCGCGCTGCGCGACGTCGTCGGTCCCGCGGTCGAAACCTGGCGTCACCTCATCTCCCAGCGCCGCCAGCAGCTCTCCATCGACCTGCCGGACAAGCCGGTCTGGCTCGACGTCGATCCGACGCGCTTCACCCAGGTGATCTCCAACCTCCTGCACAACGCGGTGAAGTTCACGGCCGAGGGAGGGCGGATCACGATCATCGCCAAGGAGCGCGATGGCACGCTCGAGCTGCGCATCCGCGACAGCGGCGAGGGGATGGCGCCGGAGGTGCTCGCGCATGTGTTCGACGTCTTCGTGCAGGGACCGCCGCCGCTCGACCGTCCCTACGGCGGCCTCGGGCTCGGCCTCACCCTCGTGCGGCGCCTGGTGGAGGTGCACGGCGGGAGCGTGGAGGCGGCGAGCGAGGGGCTGGGGCGGGGGAGCGAGCTCACGGTGCGGATCGCGACGACGGCGCCGCCGGCGAAGATTGAAGACGGCGGGCTGAAGCCCGCCGCTCCACGGGACAGTAGTACGCGGCGGGTGTTAGTCGTGGAGGACCACGCCGACGCGCGCGAGGCGCTGACGATGCTGCTCGAGGAAAGCGGCCACGAAGTCCGCACCGCCGCGGACGGCCCGACCGCGATCGGCGAGGCGCAGCAGTTCCGGCCCGAGGTCGTCCTGCTCGACATCGGCCTGCCCGGCATCGACGGCTACGCCGTGGCCCGGCAGCTGCGGACGCTCCCGGAATGCGGCGACGCGCTGATCGTCGCCGTGACCGGCTACGGCCAGGCCGAAGACCGTGCGCTCTCGCGCGAGGCGGGCTTCGACGATCATCTGCTCAAGCCCGTGGAGCCGGCGCGGCTTCTGGAGCTGCTGCAGCCTCGCGCTTCGTGAACGGCACGAGCATCGGCACGCGGCGGCGGTACTCCTCGTACGCCGAGCCGTGCTCACGGGTCAGGTCGCGCTCCTCGAGCTGGATGGCCACCAGGATGTAGGCCGTGGTCATCACCGCGAACAGCAGATGCGCGGCCGACATCGCCGGCGTCGCCCAGAAGGCGATCAGGAATCCGGCGTAGAGCGGATGGCGCACGACGCGATAGAGGCCGGGCGTGCGCAGGCGCACCGGCGTGTACGGCTCG
>JBIOTX010000344.1:0-27873 GCA_044866315.1 Thermoanaerobaculia bacterium | reverse complement strand
GGCAATCCGGGGCAATCGGATTACGGCTTCGCGAACTACTTCATGGACTCGTTCGCGGCCGAGCGCGAGCGTCTTCGCGCCGCGGGGGCGCGGTCCGGGAAATCATTGAGCGTCAACTGGTCGCTCTGGGCGGACGGCGGGATGAGGCCGGACGAGCAGACCGAGCTCGCCTTCAAGAAAACCGCCGGAATGTGGCCCCTGCGCTCGGCAACGGGTCTCGACGCCTTCGAGCGCGGTCTGGCCTCGGGACGGTCCCGGTTCGCCGTGGTCGAAGGCATCCAGGAGAAGCTGGAGCTGGCCTGGGGCATCCGGAAGAAGGCTCCCGAGCCCGCGGCGCCTGTGCCATCGCAGCAGGCATCCGCGGCGCCCTCTGCGGATGCGGGAGGCGGCTCGCTCGTCCCGTGGCTGCAGAACGAGCTGTCGCAGATCGTGATGCGACTCCTGAAGCTCGATGCCAGCGAAATGGCGGCTGACAAGATCCTGATGGATCTCGGCTTCGACTCGATCGGCCTGACGACGTTCGCCAACGCCGTCAACGACAAGTTCCAGCTGGACATCACGCCCGTGCTGTTCTTCGACTATCCGTCGATCGCCGAGATCGCCGCCCATCTCGCCGACGAACGGAAGGCGGATCTCCTCCCGTTCCATCGAGGCGGCGAGACCGCTGCCCCGACCGCCGCACCGGCGCCGGCGCCGCAGCAGCAGGCGAAGGCCGGAGACGCGGCAACCGGCCAACCGCCGACCTTCGAGATCAAGAAGGGGTGGAAGCCGGCTGCCCTGGATGGTGAAGCAGTGACGCCTGCTTCCGGCGGGACGAGCTTCTCCGCGGAGCGTCGCTTCGTCGAAAAGCCCATCGCCATCGTGGGCATGAGCGGGGTCATGCCCCAATCCGAAGATCTCGAGGAGTTCTGGCAGAACCTGAGGGACTCGAAAGATCTGGTCACGGTCGTCCCGCCCGATCGCTGGCGCTGGGAGGACTACTTCGGCGACCCCTTCAAGGAGCCGAACAAGTCCAATTCGAAGTGGGGCGGGTTCATGAAGGAGGTCGACAAGTTCGACCCCCTGTTCTTCGGCATCTCCCCGAGAGAAGCGCAGATGATGGACCCGCAGCAGCGCCTCTTCCTCGAGCACGTGTGGAAGGCGGTGGAGGACGCGGGTCACAAGGTCTCCGATCTCTCCGGCACCCGAACCGGCGTGTTCGTCGGCGTGGCCACGAACGACTATCTCGCCGTCATGACCGGCCAGGGCGCCGTGCTGGACGGCTACACGGCCTCGGGGAACTCCCACGCCGTCCTCGCCAACCGCGTCTCCTATCTGCTCGGCCTGCGGGGACCGAGCGCACCGCTCGACACCGCCTGTTCCAGCTCGCTGATCGCCATGCACCGCGCTCTGGAGTCGATCCACACGGGCAGCTGCGACATGGCCATCGTGGGCGGCGTGCACGTCATGCTCACCCCGGCCGGACACATTTCGTTCAGTTCGGCCGGCATGCTCAGCCCCGAAGGCAAATGCAAGTCGTTCGACAAGAGCGCCAACGGTTATGTGCGAGGCGAGGGATGTGGGGCCGTCTTCCTCAAGTCGCTGGCGGCCGCCGAGGCGGACGGGAATCACATCTACGCCGTCATCAAGGCCACTGCGGAGAACCATGGCGGGCGGGCGACGGGGATGACCGCCCCGAACCCGTCCGCTGAAGCGGAGGTTCTGATCGAGGCGTACGAAAAAGGCGAGGTCGATCCGACCACCGTCGGGTTCATCGAGTGCCACGGCACGGGAACCAGCCTGGGAGATCCAATCGAGGTTCAGGCGCTCGGCAAGGCGTTCGCGGAGTTGTACAAGCGGCACGGCAAGGCTCCGGCGCAGACTCCTCACCTCGGCCTGAGCTCCGTCAAGACCAACATCGGCCACCTGGAGACCGCCGCCGGCATCGCCGGCATCCTCACGGTCCTGCTGGCCATCAAACACCGGCAGATCCCGGCGAACATTCACCTCCAGGAGGTGAACCCGTACATCAACCTCAAGGGGACTCCGCTCTACATCGCGGACAAGCTCACTCCCTGGGAAGCCGCCGTGAGGGAGGACGGAAGGCTGCTGCCTCGCCGGGCCGGCGTGAGCTCGTTCGGCTTCGGCGGAGCGAATGCCCACGTCGTGCTCGAGGAGTACGTCCCGCCGCCGCGCCGGTCTCCCGCGGGCGCGGGTGAGCCGCAACTGATCGTTCTGTCGGCGAAAAACGCCGATCGGCTCAGAGCCTACGGCCAGTCCCTGAGCGCGTACCTGGAAAAGACGGAGGTCGAGCTGATCGACCTCGCGTACACGCTGCAGGTCGGAAGAGACGAGATGCCGCAGCGACTGGCCCTGGTCGTTTCGAGCGCGGAAGACCTGAGGCACAAACTCCGGAAGATGCTCGAAAGCGGCGACACACCGGAGGGCGGCTACCGCGACAGCGTGCGGAAGAAGCCGGCCGACGCCCAGGCTGCGGACGGCGCCGCGGGAGAGGCTCTCGTCCAGGCTCTCCTCGAACAGAGAGAGCTGTCCAGGCTGGCGGAACTGTGGGTCTCCGGAGCGCGGATCGATTGGCGCTCCCTCTACAAGGACGGTGCTCCGAGGCGCATCTCCGCTCCCACCTATCCCTTTGCCAGGGAGCGTCACTGGATTCCGGACGAGGGAGCAAAAACGACGGCCAGGGAGGAGCCGCGGGAGCCGGTGGCGACCGCTGCGGCGGCGCGCCTGCACCCGCTCGTGCATCGCAACGTTTCGACGCTGAAGGAACAGAAGTTCGCGTCGCGGTTCACCGGAGCCGAGTTCTTCCTCGCGGACCACAGTACGGCGACCCACGCGGTGCTGCCCGCCGCTGCGCAGATCGAGATGATCGCCGCCGCCGCGGAATTCTCTGCCCGGCAGAAAGTTCGAGCCGTTCGCAGCATGGTGTTCGTGTCGCCGCTGACGGTACAGCGTGACGCGATCGACGTCGAAGTGTCGCTGACGCAGGGCCGGACGGCGGTCGAATTCGCGATCAGAACTCTGACCGCCGGCGGGCCGGCCACGCACTCGCGCGGGAAGCTCGCCTATGCGGGAGCCTCGGCTCCGCCGGCCGATCTCGACGTCGCGGCGATTCGCGAGCGTTGTTCGGAAACGAAGATCGCCGGAGCGGATCTCTATCCATTCCTCTGCACGTCGGCCCTGAGATTCGGAAAAGGCTTCCAGGTCGTCCAGGAGGTATGGACGAGCCAATCGGAGTGTCTTGCGGTCCTGCGGCTGCCGGAACATCTCGATCCGGAGGAGTTCTGGCTCAACCCGGCCCTGCTGGACGGTGGAATGCACACGGCCATCGGGATGGTGAAGCGCTACAGGCCCTCGGTTCCCTGGAGTCTCCCGTACTCCGTGGGAGAGGTGCAGATCTTCCGCTCATTGAAAGACGTCCACTATGTCCATGCGACCTGGGACATCGACAGCGTCCGGGATGAGAACAGCCTGATCCGGATCCATCTCCAGTATGCGGACAAGGACGGCGCGTGCCTGGTCAGCATGAGAGATCTCGTGGCCAAGCCGTTCGTCGAAGGAGCGGAGAAAGCCAGGGCCGTGGAAGCGGCACCGCGCACGGTGGCCGTCCAGTCCGTCCAGGCGGAACGGGGAGCCGCTCTGGAGTCGCTGGTCCCGGTGTGGAGCCCTGTGCGCATGGACGCCGGCAGGCGGAGCGATCCTTCCGACCGGGCGAGAGTCCTGTTGCTCGGGAGCGACGAGTCACATCTCCATTGGGTCCGCGCTTCCTTCCCGGATGCGCAGTTCCTCACGCCGGCCGCGACGTCGAGTGTCGACGTGATGGCGAAGGAGCTCGCGGAGCGGAGCTTCGATCACCTGCTCTGGGCCGCGCCGGACCTCGATGCCGAAAACGGTCCGGACCATGAATCGATCCTCCAGGAGCAGGAGCGGGGAGTCTGGACCGTCTTCCGCGTCATCAAGGCTCTCCTCCAGTCCGGACACGCGAACCGGAGACTCCAGTGGACCCTTCTGACGCGGAGAACGCAGCCGGTGATCGACCGGGAGCCGGTCCGGCCGGTTCATGCCGGCGTGGTCGGTCTCGTGGGCAGCCTGGCCAAAGAGCATCCGCACTGGAATCTCCGGCTGCTGGACATCGACTCGTTGGAGTCCGTCTCCGCCCGCGAGTGCCTGTCCCTGCCGTTCGACGACCGGGGCGACGCGCTCGCGTATCGTCGCGGCGAATGGTTCCGGCAGGGAGTGGCGCGCGTGACGCCGCTGCCTGAGGCGAGGCCGGCCTATCGCCAGAACGGCGTCTATGTCGTCATCGGCGGTGCCGGCGGCGTGGGCGAAGTGTGGAGCCGGCATCTGATCGAGCAGCATCAGGCCAACATCGTCTGGGTCGGCCGGAGGGAGCGCGACGCGAGCATCGACGCGAAGATCGAGGCTTTGTCCGCGTTCGGTCCCGCCCCCATGTACATCACGGCCGATGCATCGGACCCGGCGGCGCTGGAACGGGTGCGCCGGACGGTGTTGGGCATCTATCCGGCCGTCCACGGCGTCGTCCATTCGGCGATCGTTCTTCGGGACCAGAGCCTCTCG
The DNA here is from genome assembly GCA_044866315.1 of Thermoanaerobaculia bacterium. Lineage (GTDB taxonomy): Bacteria > Acidobacteriota > Thermoanaerobaculia > Gp7-AA8 > Gp7-AA8 > QHVT01. Next base: position 23,298 of record JBIOTX010000344.1, on the reverse strand, counting down.
CGCATGGACGAAGCCACGTTCCGCGCCAGCCTGTCCGCCAAGGTCGACATCAGCGTGAACATGGATCGCGTGTTCGGGGACGACGGGCTCGATTTCATGCTCTTCTTCTCGTCGATCGTCTCGCTCATCAAATCCCCGGGCCAGTCGAACTACGCGGCCGGCTGCACGTTCAAAGACAGCTTCGCCCACTGGCTGCAGCGACGCCGCGCCTATCCCGTGAAGATCATGAACTGGGGCTACTGGGGCAACGTCGGCGTCGTCGCCGACGAGTCGTACAACAAAGTCATGCGCCAGATGGGGATCGGATCGATCGAGCCGCAGGAGGGCCTGGCGGCGCTGCAGACTCTGATCGGCTCGGACCTGCATCAGCTGGCGTTGCTCAAGACTCTGAACGATCAGGTCACCGCCGGTCTCAATCTCACCGAAACCATGACCTATTACCCGAAAGCCGCGCCGATGCTCCTCCCGGAGACACGGCAGGTGCTCGCCACCCCGGCGTCGGTTTGACTCTCTCCCTCCGGGGAATCCAGCTATGGACTACACGCTTGCCGCTCTGGAAGCCGAACTGCCGAGCGCGGAGATGATCCGTCTGGTGACGGAGATCCTCGCCTCCAGTCTGCGATCGATCGGTCTCTTCATCGACGGAATCCACCGGCTCGCCGACCTGCCGCTCGGGAAACCACCCGAGTCGTATTACGAGCAGTGGCTCGCCCGCAGCATCCGCTATCTCCAGGAGCAGGACGTCCTGACCGACGACCTGACGTTCCGCCGCGACGTCAGACCGCTCACCGAACTGTGGGACATCTGGGCGGCAACGGTGGCGGTCTGGGCGAGCACCCCGCAGCGGCAGGCGCAGAGCGCGTTGCTGCGGGCGTGCCTCGAGGGATTACCGGGGGTGCTGAGCGGCAGACAGCGCGCCACCGACGTGATGTTCCCGAATTCCTCGATGCATCTCGTCGAGGGCATCTATCGCGGCAATCCGCAGGCCGACTATTTCAACGACGCCCTCGGCAGAACGCTGAGCACATGCCTCGAGCAGCGCCTGCAGATCGAGCCCGGACGCAGGTTCCGGATCCTCGAGATCGGCGCCGGGACGGGCGGAACGACCGCGGCGCTCCTGCCGATCGTGCAGCGGTATCCGGTCGACGAGTATTGCTACACCGACATCTCCAAAGCGTTTCTGATGCATGCGGAGAAGCATTTCCAGCCGCAGTGCCCCGTGCTCACGACCGCGTTGTTCGACGTGTCGCGGCCGCTGGAGCCGCAATCGATGGCGTCGAATCGCTACGACTTCGCCATCGCCGCGAACGTATTGCACGCGACGCCGAACATCCGGGAAACGCTGCGCAACGCCAAGGCGGCCTTGAAAAACGAGGGCGTGCTGCTCCTCAACGAAGTCAGTACGTGGGCGCTCACGAATCATCTGACCTTCGGCCTGCTGGAGGGCTGGTGGCTGTACGAGGACGAGGCCCTGCGTCTGCCCGGCAGTCCCGGCCTGTCGTCGGAGACGTGGAGGGAGATCCTGACGGCCGAGGGCTTCGAGTCGATCGCCTTCCCGGCCGAGGAGGCACACCGCTTCGGGCAGCAGATCGTGGCCGCAGCGAGCAACGGCTGGACGCGCCAGCGCATCGTGAGGAACGTTCCGCAGCCGCGCGTGGAATCGGTGGAGCAGCAAGCGCCCACTCGCTCCGATTCCCGCCCAACGGCGCCCGTCGAGCGGCTGGCCGCCGATCACACCCGGCAGATCATTACCGCAACGTTGTCCGAGGCGCTCCGCCTGGACGCCGGTGCGATTCGCGCGGATGCCTCGTTTGCCGACTTCGGCGTCGACTCGATCATCGGGGTCAATGTCGTTCGCACGATCAGCGAGGCGCTGCAGATCGAGCTGGAGACCACCAGCCTCTTCGAGTACAGCACGGTCGACGACCTGACCAGGCACATCCTGACGAACTGGTCCGACCAGGTCGCAGCGCTGGTATCGCAGCTCCAGGGAAGCCGGAGCATGTCCACGAGTACGCCGGAGGAGACACCGGCGGCGGACCGGCAGAGCGTTGAGCACGAGCATGTGGGCGCGACGCGCTTCGTTGACCATCGGAGCGAGCTCGAGTTCGACGAGGTCGGTGAGCCCGGAAGCGCCGGCACCGAGCCGATCGCCATCATCGGAATGAGCGGGCGTTTCGCGGACGCCGAGAACCTCGACACGTTCTGGCAGTACCTGGCGGAAGGACGCGATCTGGTGAAGGAGGTCTCACGGTGGCGGCCGGAGGACTGCGTGTCGTCCGGTTCGGTCGGCCAGGGGGACTGCACCCGCGGCAGTTTCCTCGACTCGATCGATCAGTTCGATCCGGGCTTCTTCGGGATCTCCGCGCTCGAAGCCACGCACATGGATCCCCAGCAGCGGCTGTTCCTGGAGGAGTCGTGGCGAGCCCTGGAAGACGCAGGCTACGCCGGCAAGAGCGTGCAGGAGATTCAATGCGGCATCTACGTGGGCTGCGGGAGCTCCGGCTACGACAGACTCTCCACCGGAGACGTGCCGCCGCAGGCTTTCTGGGGAAACTCCGCATCCGTGACGCCGGCGCGGATCGCCTACTCCCTGAATCTTCAGGGCCCGGCGATCGCCGTGGACACCGCCTGCTCCAGCTCTCTCGTCGCCATCCATCTGGCCTGCCAGGGCCTGTGGTCGCGGGAAACGGAGATGGCGTTGGCCGGCGGCGTCTTCGTGCAGGCCACTCCGGGCTTCCAACAGCTGGTCAATCGCGCCGGCATGCTGTCGCCGGACGGGAAATGCTACAGCTTCGACGCCAGAGCGAATGGCTTCGTGCCCGGCGAAGGCGTCGGCGTCGTGGTCCTGAAGCGCCTGAGGGACGCCCTGGCCGACGGGGATTTCATCCACGGCGTGATCGCAGGAAGCGCCATCAACCAGAACGGCCGGTCGAATGGTCTGATCGCGCCCAATGGCCGGGCGCAGGAACGATTGGAGCGCAGCGTTTATGAGCGTTTCAAAATCGATCCGGCGACGATTCAGGTGGTCGAGGCCCACGGCACAGGCACCCTCCTGGGGGACTCGGTGGAGTATGGCGCGCTGAGCCGGGCCTTCCGCGGCTTTACCGAGAAGAGGCAATTCTGTGCCCTCGGCACGGTCAAGACGAACATCGGCCATGCTTCCACGGCCGCCGGCGTGGCGGGCGTATTGAAGCTGCTCCTGTCCTTGAAGCATCGGCGGATCCCGCCTTCACTGCACTTCGAAAAGGGCAATCCGGCGATCGACTTCGACTCCGGTCCGTTCTACGTCAATACGCGGCTCAAAGACTGGAACGTCGAAGGGGAGGACGTCCGCCGAGCCGCTGTCAGCTCGTTCGGGTTCGGTGGTACCAACGCGCATCTGATCGTCGAAGAAGCCCCTGCCGTCGTCCGGACCGAGGACGAGGCGGCAGCGTACCTGATCGTGCTGTCCGCCCGAAGCGGCGGACAGCTGAAGCAAAGGGTGCTCGATCTCATCGCCCATCTCGAGCGTACGCCGGATCTGGCGATGACCGATCTGAGCTTCAGTCTGTTCGCCGGTCGCATGCATTTCAGGCATCGACTGGCCTGTGTCGCGCGCAACCGGGAAGAGGTGATCCGGCTTCTCCGGCAGTGGATCGAGAGCGGGGTGGTGGGCAGCGTGTACGCCGCCGAGGTCCAGGAGGGCAGAATGCGAGAGCACGTCGCCCTTCCGAAACTGGGGACGTCGCCTGCCGATTATCTGCAGAGCCTTGCCGCCATCGCCGGCCTCTATGTCCAGGGATGGTCTCTGGACTTCGACCCCCTGTTTCCGGACGGCGCGAAGAGAGTGCCGCTGCCTGCGTACCCGTTTGCCAGAGAACGTTACTGGGTCGACGCCGTTCGGGTCGACGCCGTCAGTGATGCGACGCCGAGACCGCCGGCCCCTGATGTCGCACGGCTGCACCCCTTGCTGCACACGAATACCTCGACCTTCGGCCAGCAGAGCTATGGTTGCAACCTGGCCGGAACGGAGCTCTTCCTCAGAGACCAGCCGGCGGCGAACGGCCCTGCCGCGCCGAAAGTGGTGTCGGAAGCCGCATATCTGGAAATGGCGCGGGCTGCCATCGAAAACGCCGCGGGCATTCCCAGCGGATCCTCGGTCATCGAGCTTCAGGATGTCGTCTGGGCCGATCCGTTGGCGGTCGACAGACACGCGCAAATGACCATCGCTCTGTCTGCGGGTGACGACGAGCGCGTGGATTTCGAGATCTACAGCGGCGACGCAGAGGGGGAGGTCGTTCACTGCCAGGGGCGAGCTTCTGTCCGCGAGCGTGCCTCTCGCGCGGCCGTGGATCTCGAAGAGCTGCGGAGACAAATGACCGAGGAACCGGTCGATCGATACAACCAATGGCTTGGTCTCGCGGCGCAGCGTCAGCAGGACGATGGTGCGCATGTGACGCTGAGGGCTCTGTACGTAGGACAGGAACGGTTCCTTGCCCATTTGTCCATGGCAGCGAGTGAGGCGGGCGATGGCGACGGTGGGTATTCGTTGCATCCGACGCTCATGAGCGGTGCCCTGCAGGCAGCGAGCTGGTTGCTCGCCAGCCGCGAGAGCGGCTTCGGCACGGCATCGTTCCCCCGTGCCGTGGAGCGCGTGCGCATCGTGTCGCCCTGCACCGAGGACGTGCTGGTCTGGGCGCGCTTCGCCCAGGGCGCCTCGCCGGAGGGGGAAGCGCTCGAGCTGGATGTCGATCTGCTCGATCCGCACGGGAACCTCCGTGTGCAAATGCGCCGGTTGTCGTTTGGTGCGGAGGGGACCGCCGCGGAGGTCGTCCATCAGCGCACATGGCTGTTCTCGAAGGAGCAGGTCTCGGGAGAGGCCGGCTCGATGGGAGCCGTGCACAAGATGACGCTGTTCCTGAGACAGGAAATCGCCCTCCAGCTGCGGAAACGCATGGAGGAGATTCCAACGGATCTGAGCTTTTTCGATCTGGGACTGACGTCCCTCGGGATGACCCATGTCATCCAGAACACCTGCAGACTCCTCGACGAGAGCCTGTCTCCCAGTGTGCTGTTCGATTACAGAGACATCGAGAGTCTCGCCGCATACCTGGCAATGACCTATCCGTCCCGGATCGATGCCGTGACCGCCGTGAGAGGCGAGGATCGGGTCGATCCGGAAGTGCGGCTGCAGATACGCGCCCCGCGAGCGGCGGCGCTTCCTCGGAGAAGACGCACTTCAGGAGCACTGGTGAGAACACCGGCAGAGCAAACGATTGCTGCTGCCGCCTCCGAGGTCGATGTGCGCATCGAGCGAATTCTGGAGACGGTGTCGTTGCAAGAGGAGTCACTCCTGGACGGCTACGAGAAAGTGACTTTCTAGCTGGAGGCGTGTGATGGAAACAGTCCACGAGTTTCTCGAGAAACTGGCCCAGGAAGGCGTGAAGTTGTCCGTCGAGGCCGGCCAGCTGAATTGCTACGCGCCCAAGGGAAAACTGACGCCCGAGACCAGGGACGGAATCGTCCGATTCCGCACGGAGCTCATCGGATTGCTGGTGGGCCGGGAAATTCCGGCGACACAGGCTTCCAGCCGCGCGGCCGAGAGAGTGAAGGAGTTCCCGCTGTCGGCCGGCCAGAAGGGCCTCTACATTCTGCAGAAGCTGCACCCCGAAATGAGCGCGTACAACGTGCCGCTCTGTTTCAGGGCCAAGGGCGGTCTCGATGCCGAGCTGCTGGCGAGGGCCTGGGAGTGCGTGCTGGAGCAGTATCCGATCCTGACGGCCAGGGTCGTCGCCCGGGACGGCGCGCTGTACCAGCGCCAGGATGACGCCTGCAGGACGACGCTGCATCAGGAAAGGATCGACGTCGCCGGCGACGAGCAGTTGCTCGCGTTCCTGAAAGCGCGGGTGAAACGGCCGTTCGATCCCGAGCGGGGGCCGCTGACTCGAATCGAGTTGTTCCACTGGGGCAGCGGGGAATCGGCCCTTCTCCTGACCGTGCATCACCTGGTGATCGACGGCACCTCGGCGATGATCCTGCTCAAGTCCCTGTTCGACTTCTATCAGCAGCTGCGCGCGGGAAAGACGATTCGGCCGTCGCGTGATCTGCCCGGATATCAGGAATTCGTCGCCTGGGAAGAGGCCATGCTGGCCTCGGCGGAAGGCGCCGGCCACGCAGCTTACTGGCGGAAGCAGCTGGAGGGGGAATTGCCCGTCCTCGAGCTGCTGCCCGATTCGCGGCGCACGGCGTCGGCCAGCTTCGAGGGGAAGAGCCTCGTGGAGCAGTTGCCCGAGGAGCTGTCCCGGTGGGTCCGCGAGTACGGCAGGGCGCACATGCTGCCCGCGTCCGTGATCTTCCTGGCGCTCTATCAAATGGTATTGCGCCGGTACACGGGCCAGGACGACGTCATCGTCGGCATGCCGGTGATGGGGCGCGTCCAGCAGAAGTTCATGGAGGACGTCGGCTACTTCATCAACATGGTTCCGCTTCGTACCCGCTGCGAGGCGGGACTGAAGCTGGGCGACTTCTTCCGCAAGGTCCAGGCCACGACGCTGGACGGCCTCTTTCATTCGAGCTACCCGTTTCCGCTGATGCTCGACAAGCTGCAATTTCACGAGGTCCGAAAGAGCCCCGTCTTCCAAGTCACGTATGCGTATCAGAGCTTCATCAAGCAGGACGAGCTCCAACCCTTGCTGCAGGACCAGACGCTCGATCTCGTCCCGATCCCGGAGGTGGCCCAGGAGGGAGAGACCGATCTGGGGCTGGAGATCTTCGAAGAAGGCCCGGCGTTCACCGTCAAGCTGAAATACAACCCCGAGTCGTATTCGGACCGCACTATCCGGCGGTTCTTCGACAGTTACTGTGCTCTGCTGAAAGGCGTCAGCGAGAACAGCGAGCTGTCGCTGCACGAGTATCCCGTCATCTCCGGCCCGGAGAAAGAGCGCGTGCTCGTCGACTTCAACGACACCGCGGCGGCGTACCGCACGGACCAGTGCCTCCATCAGCTGTTCATCGAGCAGGTGGAGGCCCACGCGGAGGACATCGCCGCGGTCTGCGGCAAAGAGCGCCTGACCTATCGGCAGCTCCATGAGAGAAGTCACGATCTCGCGCTGTACCTGCAGTCGCTGGGAGTCGAGCCGGACAGCCTGATCGGCCTGTGCATGGACCGGTCGCTGGACATGCTCGTGGGAATGCTGGGCATCCTGCAGGCCGGCGGGGCCTATGTGCCGCTCGATCCCAATTACCCGGACGAGCGCCTGGCTTACACGCTGGAAGACAGCGAGGCAGCCATCGTGCTGACGCAGGAGTCGCTGCGGGAGAAGCTGCGCGGTCTGGTGAGCGCGGAGACGCGGCTCCTGGCCCTGGACCAGGAGGGAGCGGAGATCGGCGAGCGCGTGGCCGAGTTGAAGGCGCGCGGGGTTTCGCTCCGCCAGGATGTGACGCCGCATCATCTGTCGCACGTGATTTACACCTCCGGCTCCACCGGCAAGCCCAAAGGGGTGGCCATCGAGCATCACAGCCCGGTGACGCTCGTCCATTGGGCGCGTGACGTTTACAGCCCCGAGGAACTGGCCGGCGTGCTGGCGTCGACGTCCATCTGTTTCGATCTATCGGTCTACGAGATCTTCGTGACCCTGGCCAGCGGCGGAACGATCATCCTGGTGCCGAACGCCCTGGAGCTGTTCGGTCTGCCGCATCGGGAGTCGGTCACGCTGATCAACACGGTTCCTTCGGCGATGGAGGAGCTGGTGCGGTTGAATGCCATCCCCGATTCGGTGCTGACGATCAATCTCGCCGGAGAGCCGCTGTCGCCGCGGCTGGTGGACAAGATCTACGACAACAGCAAGGTCGGGAAGGTCTATGACCTGTACGGCCCGTCCGAGGACACGACCTATTCGACCTACACATTGCGGAGGAAGAACGGACCGCAGACGATCGGCCGGCCGATTGCGAAGACGCAGGTCTACATCCTCGACGAGCGGAACCAGATCCAGCCGATCGGCGTGCCCGGCGAGCTGCTCATCGCGGGCGACGGCCTCGCCCGCGGCTATCTGAAGCGTCCGGACCTGACCGCGGAGAAGTTCGTCGCCAACCCGTTCGAGCCGGGCACGCGGATGTACAAGACGGGCGACAAGGCGCGGTGGCTGGATGACGGCACCATTCAGTACCTGGGCCGGATCGACACGCAGGTCAAAGTCCGTGGATTCCGCATCGAGATCGGCGAGATCGAGGTGCGGCTCGGCGAATATCCGGCTATCCAGGACTGCGCCGTCGTCGCCCAGGGCGAGGGCGCGAGCAAGCAACTGGTCGCCTTTTATCGGGCCAAAGAGACTACCTCGGAGCGCATCGTCGAGCTGCCGGTCAAGGACCTGAGGGCGCATCTGTCGCAGACCCTGCCGGATCACATGGTCCCGGCCGCGTTCGTGAGTCTGGCCGCGATCCCGTTGAATCCGAACGGCAAAGTCGATCGCCGGGCACTCATGCGCATCGACCCGATCACGTCATCGGGACACGCCTACGTGGCGCCGCGCACGGATGCGGAGCAGCGCCTCGTCGGCATGTGGGGCGAGGTCCTGCATCGGCCGCCGGAGACCATCGGGATCAATGACGGCTTCTTCGAGCTGGGCGGGCATTCGCTCCTGGCCACGCAGTTGATCTCGAAGATCCGCAGCCAGATGGGGGTGGATCTGCCCCTCAAGACCGTGTTCGATTGGACGACCGTCGCCGAGCTCGCAGAGGTGATCGGAAAGGCGAAACGGAGCGAGATTCCGCCGATCCTGCCGGTCGACCGGTCGCAGTTCGAGCGGCTCCCGCTGAGCTTCTCCGAAGAGAGAGTCTGGTATGTGACCGTGGCCGCACCGGAAGACCGGACGCTCTACAGCGTTCCCGGAGCGACGATCATCCACGGCGAGCTGAACCTCGACCATCTGGACGAGGCCTTCAATCAGATCATCGCCCGGCACGAGACTCTGCGTACGATTTTTCCGATGCGCGATGGCCAGACGCAACGAGTCGTCCTGGACCGCACGGAATTCAAATTCCGGCGCACGGATCTGAGTGCCTGCGACAAAGAAGAGCAGGAGGCGCGGGCCAAAGCGATCTGCCTCGCCGACGCCAGGACGGAGTTCGATCCGGCCACCGGACCGCTCATCCGCGGGAACGTGATCACCCTCGCGCCGCATGAGCACATCCTGATGGTGAACATGCATCACATCATCAGCGATGGCTGGTCCCTGAGCGTATTCGTCCAAGAATTCCGCGAGATCATGGAGGCGCTCCGCCACGGCCGGAGACCCGAGCTGCCCCCGCTGCCGATCCAGTACGCCGACTACGCCATCTGGCAACGGCGACTCCTGGAAGAAGGAGACCTCATCCGCCATCAGCTCGCTTACTGGAAAGAGAAACTGAACGGCGTGCCGGAGGTTCTGGACCTGACGACGGATTATCCCCGTCCGAGCATCCGCCAGGTCACCGGAACGACCCAGTTGTTCACCTTGGATGCGCAACTGACCGGGGATCTCCGGCGTCTTGCCGAACGGCAGGGCGCAACGCTGTTCATGGTCCTCCTGGCGGCGTTCAAGGCTCTGCTCTATCGCTACACGGGGCAGGGGGACATCTGTCTGGGAACGCCGATCGCCAACCGGAACTACGGCGAGACGGAAGGGCTCATCGGCATGTTCGTCAACACCCTGGCATTGCGCAGCCAGGTCGATGGAGACGATACGTTCGCCGCCCTGCTGGCGAAGGTGAAAGCCACGTGTCTGGAGGCGTACGACAATCAGGATGCGCCGTACCCGCAAGTCGTGGACCTGGTATGGACTCAGAGAAACCTGGCCATCAGCCCCCTGTTCCAGGTCCTGTTCATTCTGCAGAGTGCGTACATGGGCGTCCTCGATGAGAAGACACAGCGCTATTTTCTGGACACCGGTCTCTCCAAATACGACATGACCCTCGAGTTTCTGGAGACCTCGTACGGACTGGACGCGGTGTTCGAATACAGTACGGTGCTGTTCAAGCCCCAAACCATTACCCGGATGGTCGGACATTTCCTGGCCATGTGCCGGGCAATCACCGCCAGCCCTGCTGCCAGGATCTACGACCTGGACTATCTGGCCGCAGAGGAGAAGCGGCAGGTGTCGGCGGACTTCAACGACACCAGGGCCGACTATCGGACGGACCGGTGTCTTCATCAGCTGTTCCTCGAGCAGGTGGAGAGCCACTCGGAAGACGTGGCCGTGGTCTGCGGCGACGAGCGCCTGACCTATCAGCAGCTCCACGAGAGAAGCCGCGACCTCGCCCTGTACCTGCAGTCGCTGGGAGTCAAACCGGACAGCCTGGTCGGTCTGTGCATGGACCGATCGCTGGACATGCTCGTGGGAATGCTGGGCATCCTGCAGGCGGGCGGCGCCTATGTCCCGCTCGATCCCAATCATCCGGACGAGCGCCTGGCTTACACGCTGGAGGACAGCCAGGCGGCGATCGTGCTGACGCAGCAGTCGCTAGGGGAGAAGCTGCGCGGTCTGGTGAGAGCCGAGACGCGGCTCCTGGCCCTGGATCGGCAGGCGGCGGAGATCGGCGAGCGCGTGGCCGAGTTGAAGGCGCGTGGGGTGTCGCTCCGCGAGGATGTGCGGCCGCATCATCTGTCGCACGTGATCTACACCTCCGGCTCCACGGGCAAGCCGAAAGGGGTGGCCATCGAGCATCACAGCCCGGTGACGCTGGTCCATTGGGCGCGCGACGTCTACAGCCCCGAGGAACTGGCGGGCGTCCTGGCGTCGACGTCCATCTGTTTCGATCTGTCGGTCTTCGAGATCTTCGTGACCCTGTCCAGCGGCGGAACGATCATCCTGGTGCCGAATGCCCTGGAGCTGATCGGTCTGCCGAATCGGGAGTCGGTCACGCTGATCAATACGGTGCCGTCGGCGATGGAGGAGTTGTTGCGGGTGGGCGGCATCCCGAATTCGGTGCTGACGGTCAATCTCGCCGGAGAGCCGCTGTCGCCTCGGCTGGTGGACAAGATCTACGACCACAGCAAGGTCGGGAAGGTCTATGACCTGTACGGGCCGTCCGAGGACACGACCTATTCGACCTACACACTGAGGAAGAAGAACGGGCCGCAGACGATCGGCCGGCCGATCGCGAACACGCGGGTCTACATTCTCGACGAGCGGAACAACATCCAGCCGATCGGCGTAGCCGGCGAGCTGCACATCGCCGGCGACGGTCTTGCCCGCGGATACCTGAATCGTCCGGATCTGACCGAGGAGAAGTTCGTCGCCAACCCGTTCGAGCCAGGCACGCGGATGTACAAGACGGGCGACAAGGCGCGGTGGCTGGACGACGGCAACATTCAATACCTGGGCAGAATCGACACCCAGGTCAAAATTCGAGGCTTCCGCATCGAGCTGGGGGAAATCGAGACCCGACTCAACGAGTACACCGGAATTCTGGATAGCGCGGTGGTCGCACAGGGAGAGGGAGCGGACAAGCGGCTGATCGCCTTCTACCGCGCCGAAGGCAGCACGGCCGACCAGATCGTGCAACTGCCGGCCGAGCAGCTCCGCGCCCATCTGCAGCGGACGCTGCCGGAGTACATGGTGCCCGCGGCATTCGTCAGCCTGGCGTCGATTCCGTTGAGCGCGAATGGCAAAGTGGATCGCCGGGCCCTGGAACGGGCCGACGTGGAGCTGGCGTCGGGTCGAGAGTACGTGCCGCCCCGCAACGCCATGGAAGAGCAGCTCGTCGCGATCTGGGCGGAGGTCCTGAAGCTGCCGCCGGAGAAGGTGGGAGTCTTCGACAGTTTCTTCAAGCTGGGTGGGCATTCGCTGACCAGCGTGCAATTGATCACGCGAGTCAACGAGCGATTCAACCGCTCGCTCCCGTTCAACGTGATCTTCAGGGCCGTGGACATCGCTTCGTTCGCAAAGCGGTTGTCCGGCGAGGAGAGGGTCTCCCGGGACATGCTGATCCCGATTCAGCTCGGCGGCGAAGCGCCGCCGGTCTTCGGGATTCCTGGCGCGGGTGGAATCGTGCTGTCTCTGCACCCCCTCGGAAAGGCGCTGGGAGCGAAACAGTCGTTCTACGGCTTGGAGCATGCCGGCGTGGACGGCGCAACGGCGCCGCTGGGGAGCGTCGAGGAGACGGCCCGCGCCAACATCGCAGCGGTGAGGAAGGTCCAGGCTCGGGGTCCCTATCGCTTCATCGGACATTCCTACGGCGGCGTCGTGGCCTATGAAATGGCCCGGCTCCTTCTGGAGCAGGGAGAGGAAGTCGCGTCGGTGACGATGCTGGACTCGGTCGCTCCGTGGGTCCTGCAGGAGGAGCCGCCGCAGGATGAGGCCGCGGAGCTCGCTGAAGTGTACGCGGCGCTCGCGAGTATGGGTGGCGCGAGCGTGGCGCCCGATCCGGAGCGCCTGCGCCAATCGGAAGGCGGGGAGAACATCCGGTATCTCGCCAGCCTGCTGCGCGAGGGCGGCAACGAATTTCGCGAAGAGCAGATCATCGCCTTCCGCGACGTGTACCGCGCCAACCTGCGTTGCTATCGCACGTACGAGCCGCCCGGGCTGCCGCGTGCCGTCGATGTTTCGCTGTACCGCGCAATGCAGGGGAATTCGCGCCTGCCGCTCTTACCGGCCGACTATGGCTGGAACCGGCTGCTCCAGAGCCCGATCCGGGTCTATGACGTGGACGGGGACCATTCCTCGATGCTGCACAAAGTGCAGTTCCAGGAAGGCGACGCGCGATTGCTCCAGCCCGTGGATTGATTCGGATCTCCACCCCCCCACTCCCTGAATCACAGCTCACACAGGAGAACGCAATGGATGCGAAAGCCGGGTCTCGCGAACACTTCGACGGATACCGCGACGCGCTGATCGCCCTCAGTCATCGAATCCACGCCAACCCGGAGCTCGGGTTCGAGGAGGAGAAGGCCTCGACGTGGCTCTCTGAAAGCCTCGACGCGGCGGGCTTCAAGGTCGAGAAGGGGATTTGCGATCTGCCCACGGCGTTCGTCGCCCGCGCAGGCACCGGCCCGTTGCACATCGCCATTTGCGCCGAGTACGACGCCCTGCCCGGAATCGGGCACGCCTGCGGCCACAACCTCATCGCGGCCATGGCCGTCGGGGCGGGAATCGCCGCGGCGCGGGTTGCCGACGACGTCGGCCTGACGGTGAGCGTGATCGGCACCCCGGCCGAAGAGGTCGGGGACGGCGGCGGCAAGATCCTGCTCCTGGAGCGAGGTGCCTTCGCCGGCGTGCACGCGGCCATGATGGTGCATCCGGCTCCTCTCGACGTGGTCGAGTTCCCGATGATCGCCGCCGCGACGTTCGAGGTTCGTTACACCGGCAAGGAATCACACGCGGCTGCGTTCCCCGAGCTGGGCATCAATGCCGCCGACGCGTTGACGGTTGCGCAGACCGCGATCGGACTCCTGCGGCAGCACATCCGGCCGACCGATCGGGTGCACGGCATCATCACCAAGGGGGGAGACGCGCCCAATGTCGTCCCCGCCCATACGGCTGCGAAATACATGGTCCGGGCCTTCACGCTGGACGAGCTCGACGACATCCGCACCAAGGTCTTTCGCTGCTTCGAGGCCGGAGCGCTGGCCACGGGATCGAAGCTGGAGATCGTCGGAGGGCAGAAGCCCTACGCAGAAATGCACTCCGATCCCGACATCGCCGCGGCATACCGGCGCAACGCCGAGGCGCTCGGTCGTGCGTTCCCCGACATGGGGGGCGCACTCGAACGTCTGGCGGGATCGACCGACCTGGGCAACGTGTCGCTCGTGCTCCCGTCCATCCACCCCATGATCGGGATCGGCTCGGCGCCGGCCATCAATCACCAGCCGGAGTTCACGGCGTTCTGCGCAACCGAGACCGCCGACCAGGCCATCCTCGACGGTTCGCTGGCCATGGCCTGGACCGCGATCGACCTGGCCACGGATGCCGCGGTGAGCGGCCGCCTGCGCAATCGTGAAGGCAGCCACTGATCACGCAAGAGTGCGGAACCGATAACAAGCGTGTGTGAAGTTCGACCACGTGTCTGCAAACGCTGGTCGATGAATTGAGGCTCACTGACGAATCAACAATCGGAGGCAAGAATGACAAACGAGAACCCTGCAGTAGTGGATCCCTATCGTGGAAGCGGAGCCCGGGAGGCCGAAGCGGCCGTTCCGAAGAAAGGCCGCCTGCGAAGAGTGCTTCGATTCCTCGGGATTGGAGTCGTGGTTTTAGCGGTCGTTTTGGTCGCGGCGCACTTCGCCTGGAAGGCGTCGGGCGACAACCAGTGGAAGCAGGTGATCGACGAGAACGGCATCCAGATCTACACGAAGAAGGTGCCGGGCGAATTGCTGCGAGACATCAAGGCCGTCACTCGTCTCAAGACCGGCCTCGGCCCCTCGATGCTGGCATTGGTGAAGGTGGATTGCCACGAGTGGCTGCCTGGAAAGTGCAGCGGCAGAAACATCGAGCCGTATGACGAGAAGGATCAGGCGGAGACGGATTACTTCGTCGGAGAGTTCCCGTTCAAGATGGCTCCCCGGGAATGGGTGTTCCGGACCCAATTCGCCGAGGATCCCAAGACCGGCGCGTTGTCGATGCGGGTCTACGCCCTGCCCGACCTGCTTCCCCCGGACACGTGCCCGGAGTGTTACCGGGTCAAGGTTCTGGACAATACCTGGACATTGACGCCGCTCCCGAATGGGGAACTGCAGGTCGAGTTCCTTAATCATACGGATGAGGGCATTCCGTACCCGCTGATGAATCGGGTCAAGCCGCGTGCGATTCACAAGATCTTCGCCGATCTGCCTCGCGTGTTCGGCAGGGAGCAGTACAAAAACGCCTCGAAGGACGCCTGGAAGGAATATCTCCTGTCGTCCCAGTAGCCCGAGAAATACGGGCTCGACGGCTCGTCGAGCCCGTATTGCCTGAATCGAGAGAAATCATGTCGGACCTGGCGATCCTCCGCAGAGCTGTGACTGATGAAGAGCTGACCGCAGATCGGCGGCAGGCGATCGCTGAGATCTTCGATCGTCAGCTTTTGGAGCAACAGCCTCAGGCGATCGTCGATGTCGACTTCGTCGGTTCTCTCCTCGAAGTCGACGCCGAACACCTCCGGGAGTTGGCTCAGAATCTGGGCCACTCGCGGTTGTTGATCCTGGCAGCCCACGCGGGCTCCGAACATGAATACCCGATCAGCGCGGAAGCCTTCATTACGCTGGCGGCGAGCGTGGGACTGTTCAATGACGACGGCGTGACGCGCCATCCACGCTCCTCGGAGCCATGCCGGGTCAGCCTGCACAGTCTGACCAGGCGCGACTACATCGTCCGTCATGCGGCGCCGGCCGATCTGGAGCGCCTGTGCGAGCTCGAGGAGCTCTGCTGGCAGCACACGCGAGCCCCGAGAGAGCAGATCCGTGCCCGGCTGGAACGATACCCGGAGGGCCAGTTCGTCCTCGAAAAGGACGGCGAAGTGCTCGGCGTGATCTACAGCCAGCGCATCGCCGGTGCGGATGCATTGATGACACGCACCGCGGCGGATGTCCACGAGCTGCACGACCCGTCGGGCCCCGTCATTCAACTCCTGGCGGTCAACATCGACCCCCAGGCGCAGAACGCCAGCTACGGCGACCAGTTGCTCGAGCTCATGCTCCAGCGATGCAGCCTGATGACCGGCATCGATCGGGTCGTGGGAGTCACGCTGTGCAAGAGCTATGACGCCGCGGCGCACTCGTTCGAGGAGTACATCCGGCTGCAGGGCAGCAGCCAGGATCCGGTCCTCACATTCCACCAGAGTCATGGCGCCGAGATCGTCCAGGCCATTCCGGGATATCGCCCCGACGACCACGCGAATCAGACCAACGGCGTGCTCGTGTCCTACGACATTCTCAATCGACGACACCGTCGCGAAACGCCTGCCGCCGAGACGAGGGTCGACCGTCCACAGATCGACCGGTTCGTGCGAGGGGAAGCGGCGCGGCTGCTCGGCATCGGTGAGCGCGAGCTCGATGTCGATCGCCCGGTGATGGAGATGGGGCTGGATTCGGCCGACCTGATGAAATTGCAGCGGCTGTGTGAGGACCGTTTCGGCCTGCGGCTCGAGGCCGGGTTTTTCTTCGAGCACAGCAGCATCCGAAAGGTCGTCGATTACCTCGCAGTCGGGCTTGCCCCTGCCCCCGAGGAGAGCGCGCCGGTGACGCCGGTGCGCGACGAAGTGGTGAAGATAGAAGACCACTTCGCCCCGACGGACGTGGCGATCGTCGGCATGGCCTGCAGGCTGCCGGGCGGGATCGAGACTCCGGACGAGCTGTGGCACGTCCTGGCCTCGGGCGAGAGCGTGATCGGCTCCTTCCCGAAGACGAGGCGGGCGTGGCCCACGGCGGCCGACTATCCCGCAATCGATCGGGGCGGATTCGTCGTCGACGCCGAGAGTTTCGATGCGGCCTTCTTCCGCATGTCCCCCGCCGAGGCGCAATTCACCGATCCACAGCAGCGGATGCTGCTGGAGCTCGTCTGGACGTGCCTGGAAGATGCGGGCATTCGGCCCGATGCGTTGAAGGGGACGAATGCCGGCGTGTTCGTCGGCGCGAGCAATTGCGACTACAGCCGGCTGATCCAGGAAGCCGGCGTGGAGATCGAAGCGCATCACGGCGTCGGCAGCTCCCTGGCCATCCTGGCCAATCGCGTGTCCTACTTCTTCGATCTTTCCGGTCCCAGCCTGGTCGTGGACACCGCCTGCTCTTCCTCGCTGGTGGCGCTCCATGCAGCGGTCCAATCGCTGCGGTCGGGTCAATGCGCCGCTGCGTTGGTGGGCGGAGTCAATCTGATCTGCCATCCCGATCTGTCGATCGCCTATCAGAAAGCCGGCATGCTGGCAGCCGACGGCAGGTGCAAGGTCTTCGATGCCGAAGCCGACGGGTATGTGCGATCCGAGGGGGCGGTGGTGTTGCTGCTCATGCCGCTGCACGCCGCGGTCGCCGAAGGACGGCGGATTCACGCGGTGATCCGAGGCAGCGCGACCAACCACGGCGGCCTCGCGGGCGGTCTGACGGTTCCCAATCCGCAAAAGCAAAGCGAGCTGTTGATGGCGGCGTGGGAGGACGCGGGCATCGCCGCCGAGGATCTGACTTATGTGGAAGCCCATGGCACCGGCACGCCCCTGGGCGATCCGATCGAGCTCGAGGGAATCCGGACTGCGTATGCGCAGCATCGTCCAGGGAAATCTCCCCGGCCCTGTGCGATCGGCTCCGTGAAGAGCAACCTCGGGCATCTGGAGCCGGCCGCCGGCATTACCGGCCTCCTGAAGGTCGTTCTGGCCCTCCAGCATCGGCAGCTCCCGGCGTCGGTCAACCTCACCCACCTGAATCCGAGGATTCGACTGACGGACACGCCGTTCTTCATCCCGGACCGCCTTCGCGAGTGGGATGCGGACCGGCCGCGCGTGGCCGCGGTCAGCAGCTTTGGCTCCGGTGGAGCCAATGCACACGTCGTCGTGCAGGAGTACGCGACGGGTGCTCCCGGCAGCCGGACCGAGGATGAGCATTTATTCGTGTTGTCCGCGGCAAGCGAGGATCGCCTGCGCGCCTATGCCGGCCGGGTGACGCAGTGGCTGAAGCGCGAAGCGATCGGCGTGAATTTCGCGGACGCTATTTTCACGTGGCAGGTCGGCCGTACGGCCATGAAACACCGTTTGGCGATCAACGTGCGCGATCACGTGGATCTGCTGAACAAGTTGAATGCCTGGCTCGAAGGAAACCGCGATCTCCCTGACGTCTGGTCGGGCCAGGTGACGCAAGAGAGCTCCAGCATCGATCGCGTGTGGCACACGAAGTCGGGACGGCAGTTGATCGCGCACGCCCTGGTCGAACGGGACCTGGAGCCGCTCGCCGCTCTCTGGACCTCGGGGGCCGAGATCGATTGGCACAAGTACTACGGCGAGCAAAAGCCGAACATCGTCAGCCTGCCCACCTATCCGTTCGCCAGAGAGCGCTACTGGATTGCGTCAGTCGTTCGCTCCCGCTCTTTCCTTCATCCATTGCTGCACAGCAACTCCTCCGATCTCAGCCGGCAGAGTTACAGCGCCGTTTTCAGCGGCGAGGAGTTCTTCCTGGCCGATCACCGAGTGGGCGGCGAGGGTCGCGCCGCCCGGAGCGTCCTGCCGGCGGTGGCCTGTCTGGAAATGGCACGGGCGGCGATCGAGCACGCATTGCCGGAGCGGCCGGAGTCGGCGGTCGTGGAGCTGCGGGATACCGTCTGGATTCGGCCGATCGTCGTCACCGGCGAGACGCAAATCACGATCGCCCTGATGGCGAACGACGACGAGCAGATCGACTACGAGATCTGCAGCCACGACGGCGAGCAGGAGATCGTCCACTGCCAGGGCCGCGCGGTCCTGAGCGATCGAACGACACCGCTCAGGCTCGACCTGGAGGAGCTCGCGGGACGGATGGGGCGCGGGACACTGGAGCCGGCCGGCGTCTACGAAGCGTGCGAGCGGATGGGTCTCCTCTACGGACCCGCTTTCCAGGGAATTGCCTCCTTCGAACTGGGGGGCAAGGAGGCCTTGGCGCGCCTGCAGCTGCCGGAAGCCGTGGAAGAAACGACCGGCGACTATGTCGTCCATCCCAGTCTGATGGACGGTGCGGTGCAGGCGGCGGTCCTCTTGAGCGGGGATGGATCCGAACGCACCGGCCAGCCGCGATTGCCGTTCGCGCTGGATTCGCTGCGCATCGTGTCGCCGTGCTCCCGGGCGATGGTCGCGTGGGTGCGCTACGCGCCGGGCAGCGGCGCCGCGAAGCTGGATATTGATCTCTGTGATGAGAGCGGGACTGTCTGTGCGGAAATGCGGGGATTAGTGTTGCGCGCTGCCGCACCCGATCCGGCGACGGCCAGTCTGCTCGCCACGCCGGTCTGGGAATCGAGCGGTGGCCAGGTATCCCGCACCGACTACAGCGAGCACCATCTCGTTCTCTGCGAGTTGCCGGAGTCTCTGGTTCCGAACAGCTTCTGCCTGGCACTGCGGGGAGAACCAGAAGAGACGATTGCGCAACGCTACAACAGAGTTGCGCTCGCGTGTTTCGAGCGTATCCGGACGATCTTGCAAGGCAAGCCTGCCGGCAGAGTGCTCGTCCAGATCGCTATCCCCGACCATCAGGAACAGGTGCTGCTGGCCGGGCTGTCGGGACTGCTCAGGACCGCGGCGCTGGAGAATCCCGAGATCGCCGGCCAGATCATCCTGGTCAGCCCACAGGTGACGGCCGAAGAATTGGCCGCGCATGTCCGGGAAGAGAAGACCCGCGAGCCCGAGCCGCTGATCAAGGTTGGCCAGGGCGGTCGCCAGGTCCTGCGTTGGCAAGAGGTACCGGCCGGCACGGACGAGCCTCCGCTCGCGTTCAAGGATGACGGCGTCTATCTCATTACCGGTGGGCTCGGCGGCCTGGGGACTCTGTTGACCAAAGAGATCCTCGCGCAGACTCGCCACAGCAGGATCGTCCTGACGGGACGCTCCGTGTCGAGGGCGGAGGACGGCCGGCTCAGTTATCGGCAACTGGACCTCTGCGATCCCGATCAGGTTGCGCGTCTCATCGGAAGCATCCGGGACGAGCATCGACGGCTCGACGGCATTCTGCACTGTGCCGGAATGATCGCGGACGCCTTCATCCTGAAGAAGGACAGCGCGCGATTCGCGGAGGTGCTCGCACCGAAGGTCACCGGCACGTACAACCTGGATCAGGCCAGTCGGGACGTGGAGCTCGATTTCTTCCTGCTGTTCTCCTCCTTCGCCGGCGCGATCGGGAACGTCGGACAGGCCGACTATGCCGCGGCGAACGGTTTCATGGACCAGTTTGCGGCCTATCGCAATGCACTGGTGGCCGCGAAGCGGCGGCACGGGCGCACGCGGGCGATCGACTGGTCGTTGTGGCAGGCCGGCGGGATGACGATGGATGCAGCGAGCCAGGAACTGCTGCAACGCACCACCGGTCTGCAGCCCATGCCGACGGCGACGGGCATGCAGGCGTTCCACCGCAGCCTGGCGTTGCCGTACGACCAGATCATGGTGCTGGTCGGCGACCTACCCCGGATCCGCCGCACCGTCCTCGGCGGTCCCGCGCTGCCGGCCGGGCCACAGGCGGAGCCGCGGATGGTTGCCGAGGAGATCGATCCGCAGAGCCTTGCCGAGAGGACGCAGGACTTCCTGCGGAAGCAATTGTCGGACGTGCTCAAACTGCCGGCTCACAGGATCGATCCGCGGGCCGCGCTGGAGGAGTACGGCATCGACTCGATGCTGGCGATGAAGCTGACCAGCCGCCTGGAAGAGACGTTCGGCACGCTTTCCAAGACGCTGTTCTTCGAATATCGAACGATCCGGGATTTGGCCGACTACTTCGTCGCCCGCCATTCGCCGCAACTGGCGTCGCTCTTCGCCGGAACCAGGACCCGTGTGCCCGAGGCGACGGCTGCGTCCGAACCGGCGAAGCCGGTCTCCAGCCGGCGCTTCCGCCGCCCGCGGAGCACTGCCGCCACCGGCTCGGCGAAGGAATTCGACGCCATCGCCATCATCGGAATGAGCGGCCGCTATCCCGAGGCCTTCGACGTCGAGGCGTATTGGAACAATCTGCGGGACGGTAAGGACTGCATCATCGAGGTTCCCGAGGAGCGCTGGGACTGGCGGGCCTACTTCAGCGAGGGCCGCGACCACGAGGGGCGGCATTACAGTAAGTGGGGCGGCTTCATCGCCGGCGTCGATGAGTTCGAGCCGCTGTTCTTCGGCATCTCCCCGAGAGAAGCGAAGTTCATCGACCCCCAGGAGCGCCTGTTTCTCCAGCATTCCTGGATGGCTCTCGAAGACGCAGGCTACTCCCGCGCCGCCCTGCAGTCGCGGCGCGAGGTCGGCGTGTACGCCGGGGTGATGTGGAGCGAGTACCAGCTGTTCGGCGCGAGCGTCAACGCCGAGGATCTGAGGATGGCGTTTGCCGGCAACGTGGCCAGCATCGCCAATCGCGTGTCGTACGTGCTGAACCTCCACGGGCCGAGCATGACCCTGGACAGCATGTGCTCGTCATCGCTCACCGCCATTCACGTCGCCTGTCAGGACCTGAAATTGGGCCGCACCAGCATGGCCATTGCCGGCGGCGTGAACGTCAGCGTTCACCCCAACAAGTACCTGATGCTCAGCCTCGGGCAGTTCATCTCCAGTGACGGCCACTGCCAGAGCTTCGGCGAAGGCGGCGACGGATACATCCCGGGAGAAGGGGTGGGCGTGGTCGTCCTCAAGCGGCTCGCCGACGCCGAGAGGGACGGCGACCACATCTACGGCATCATTCGCGGCAGCGCGCTCACGCACGGCGGCAGGACCAACGGCTACACGGTCCCGAACCCGCAGGCCCAGTCGAGCGCGGTCAGCCGCGCTCTGGCGGAATCGCGTACGGACGCGCGGCACATCAGCTACGTGGAGGCCCACGGCACGGGCACCCGGCTGGGAGACCCGATCGAGATCGCCGCGCTGAACGAGGCCTTTCGTCAATACACGCAGGACACGCAGTTCTGCCTGATCGGATCCGCCAAGTCGAACATCGGTCATTGCGAGTCCGCCGCGGGCATTGCCGGGCTGATGAAGGTCCTGCTGCAGATGCAGCATCAGCAGATCGTGCCCTCGCTGCATTCGGCTCAATTGAATCCCTACATCGACTTCGAAAAGAGCCCGTTCGTCGTCAATCAGGCATTGCGGCCTTGGGAGCAGCCGGTGATCGACGGCCGGAAGGTGCCGAGGATTGCAGGGATCTCCTCCTTCGGCGCGGGCGGCTCGAATGCCCACATGATCGTCGAGGAGTATCCGGCGCCGGTGCGAACGCCGCCGGCGCGCATGGACGTGGCCATTCTGCTCTCGGCGAGAACGGCCGAGCAGCTGCAGCAGAAGGTCCGTGAGCTGCTGGACTTCGTCCGCGCGCGACAGAGCAGCATCGATCTGATTTCCATGGCTTACACCCTCCAAGTGGGTCGGGAGGCGATGGAGGAACGCCTGGGCTTCGTCGTCAGCACGGTCGAAGAGCTGATCGAGAAACTTCAGGCGTATGCGGCCGGCCAAGATGTCGAAGGAGCTCATCGAGGACAGGCCAAACGCGGGAACGAATCCCCGTCGCTGATCGCCAGCGACGCGGACCTCCGGCAGACGATCGACCTGTGGGTGAGGGGTGGGGAGCCGGATTGGGACAAGCTTTACGGGGAAGTCCGGCCGCGGCGTATGAGCCTGCCCACGTATCCCTTCGCCAGGGAGCGCCACTGGATCGATACGAGAGCGGGCCGGGAGGTCGCCGCCGCCAGGCCCGCGACCGCCTTCCTCCACCCTCTGCTGCACAGCAACGCGTCCGATTTGAGCGAGCAGCGTTATCGCTCCACGTTCACCGGCGATGAAGCCTTCCTCACCGAAGAGGCCGGACAGAAGGTGCTGCCGGCAACGGCGTGTCTGGAAATGGCGCGGGCGGCGATCGAGCTGGCGCTGCCGGCACGTCCGGAGGCGACGCTCCTGGAGCTGCGTAAGATCGTCTGGGCACAGCCGATCGTCATCGACGGAAGCAAACAGGTCGACGTCGCCCTCATCACCGGCAACGAACAGATCGAGTTCGAGATCTACAGCAATGGCGGCGACCGGGAGACCGTCCATTGCCAGGGGAGCGCGGTGCTCAGTCGTGAGCCGGCTCCGGCCAGGCTGGAGATCGATCGACTCGAGGCACAGGGGCAGCGGCTGGTGCACCTCTCGGCCGAGCATGCGGACGGCTACGTTCTGCATCCGGCCTTGATGGAGAGCGCACTGAATGCCGCGCGCGGCTCGAACGGCTTCCCGTCTGCGCTCGCGTCGTTGCGCGTCGTGGCGCCGTGCACGCAGCAGATGGTGGCCTGGGTGCGGGGCGACGCCGGCAGGCTGGACATCGATCTGTGCGATGCGCAGGGCAACGTTGCGATGCAGATGCGCGACGTCACCTGGCAGCAGGCCGTGCAGCCCGCAGAAGTACCAGAGCCCGTTCGCGAGGAAGCCGTGCTTCCGGCGGCACCGGTGCTGAAGCAGGAGGAGGTCGCATTTCTGCCGCAAGCGGAGGCGATCCCCGCGCCGGTGGAGCGGAAGAAGCGGACGACCGTGGCATTGGCGGCGCCGGGCGCGAGCGCGTCGTCCCCGGCACCTGCTCCGGCCCGGGCGCGGATCACGCTGTCCCATGCCTCACGCAGCGAGCCTGAGTCGCGGAGGACGATTCCTGTCCTCTCTCCCGTCAAACTGTACGACCGCGGGAACGGCATCTTCTCCCTGGAAATCGTGGCCTCGCGC
>JBIOTX010000343.1:0-10487 GCA_044866315.1 Thermoanaerobaculia bacterium | reverse complement strand
CGGTCAGGTCCACCATCGACCCGGTCGGCACCGGCACGCGCACCGCGTAGCCCTGCATCCGCCCGGCGAGATCCGGGATCACGAGGCCGATCGCCTTGGCGGCGCCGGTGCTCGTGGGGATGAGGTTGATGGCCGCCGAACGCGCGCGCCGCGGGTCCTTGTGCGGTGCGTCGATCAGCTTCTGGTCGCCGGTGTACGCGTGAATCGTGGTCATCACGCCGTGGCGGATGCCGAACGCCTCGTTGAGCACCTTGGCCACCGGGGCCAGGCAGTTCGTCGTGCACGAGGCGTTGGAGATGATGCTGTGCTTGGCCGGATCGAAGGCGTTCTCGTTCACGCCCATGCAGAACGTGGCGTCGGCGTCCTTCGACGGCGCGGAGATGATCACCGTGCTCACCGTCTTCTTGAGATGCCGGGAGGCCTTGTCCTTGGAAGTGAAGCGTCCCGAGGACTCGACGATGATCTCCGCACCGACCTGGTCCCAGGGGATCTCGGCCGGGTCGGGATTGGAGAACACGCGCAGCGGCTTGCCGTCGATGGAAATGCTGCCTTCGCCAGCCTGGACGTCGTTGGCGATGGTGCGGTGCACGGAGTCGTACTTGAGGAGGTAGGCGAGCGTGGCCGGCGCGGCGAGGTCGTTCACGGCCACGAACTCCACGTCGTAGTGCCGCTCCAGGGCGGCCCGCACGACGTTGCGGCCGATGCGGCCGAATCCATTCACTCCTACCTTCACCATGACCGTGACCTCCTCATGGAGCGCGCTAGTATATCGAGGTGAATCCGACTGCGAGTTCCGTGCTAGTCACGCCTCTCCGATGGACCGGTGACACCCTGTTTCTCCTCGATCAGCGCCTTCTGCCGCGAGAGGAAACGTGGGTGGAGTGCCGCTCCGCGGAGGAGGTCGCCGCGGCCATCCGGACCATGGTCGTGCGCGGCGCGCCGGCCATCGGCGTGAGCGCCGCGTTCGGCATGGCCATGGCCGCCCGGCGCGGCGAGGACCTGGATGCCGTCGCCCAGATGCTCAAGGCCGCGCGGCCCACGGCCGTGAATCTCGCTTGGGCCGTGGACCGGATGCTCGCCCACCCCGAGAACATGACCGCGGAGGCCGAGGCCATCCTCGCCGAGGACCTCGAGGCCAACATGCGCATGGGCCGCTACGGCGCGGAGCTCCTCGGCGAGCGCGTCACCGTGCTCACGCACTGCAACGCCGGCGCGCTCGCCACCGCCGGCTACGGCACGGCCCTCGGCGTGATCCGCGCGGCCGTCGAGAGCGGCAAGCGCGTGGCCGTCTTCGCCGACGAGACCCGTCCCTATCTGCAGGGTGCGCGGCTCACGGCCTGGGAACTGCAGCGCGACGGCATCGACGTCACCCTCATCACCGACAACATGTCCGGCCACTTTTTCCAGCAGGGGAGGTTCGACGCGGTCATCGTCGGCGCGGACCGCATCGCCGCGAACGGCGACGCGGCCAACAAGATCGGCACGTACACCGTGGCCGTGCTGGCGAACGCGCACGGCGTGCCGTTCTACGTCGCCGCCCCGGTCTCGACCATCGACCCGAACTGCCCGAGCGGCGCGCACATCCCCATCGAGGAGCGCAGTGCCGAGGAAGTGACGGAGATCTTCGGCACGCGCGTGGCCCCGGAAGGCGTGACCGTGCGCCATCCGGCGTTCGACGTCACGCCGGCGCGGCTCATCACCGCCATCATCACCGAGCGGGGCGTGCTGCGGCCGCCGTATACGGAGGCGATACGGAACGTCTTTTCCGCCTGATCGCCGCGCTCTGGCTCGGCAGCGCCTTCTTCCTGATGCTCGCCGCATCGGCGGCGTTCCGCAGTGCGCCGAACGCCACCGCCGCCGCGGACGTGGTCGGGGCCATGCTCGCGCGCTGGCACTACATCGCCATCGGCGCGCCCCTCTTGCTGTTCGCGCTCGAGTTGCGGCGCGCGCGGCGCCTGGTGATCGTCATTCTCTTCGCGGCGATCCTGCTCGCCGCCGCGCAGGCGCTGGTCGACCTGCGCATCCGGGCGATCCGTTTCGCCTCGCCCGTGCCCATCTCGGCGCTGCACCCCGACGATCGGCTCCGCAGGCGCTTCGGCGCGCTGCACGGCTTCTCGATGATGCTGCTCGTGGCCCAGGCGGTCGCCGCCGCGGCCGTGGTCCTGTCCAGGAACCCAGAGGAGGAACGGGCGATGCCGGACGAGGTCTACAAAGTCATCCGCAACCTCGAGGACTACACCGTCTGGCCCTCCGACAAGCCGTGCCCTCCCGAGTGGCACGAAGCCGGCGTCCAGGGCACGAAGCAGGAGTGCCTCGACTGGATCCGCACGAACACCGGCGTCCTGCCGCCGAGCGAGATGAAGACCGTGGAGAAGCCGGGCGGGAGCGGCGGGGGGACGTTGTAGGAGTGCGGTGGCGCAGCCACCGCTCTGTGATCCGGATAGAAGAGCGGTAGCTTTCGCTACCGCACTCCTAAAAGGGCGCCTCGACCGTCGGCTCGCCGCGCGCCTGCCCGGTGTCGACGACCAGCACGCCGGCGTCTCCGATGATGGCCACGCAGTTGCCATCGGTTTTGGCGTTGCCGACGATGACGACTCGCGCAGGAAGCGGCGACGATCGGCACCGCTCCCGCCGCGGTTCTCGCAAGACGCCCGGCGACCTGCACAGGAGTCCCGGACGACTCGCCCAATTCACCCTGACGATGGCGACAATCCACCCTGACGACCGGCACCGCTCCCGCGTCGACTCGCACAATCCGCCCGTCGACTCGCACAGGAGCCCCTGACGACTTGCCCAATTCACCCTGACGATGGCGACAATCCACTGCGACGACCGGCGCCGTCCCCGCGGAGGAAGACCTCCATGAACCGCATCGCCGCATATCGAAGACCGACGACTCACGTACGGACGCGGCTCGATGTGCGTATCGGCAGGCAGCGATGCGTCTCGCCTCACGCGAGCGGCGCGGATCGACAGGTCGGGCGGTGCGTATCGACAGGTCGGACGGTGCGAATCGATAGGGAGGACTGTGCGGATCGACGGGCGGATGGTGCGAGTCGACGCGGGGGCTGGGCGTATCGTCGGGGTGGATTGTGCGAGTCGACAGGTAGGATTGGGTGAGTCGTCGCGGCGGACTGTGCGAGTTGTTCAGGCGATTGCCAATTTGTTCCCGTCGATATCCAGTTCGTGCATCGGAATGCCCAGAGACCCGAGGGGCTCGCGGATCTCTTTGGCGTTGCCGACGATCACGATGAGCAGGCGCTCGGGATCGATGTACTTCCGGGCCACGCGCTCCACGTCCTCCTTCGTCACCCCATCGATGTTCTCGCGGTAGTGGTCGAAGTAGTCCTCGGGGAGGCCGTAGAGCTCCATGTCCAGGAGGCGCCCGGCGATGTCGGACGCGGTCTGCACCGTCGCCGGGAAGACGCCCATGAGGTAGTTCTTCACCTCGGCGAGCTCGGTCGGGTCGACGTCGCCGCTGCGCATGCGGCGCAGCTCGGCCAGCATCTCCTGGATCGACTCCAGGGTCACCTCGTTGCGCACCGGCGCGGCGACGACGAACGGGCCGGCCTGTTTCCGGAACGCGAACCGCGAGCTCGCGCCGTAGGTGTAGCCGTGGCGCTCGCGCAGGTTGAGGTTGATGCGGGAGTTGAACACGCCGCCGAAGAGCGCGTTCATCACCGAGAGCGGGAAGTAGTCCTCGCACGAGCGGGGAACGCCGATGTGGCCGACGCGGATCTCTGACTGCACCGCCTGGGGCCGGTCGATGACGTAGATCCGGCTGGCGTCGATCGGGCGCGGCGAGACGGTCGGCCGCGGCGGCTCGGGGCCGCGCTGCCAATCGCCGAGGGCGCGCCCAATCAGTTCGATAGCGGCGGAGGGGTCGATGTCGCCGCTGATCACGACCGAGCTGTTGTTCGGGAGATAGTGCTGGCGATAGTAGCGCTGCACGTCGCCGAGCGTCAGCCGCTGCACGCTCTCGGCGTTGCCGGTGACGGAGTTGCCGTACGCGCCGCTGCCGTAGAGCAGGTTGGCGAAGCGCTTGCCGGCGATGGCCCCCGGCTCGTTGCGCTGCTGGAGGAGCTCGTTCAGGCGCTCGGCGCGCACGCGCTCGAGGCCGTCCGCCGGGAGGGTGGGCCGGACGGTGACGTCGCCGAAGATGGCCACCGAGGGCTCGGCGTTGCGGCTCAGGACGTCCAGGGAGACGTACGAGGCGTCCCAGTCCGCCCCGGTGCCGAGGGAGCCGCCGAGGACGCCGACGTCCTCGGCGAGGCGGATGGCGTCGCGCTCGCCCGCCCCTTCATCGAGCAGGTCGGCGGCGATCGACGCCAGCCCCGCCGTCTGCGCGGTGTCGTGATCCGCGCCCGAGCGGATCAGCGCGCGCAGGGAGAGCAGCGGCGCGTTGTGCGACTGCGCCACCAGCACGCGCAGCCCGTTCGGCAGCGTCTCCCGGGTGATGTGCGGAAAGTGATACGGCCGCGGGGCGGTGGGAGGGGGAGCGGTGCTGCGGTCGATGGCCATCAGCTCTCCGGGACGAACGTCGTCGTCACGCGATTCTCGGGGATCAGGTACTTGCGCGCCACGTGCGCGAGATCCTCCGTGGTCGCGGCGCGGTAGGGGTCGAGCCAGTGCGCGACCATGTTCGGGTCGTTGAAGTACGTGGTCATCATGCCGATCAGGTCCGCGCGCGCGTCGAAGGTCTCGAGCTGATGGGCGAGCTCGATCTCGGCCCGGTTCCTGGCCCGGGTGAGCTCGTCCTCGGTGATGCCATTCACGGCGACGCGGGCGATCTCCTCGTCGATCGCCGCCTCGACGGCCTCGATGGCCACGCCCTCGCGCGCCGTCGCCTGCAGGAGCATCATCCCCGTCGCCTCGGTCGGAAGGACGTAGGTGCCGACGTCCTGGGCGATCTGCTTCTCGTGCACGAGCACGCGGTCGAGACGGCTGGCCTTGTCCGAGGCCAGGATCGTGGTGAGGAGGTCCGCGTGGACCCACTCCCGGTCGCCCATCTTCGGCAGGTGATAGAGCCGGTAGACCCGCGGCAGCTGCACGTGCGACGGCACGGTCTCCCGCTGCTCGTGGGAGGCGGGTTTGCGCTGGAGATCGAACGGCGGGAACGAACCGCCCGGCGGGATGTCGCCGAAGTACTGCTCGATGAGCCGCTTCGCCTCGTCCGGGGCGAAGTCGCCGACGAGGGTGAGCGTGCAGTTGTCGGGCCGGTACCAGGTGGCGAAGAAGTCGCGGATGTCGTCGAGCGAGGCCGCGCCGAGGTCCTCCATCGAGCCGATGGTCGGCCAGTGGTAGGAGTAGTCGGGGTCGTAGGCCAGATGCAGGAGACGCTCGAACGCCGTGCCGTAGGGCACGTTGTCGTAGCGCTGCCGCCGCTCCTCCTTGACCACCTCGCGCTGAATGTCCAGCTTCTCCTGCGTCAGCGCGGGGAGGAAGAAGCCCATGCGGTCGGACTCCAGCCAGAGCCCGAGGGCGAGGTAGTTCGAGGGCAGGGTCTCGAAGTAGTTCGTGCGGTCGAAGAAGGTCGTGCCGTTCAGCACCCCGCCCACCGACTGCACGTAGCGGAAATGCTCGTTGTTGCCGACGTTCTCCGACCCGGAGAAGAGCATGTGCTCGAACAGATGCGCGAACCCGGTCCGCCCCGGCCGCTCGTTCTTCGAGCCGACGTGGTACCAGAGATTGACCGCCACCAGCGGCGCGGAATGGTCTTCATTGAGGACGACGCGAAGGCCGTTGGGAAGGCGGTAGTCATCGAGGGTCAGCATTGGGCGGGCCGTTTTATCACAAGGGGGACGAGGGTGGGCGGGGATGGGGCGTGTGTAGAGAGTGTGGCGTGTTTGTCGTGCACGGGACCGGAATGAAGAGGTTCGAATGAGGAATGAAGAATTGAGAGACCCGCCGCAGGCGCCGACGGCGGCCGGGTGTGCTTCTTCATTCTTTCTTCTTCATTCGAACCTCTTCATTCCGGTGCGGTGCACGTATCTCACGCCGTCAGCCTCGTCGCGCTCCCTCGCGCTTCACGTGCACACAACCCCCCTCCCATCGGCTATTCTCCCCACCCGTGAATCCTCCTCTCCCCTGGCGCCACATCGCGATCGAGGGTCCGATCGGGGTGGGGAAGACTTCGCTGACCAGCCTCCTGGCGAAGCGGTTCCGGGGGACGAAGATCCTCGAGGACGCGGACAATCCGTTTCTCGACGACTTCTACAAGGACAAGCGCGGGGCGGCGTTCCGGACCGAGCTGTTCTTCCTGCTCTCGCGGTACGACCAGCAGCGGCAGGTGGCGCAGCGGGATCTGTTCACCGAGCTGATCCTGGCGGACTACAGCTTCCCGAAGAGCAAGATCTTTGCTTATCTCACCCTCGAAGACTCGGAGCTGATGATCTACAACCGGCTCTACGACCTGCTCTACGACCAGGTCCCCCGGCCGGACCTGATCATCTATCTCCAGGGAAGTCTTGATACACTACTCAAGCGCATCAAGAAGCGCGGGCGGGCTTACGAGAAAGCGATCTCGCCCTCGTATTTACAGGAGCTCAGCGAGGCGTACTCCCACTACTTTTACCGGTACGACGAGACGCCACTGCTGGTCGTGAATACGAACGAGATCGACTTCGTGAACACACCCGAGCATTTCGATCAGCTCGTGGAGCAGATTCGAAACGCTCAAAAAGGCACCCAGTACTACGTACCGCTTGGATCCTGAGTCGACGGACCGAGACGAAGCGTAGGTCACGCGGGCATCCGCCCGTGTACCCGCTCCTTCTCTGTCCAGGAGGGAGTGAGATGAATCCGAAGAAAAAAGTCACCGTCCCGGGCATCCGCGCGATGAAAGCGAAGTCGCGCATCGGGATGCTGACCGCCTACGACTACCCCAGCGCCAGGATCGCCGACGCGGCCGGCGCGGACATCCTCCTCGTCGGCGACTCCCTGGGCATGGTCGTGCTCGGGTATCCGGACACGCTCAGCGTGACCGTGGAGGACATGCTCCACCACACCCGGGCGGTGGCGCGGGGGGCGAAGACGGCCCTGATCGTCGGGGACATGCCGTACCTGTCGTACCACGTGTCCGTCGAGGAGTCGGTCCGAAACGCCGGCCGGTTCATTCAGGCGGGCGCGCAGGCCGTGAAGATCGAGGGTGCGAAGGCCTCGCGCATCCGCACCATCGAGGCCATCCTCGACGCGGAGATCCCGGTGATGGGCCACATCGGCCTCACCCCCCAGTCCGTCAACGCTCTCGGCGGGTTCAAGCTGCAGGGAAAGAACGCGGACGACGCCCGCCGGCTCCTCGACGAGGCCGTCGCCCTCGAGCGCGCGGGCTGTTTCTCGCTCGTCCTGGAGTGCGTCCCCACCGAGCTGGCGGCGATGATCACCGAGCAGATCACCATCCCCACCATCGGCATCGGCGCCGGCCCGCACTGCGACGGGCAGGTCCTGGTCTACCACGACGTCCTGGGCATGTACGACGGCCACACGCCGAAATTCGTCCGCCGCTACGCCAACGCGGCTCAGGACCTGCAGGCGGCGCTGGAGTCGTATCTCGCCGACGTGCGCGAGGGCCGCTTCCCCGACGAGGAGAAGGAGTCGTTCCACATGGCCTCCCGGGAAGAGCTGGAGCGGCTCTACGCCACGCGCGATGAGAGCGGCGTGGTGGTGGAGATGCCCAAGGCCCAGTGAAGATCGCGCGCAGCATCGAGGAGACGCGGGAGGCCGTCGCGGCCGCGCGCGTGCACGGCGCGACGGTCGGCTTCGTGCCGACGATGGGCTTCCTCCACGAGGGGCACCTGTCGCTGATCCGCGTGGCCCGTGAGGCCGGCGCGACGTTCCTCGTGGTCTCGATCTTCGTCAATCCCCGCCAGTTCGGCCCCACCGAAGACCTCGGCCGCTACCCGCGCGACGAAGAGCGCGACAGGTCGTTGCTCGAAGGTGAAGGCGTCGACCTCCTCTTTCTGCCGCCCGTGGAGGCGATGTATCCGGACGGCGCGACGACCGCGGTTGCGGTCGGCGGCGTATCGCGCCCGCTGGAAGGAGAGCGCCGGCCGGGGCACTTCGACGGCGTGGCCACGGTGGTGGCGAAGCTGTTCCACATCGTCCAGGCGGACGTGGCCGCGTTCGGCCGGAAAGATGCACAGCAGTGCGCCGTGATCGAGCGGATGGTGCGCGACCTGGACATCCCCGTGCGGCTGGTCTTCGGCGAAACCGTGCGTGAGCCGGACGGCCTGGCCCTATCCTCGCGGAACAGCTACCTGTCGGCCGAGGAGCGGGCCAGGGCGCCGGTGCTGCACCGGGCCTTGCGCGCGGGAGAAGAGGCGATCACGCATGGCATTCACGAGGTGGCGGGGATCGAGAAGCTGATGCACCGGGTCGTGGCCGAGGAGGGCGGGGTGGAGGTCGATTACTTGGCGGTGGTCGATCCGCTCACGTTCGAGGCGCCGCGCGACTTCCACCGTGAGGTGCTCCTCGCCGGGGCGGTGCGCGTCGGGAAGACGCGCCTCATCGACAACATCCTGGTGCCGCGCTCATGATGCGCCGCCTCGTCCGCGGGGCGATCCAGAACGCCACCGTCACGCGCGCCGAGGGGCTGTCGCTGCGCATCGATCCCATCCTTCTGCGCGCGGCGAACATCCTTCCGCTCGAGGAAGTGGAGATCGTGAACCACGCCACCGGCGAGCGCTTCGTGACGTTTGCGGAGCCGGGGGCCGAGGGGAGCGGCGACGTGGCCATCGGACGGATGCGGGCGGGGGACGTAGTGAGCGTGGTCTCGTGGGGCTGGCTGCACGATGGGCAGACCCTCGCCCACCGCGCTAAGCTCGTGACCGTCGATGGCCGGAACACGGTCGTTTCGCTGGCCGAAACCTGAAACCCTGATCGTCGCGGCGCTCCTCGTCTCCGCGGCCGCGTTCTCCTTTCCCGAGCTGGGGCGCCTCACGCGTCTGGCGTGGGACCTCGCGCCGCTCCCGTACGCCGAGCGCCGCGAGCGGCTGATGGACTACTACGCGTCGATGCGCGCGGCCAGGCGCCGGCTGCCGGAGAGCGAGCGCGTGGCCATCGTCCTCGCCCGCGGCGAGGAGCTTGGCCGCGGCGTCTTCATCCACTACTACCTCTATCCGCGGCCCGCGCGCCTGTACCAGGGACTGGAGGACTACCGGCGCACGCTCGACCCGCCGCCGGCGAAGACGCTGCTTTACGTGGACGGCCGGCGGCCGGAGATCGCCAGACTGATGTCGTACGCGGAGATCCGGCGCGAGCAGAGGGGGGACGCAATCGTGCGCGATCCGCGGCCCTCGGCCGAGGCGCGGAGCGCGTTCCTCGTGCCGCTGGTGGCCTCGGTAGACGGCGCGCCGCCGGATTCGTACACGACCGAGGGCGTGCTCGTGCCGGAGGCGAAGGGCGAGGTGACGTTCACGCTTTTCCCGGGTGGCCAACAAAAGAAGTTCGCGATCGATCGCCCGCTGCGGTTCATCGACCTCGTCGATCAGGCGTTCGGCACGATGACGCAGGGCTGGCTGCGAGTGACATCCACCGTGCCGGTGCGGTCGGCGTTCTGGTTCGTGAACCGCGGCGCGCGCAAGGCGGCGCCGCTCCCGTCCATCGAGCGCCTGCCGCCGCTCCCGCTTCGCGTCCGCGGCGGCGAGCGGCTGTGGGTGCTGAACGCCGGTGACGCCGCCGCCGTGGTCGACGTGAACGGCACCGCGGTGACGCTGGAGCCCCATGGCCTCTGGAGCGGTCCCGCGTCGCCCGAGAACACGATCGCGGGCGAGGCGCCGGTGTTCGCCTTCGCATCCACGAAGCTGCGCGACGGCAACACCGCCTTCTTCTGGCCGGAGCACACACCGTGACCGGCCTCATCGTCTCGTTCCTCTTCGCCGTCGTCGGCCTGGCGTTGACGCGCTTCGTCGGCCCCATGCAGCCGTGGCTCGCCGGCGCGGGCGCGACCGGCGTCGTGCTCTTCCTCGCCGCCCTGCTGCATGTGCCACTGCTGCCGGTGGCGATCGTGCTCCTCGTCGTCAGTCTTTTGGAGTGCGGCAGCGTAGCTGCCGCTTTGAAAGCGGCGGCATTGCCGCCGCACTCCAAACCCGACCTCCTCCTCGCCCTCACCGCCGCCCTGCTCTTCCTCCTCGCCGCCATCCTCCCCCTCAACGACTACGACGGCCGCGCCTTCTGGCTGATGAAGGCCAAGGCCATCGCCGCCGAGGACCGGGTCGACGGCCCGTTCTTCCGCGGCGAGACCTCCACGAACTGGCGCAACGAGTACCCGCCGCTCCTTCCCCTCGACGCGGCCATCCTCATGCGCGCCGGCCGCGAGCTCGACGAGCGCCATGCCCGCGGGCTCTACGTCCTCTTCGCCCTCGCCTTCGCCCTGGAGATCCGCCGCCGCCTCGGCAGCTGGTACGCCCTGGTCTTCCTCTGGCTGCCGCAGATCGCGGTCGTGCGCGACGGCGGCGCGCTCTCCGCCTACAACGACCTCGCCGTGGCCG